>JBCBOO010000008.1:0-59695 GCA_039821235.1 Planctomycetota bacterium
GTCCGCTCGCCTGCGGAGGCCACCAGAGCAACAAGATTGATCAAGACAATTGCGATGGCAGCGATTCCCACGACGGCTGCCTCCCAGAGTCCGAGCACGCTGGACACCGTCAACGCGACGAGCAATCCACAACGAATGGATTCTCGAATCATCCGGCGGCGCGGGGAGAGCATGAGACCATGCTCATCGACGATTTTCAGCTGGAAGATCAGCCGGCCGGGGGTACGAAAACCCTGGCGAACCCACCAGAAGTAGATCATCAAGATCGGAAGCCAACCCAAGACCACCATCACGTCGGACCCTGAGTTTTCATCACTCGTAAACGCCCCGGAAAGTAACACCCAAATCCCGCTCCAGGCGACCATCAGTCCAAAGACGATCGCTTGATCCATCAGGTAAGCCAATTGCCTGGGGACGATTCCCGCATGAACGGAACTGATCGGTTGAACGGTTTCCAGTTCGTCAATCAGCGACGCGTAGTCGGGGTACCGATCGTCGGGTGACTTGGCCATCAAGCGGTCCAAGATCGGCTTCACCTCCTCTGGGATTTGGTTGGGCCACGCGGTGGGGTACTCGATTGACGCAACTGCGTGGGTTGACAGTTGTTGCAAGAGTGTTGTGCCGCTCAACTGGAACGGGTAACGACCGAACAACAACTCGAATAGCGTCACACCGAGTGCGTACATGTCGGACTGGATACTGGCGGGCTGCCCATCGATAATCTCGGGCGCCAAGTAGTTGGGTGTGCCGGAGACACGCCCGGTTGCGGTTTTACGAGTTGCACTTCGCGCCAGACCAAAGTCAGACAGTTTGACGTCACCCGCATCCGTTAGCAGAAGGTTACTCGGTTTGATATCCGCATGAACGATGTCGAATTGGTGCGCGTGCTCAAGCGCGTAGGCAACTCTCAGTACGTGTCGAATTGCTTGGCGGTACGGGAGCGGTCCCTCCTTGATTTGATCGGCGAGTGTGCCCCCGGGAAGCAACTCCATCGCCATGAACGGCTTTTCCCCTTTTCGACCGACGTAGTAAATTGTGGTCACGTTGGGGTGATTGAGTCTCGCTTGCGCGATCGCTTCTTCGAGCGCATCGGAAACATCATCCTCGCTTCCCGAGCCGACGTTATCCGAAGCGGCTTGGTGAGTTGATCCCGAGTTGGAGCGGCGTTGGATTAACTTCACCGCGACGTATCGCTGCAGGGAAGTATCGAGTGCACGGTAAACAGTCCCCATCCCTCCGCGACCGATCTGTTGATCGATGCGAAAGTGGCCCAAGCTTTCACCGACCAGGGACGCTGACGAGCCGCCCGCTTCGAATTCTTGCTCTGAATCCGAGGGATCAAAGTTCTGCAGGCTGACGGTTAGGGACAGATTCCGCTGGAGCAGATTACCGTTGATGACACGATCACAGCTGGGACAGTGATTCCTTTGATCCGACTGAACCGAAAACTCCTGTCCACAAACACAGTGGTACTGGAACTCTTTCGCGGACGGTTCCTCTTGAGAATCGCTTTCGGAATTGTTTGACAGCACAGGCGAGTCAACGGTCTGCGCGGGCTCAAACTCACTTACCGCCCTTTTGGATGGTAACGCCTCATTGGTCGCGGAACTAAAACGCCGCAGAATCCTCATGGTGAATCTGAATCCGAAGGAGCCGTTTGCTGAGCCGATTGTGCTCCAACACCAGCTCGTGAACCCACAAAATTAAACCGGCCGTTGACCTTGCACAAGGACAATCTGGCTCAGCGGACTCCTCGGAATCACTCCGGCTCATTCAAAATCAAGCGTTTCCGCAAGACGTTCACGAATTTGACCGAATTCCGTGACATCGATTTGGCCATCCCCATCGATGTCAAAAAGCTCGTTAAACGCGGCATCCAATGGACCGCTTCGGAATGCCGATCGGAATTCCCGTAGCTCATCGACACCAATATTTCGGTTTCCATTGAGGTCGCCGAAGTAGCTGAAGAATCGGTCGTTCTCTTGATTTCCAAACTGGAAGTCTCCGCCCTCGATACCATCCCCGTCTCCGTCGAGGACCTCATCGGATTCACGCTTGCGGACGAGCGATGCATCGATGTCGAGTTGGTAGTTTCCATCGTCAAGTGCGACCGTTCCTGGGCGGACCGCGTCACCGAAGAAGGTCACGATGGCAACCGTGTCTGTTCCGACGAGTCGTGTTTCCAACTGCGTCGCGACAAATCCGGTGGAACCCCGCCGAGAGACCTGGATGGCTCCGGGTAAAAATTCCACGTCACCATCGATCGTGATTTCCAGTCGTTCGACCTTCGATCGCTGTTCCGGTTTACCCGATGTCGGGCCGCCAATCTCCACGGAGCGAACGACGGTCTCGTCTTTTACGTTGATCACGAGAGACTGTTCGAAGGGATTGCCAGACGAATCAATCGCTTGCACGCGAATGTGATACAGCGGCTTGGTTTCAAAGTCGATTTGTTCACCGGCGCGAACGAAGAGCGTGTCGCCGACGATTTCAAAGCGGGCGTTGTCTTGACTGCCAAGTCCATCGACAAAGTTAAACTGATGCGTGTCATCGGGAGTTTCGTCGATCACGTCCAGCACTGCGATCGATACGGAGCCGAGTGATGTGTCCAGGTTTTCCGGGATCATCGGCAGTGGCGCAAACTGTGACGGCCGGATCGGATCGGCAGTGACGTCGAATGACTGTGAGGTTGAGCCGCCATCCTGATCGTCGATCGTGACGGTGACGCGGTAGGTTCCAGGTTCGGAGTACTGATGCTCGACACGGAACGTTCGGTCGTCTTTGAGCACGATCGGTCGTTGCGTCCCGTCACCAAAGTCAGCGGTCGCAAGCCAAGCGTCCGTGCCTGGATCGGTGAAACTGCCATCGACAACGATGGGTGTGTCGCCGACAGAGTCCGGAAGGGAAGTAAGGCTCAGCGAGGGCTCGACGTTGCTTGGCTGCAGCAAGAGCGTCTGCGAAAACAAGCTTTGACTTTCATCGCTCGCGATCACAACGATTTCAAAGTCTCCTTCGTCGGGCGGAATGAAGGACCAATTAGGTACATCGGTTGTCGCTGCGACCGCATCGTTCACCGTCCACGTGTAAAGAGAGGGAGTGCTTGCAAGTCCGAACGTATCGGGATCAACCGATAGCTGGATCGGAGTGCCTTCACCAAACTCCGGCCCCGTTGCTCCCGATTCCAGGAGGAAGTCGATCGCGGGCGGCTCATCCACTTGTGGAATGACGCGGAACAGGAGTTGATCAAAGACCTCCGTGGAAACGCCATCGGTTGCCGTGACGGTGTAGTCTCCGATTTCGGTTGGTGTGAACGTGAGTTCATTGTCGATGATCGTCAGAACGATCTCGGAGTCTCGGCGGACGGTCCACGTCGGTGCCGGGCCGGAAGACTCAAGCTGGACGCCGAAGGTTTGTGGTTCATCCACGAAACCGATTCGGTCTTCACCAACATCGATACGTTGACGAACACCGAAGTCGGTCGCGGAAGCGAACGGCAGGTTGCTGAAGTCCGTCGGCCGGGGCGACGCCCCTCCGAGACCATTGGCACCTTTGTAGATGCGCAGCCGGTCCATCAAGGATGCTCCCTGCTGAGTCGAGCTCGAGCTGAAATCACCAAGCCAAAGCCGGTCGGTCGAAAAGAAAAACAACTGATAGCCGGATAGCGGTGCGGAAGTCGGGTTGAGAAGCTCTCCGTCGCGGAACAAGAAGAACTCGTTTGCGGCTCCCGGCGTGTGGACGATTTGAAAGCGATGGAAGGTGTCAGTGTTGTCGTCCGTTGACAACAATATCGGGCCCGAGTCGGTCCTCCAGTAGACCGAGTTCTTGCCAATTTCAAGCAACACATTGATGCTGCTTTCATCCAGTGACAAAGCGATCCCAAATGCACCTCGGGTCCCTTCCGCAAGCACCGAGTCGATTTTCAAATCGAATTCAACGGTGTATCCCGATTCGACTGTCGGCAGCAAGGTTGGCCAGAGAGTCGTCGTCTCATCGTTGCCACCGACGCTCTGGTCTTGGCGAAGGTGCAACGAGCCATCCGTGAGTGTCGGCCCGCCGTTGTCGTCCAAGTCATTGCGGGAGTTTCCGTCGAGATCAAGGAATCGATCGTCGAATGGGCTCACGGAGAAGTCGTACTCGTAAACCAAGTCATCCGGATCAACGGAGACTTCTTTGTACTTCGCGGGCAATTGAACTTGGATCGGTGCGAAACCCGATTGGGGCCGTGCGAGGAACCGGTACTGACCGGAGTGATCTGTTGAGGTGCAAGCAATGATTCCACCATCGGAACCCTGCATGAAGATCGTTGCCCCCGGAACGGCAACTTCTCCCGGATCACGGATGCCATTTTGATTGGCATCCACGAAAACCGTTCCATAGCGGTAGAGGTCGGTCGGTGACGTTCCCGTTGTGTTGAAATCGAATCCCAGGAAAGACTCGGAGCCGCCTGTGGGCGCCGACGCAACCACGTTCACACGCAGGGAGCCCGGAGCCAGGTCGGCGCGATACTGCAAGCTCAGTTCATCGCCGTCGACGCGTGAAGTCACGCTTGGGTCGTCCACGTAGGCACTGAAGCTGACGTCTCCTTCGGACGAAATCACCGAGTTACTCAGGTCGACGATTGTCTGGTCGAAAACGGGAGCGTTTGAGCCACGCGAGGGACGCGTGCCATCGTCGTTGGAGTCACCGGTGAAATCACCGAGTTCGCCTGTCCGCCCGTTGTCGGAGCTGTCAAAAATCAAATCCGGATGCGAACTGTCGAATTGATAGTAGGCTCGAAGATCGGGATGATTCCCATCGATGGTTCGGTCACGATTCTCGTGGAGGTGTTGTTCAATCGATTGTCCACTACTGAGCCAGAAGGGATCCCAGAAACGTAGCTCATCGATTCGCCCATTCGTCGCTTGAGCTGGGTTATAACCTCCGTTGACGGCGTCTTGATCTTGTCCCAGTACCAAACCGCCATTCGCGATGACCAGTGGAGCGGTGATAAGAAGGGGGTTGTTGGTTGAAGGTACGAGACTTTTCCCATTGAGAAAAACCTCCAAACGTTCGTCTTCGACATCCCGGACGACGGCAATGTGGTTCCAGACACTTTGCAGGGGTTGTCCGCCTGTATCAAAGTTGTAGGCGGTATTCTGAAGGGCCACTTGTATGGTTTCCGCGTCGGTCACCCAGACGTAGAACTCGTTGTTTCCATCTCGGCTCCCGGAAAGGATCACACGACTGCCAACCGTGTCGGTTTGGAACCAGAACTCGACCAAGAACGACTCGAGCCCGTTCATGATCTCATTGGGGAGAACTGCCACGTCCTCCGCACCATTGAAATCCAACGAGCGATGACGTGCCGTGACCGCTTCCTGACCTCGGAGCAGCGGAGCCGTTCCGGGATCACTGAGATGAACATCCAGCGCTGGATTCACTGCTAAGACCCGAGGCAGAACTTCGTCACGAGAATGGTCACTGACAGGGTTGTCGGTGAGCGTCAGTCGTTCCAGATTGAGTACCGGCGTTGACGTCGGTTGCAGTCGAATGGCGTCTGCGGAAGTCGGTTGTTCATCGACACCGCTGAGCGTGAGGGTGATTTGATCGGCAAGCGGTGTCACTCTGCCAAGACGCTCCCACGGAACGCCACCGAACAATACGAACTCGCCTTCAAGATTGGACTGCGCGCCCGGTGCCAGCGTCTGCAACACCGGCACCGTCAAGTCGTCACCGACGATACCTGAAACCACAAACGTGACTTCTTCCGGATTGTCGATTGTCAGAACGGGCCAGCTTGCGAAAAGGTCGTACGACTGGCCGGGATCGGCGTTGAGGGTCCAAGTCAGGGAACCACCTGATTTGTTGTAACGAAAACCACCCCGCCAAGCATTTTCGTCGGCGCCGATTTCACTTTGCCAGTCACCAGCGGCAACGACACTTGGATCCGTTGCATCGATCACCTGAATGTCGGCGAGCGGCGTCAGGTCACGAATCTGGTTGCCGTCTAACTGAAGCGATCGAACGGACGGTAGGTTGGTCGGGAAACTTGTTAATCGGTTGTTCGACAGATCAACGAACTGCAAATTGGGGAGCAATTCGAGTCCGGCGGTGGTCGAAAGATCCATCCCCGAGAGATCAAGGAGCTCGATTTGAGCAAGCTTGCTGGCCAGCCAAGGTGTCTGCGTCACCGATTCACCGAAACGGTTCACCACGACCGGATGTCCGAGCGCATTTGCGATAGCCACGCGAATCGCTTCGGGCATTTCGGGTCCCGGAACGACCACGGCATCCGTGCGAGTATCCCGTGCAGGATGAATCGATCGAATGGTCTCTTCGGCATCACCGGCGAACGTTTGGGCGTCGCCGGCTTCCCAGCTATTTTCGGAAACGAATCGATCCGCCCCGGATTCACCCCGCATGCGGTCCCCGGCAGCACCGCCGACCAAAAGATCATCACCGTCTCCGCCAAAGATTCGATCGTTATCGGATTCGACATGTGAGTGACCAAGTGTCGGTGCATTGATCTCGAGCACAAAGTCGATGACTTGATCCGTCGGCGTCGCTGGGTCACGGTAGACGTGAACGAAGAACTGTCCCGCTTTTTCGTTTCGCAGATTAACGCGAGTCTGTCCTTGATCAATCACTCTGCCCGAGCCATCAACGACATCGATTCTCAGTCCACGTTCGACTTGGTTGGCGATCACCCGCACATCCGACTGTGGGTCGCCGTCACCGGCGGTGACAAAGCGAAACCAAACTTCGGTTTGCTCGGCTGAAAGGCGAAACTCACTTTCGGTATCGTCGAAAGAGTTCACTCCAAATTGCACCCGCGCACCCGACGAAGGGCGAACGGTGAACGCGTCGCGGTTTGCAAGCGGCACCACGGGCTCGTTTGCACTTGGTCGAGCGTCGACGCTGGAGACGCCCGGCAGAAACCGTACTCCACCACGCCCGGAATCAAGTGTTGAGGATCCGACCCAAAGGTCATCGATTCCGTCGGCGTTGAAATCCATCAATGTTGGCTGGGCGATCACGCCGAGCTGTTCCGTTCGGTTCAATCCCTCATAAATCAGGGATGCGTCCGACAGTGTGATCGGGACGCCGTCGGCTTCGAGGGCAGTCTGGGAGAGATCATTGAAGACGCCCAGTTCGCCGCGTCGGGACCTCTCCAGAACGACATCAAAATTGCTGAGCAGAACGGTTTCTTTGAAGGAGCTGCCCACATACATTTCGGTTGTGCCATCCGAATTCAGATCGCCAAACGCGAGTCGAAACGTACCTCCGTCGGCGATGCCCAAGCCCTCCGGGACCGCACCTTGGGAAACGGTGAGCCATGGAGCCGGTGAAACGGAGCCGCGATCGTTCCAATCCGAGGTTCCCTGATAGAGCAGAGCCTTGCCCCGAATTCCGTCCGCGCCTTCGATACTGCGATACACGACGAACTCGTCGAAACCATCATCATCCAAGTCGCCCACCGCATCAACTCGGCTGGCGCCACCGGGAACAATCAGCACGTGATCCGCTGAAGATGCCAAGTCGATTTCGCCATGCTGGCCACCCATCACGAAGAAGACCGCACCGGTTTGGTAGGGCAGTTCGGTGTCCCGCTCAGACTGGCTGGTCGGATTCCATAGGTTTGCCGAGGTAACTGCGATGTCATCCAATCCGTCACCGTTGATGTCGCCCGCAACGAACGCATTGAAGCGAGCTGCCGAATTGAATTCGGTAAACTCCGGTGCGATGGACGCCAAGCGGTTGGAATCCAGATAGAAGGACGTCGCTGCGATTTGGCTCTCGTAGTCATCAACGTAGGCAATGCGACTCGTCGTCGCGTTCTCAAGCGAAACCAGAAACTCCATGCGATCGCCGCCATCCCAATTCGTCGCAGCGACTTTCGAGGAGAACTGCTCATCGACTTGGCCCGTGAAGCTGTAACTCTGAAGCGTCACACCGTTGGGCCGATTGATTTCAACGTCAACAGTTCGGCTGGATGCGTTTGTCTGCGTGTGGCGGTGGATCAAAAGATCATCGACGTCATCCCCGTCGAAATCACCGAATCCCGTTGCAATCCGGCCGTCAAGATTCACGAGACCATTTGGATTGGAAGCGGAGGATTCACGAACGGCAACGGCAGATAGTTGATCGATTGAGACATCGTTGAGGTCGCGAAAGGGACCAAGCACAAGGAAGTCTGCTTCCTCGTTCTCGAAAGCGAGGTCCATGATGCCGTCGCCGTTGATGTCACCGATGGCCCGAGCTCCTGCTAGTTCCACGTCTTCGATGCCGCCGTCGACGGTCACCGCACCGACCAGGCTCCGACCTTCGGGCATCAGAACATTGAAGACAGGCCGCGCCAAACTTTCTTCGCGAGTAAGCGTCGTTTGCCAAGCTCGCGTCAGCGGAGGAATGATGCTGAGTTCCGCAGAGAAGAGCGGATCCGGCTCGCCAGAACCTCCCGTAGATGAGGTCGGTGCGAGGGGCGCTCCGTAGAGCACGGAGAAATCCGTTTGGTTTGGCGAGAAGACGAGCAAGTCGTCGGTTCCGTCTCCATTCAAGTCCCCGACGTTTCCATAGCTTGCCACCTGCTGAACGAGTGCCAATTGAAACGTGCTGATCAGTTCAAGACTGCGGTCACTCTTGAGCGTTAAATTCGGGTTGCGAGTGGTGCCAAACAATCGAGCGGTCAGCTCGGACGCGTCATCTGCAAAGTATACGTCGAGCGCGACGAAGAACGTGTCCTCGACTGCATCGGCACGTTGGATTGCAAAATCGGTTGTTCCGTCTCCGCTGAAATCGCCGATGGGGCGCAAAAAGGGAGCGGAGACTTCGTGGAGTTGTTCGCTGCCGGGTGCTCCACCGTCGACGACGAAACTGGTATCCGATCCGCGCAGAATTGATTCGCCACTCGCTCCACTGATCACCACGTCGTCGAAACCATCGCCGTTGTAGTCTCCGGCGGCAACAATCTTGCTGCCCTCGAATCCATCCGTAACGGGGCTGGTGATGAGACTCGTTTCCAGAGGATTGATGCTGCGAATGACGAGCAACTGGTTGTCGTTTAGCACACCAAAATCTTCGTCGCCATCACCATCCATGTCACCCAGCGGTGCGAGGTGATTGCCGAGAAAGTTTCCGAGGTTGCCATCGAACGAGTCAAGCGTGAAAGGCTCATTGATCCAAGCGTCTCGAGATCGTGCATTGTAGTAGAGCAGCCTTGGCTGGCTACTTTCCTGTCGCGCGGCGAGAACAAGCTCGTCGTTCCCGTCACCATCCAAATCGGCCGCCGAACCCAATATCTGGAAGACCGACTCCGATTGCCCAGTGAGACTTGCGACCCGATTCGGATTGTCAACGGGATTCAGAGAGAGTTCGGGAAGGAACTGATCGCTGCCGAAGTAGAGATAGAGTTGAGCTCGTCCGTTAGAGGATGAACCGAGCACAATGTCATCGAAGCCATCGCCATCCAGGTCACCCGCCGATCCGAACTGGGCAGTGTTTTCATCGCCGACGGGTATGGCCAGTGTGCCTGGTAGGGTCAGGCGTGTCACTTCAAGGTTCGAGAGCTCTTCGGCAGTCGGATCAAGAAGCGTGTCCGGACCTCCAAAGTACAGGTAGGCGTATTGAAGAAAGAACCCAAGGTCTGGGTCGAAGGCACGACTTCGGTGCGAAAGCACATAGTCGGCGTGCCCGTCGCCGTTGAAGTCGCCGACCGGGATGACTGCCCCCGCACCTGCGGCACCGTCGCCCATTTCAATTGGCGAACGGCTGAATCCGGTCAGCGGATCTTCTGTCAGGGCATCGATCGCGACGTTCAATGGAGGACGAGGCGAGATGGTTTCGAAACGAATCTCATACGAAATCTCTTCGCCCGCTGTAGGACTTCCCGCCAAGAACGACGGGTAGTCAATCGTCAGGAAAAACGCGTCTGGGGTGCGACGTTCCTGTGGATCGAAGACTTCCCAACTCGGGTCTTCGTCAGTTCCCGCATTGATGGCAGGCTGCAAGGCAAACGGAATTGATTCGAATTCAATTTCCGCATCACCGAAGCGAGTTACCCCTACCGTCAATCGGTCGAAGATATCGACCGCCAATGCTTGGTTTTGAAAGCTGGTGTCGTTCAATGCCTTAAAAATGTAATTGTCACTTTGGTCGCCCAAATGGAACGTCAAGCCATCGATCGCGAATCCTTCGATCAACGACGGCAAGGTTGCGGCAAAGTCCCGTGTGTCGTTGGATCCTTGCACGCCACCGCGACTGGTGTACTCAAAGTCATCCGGGCTGAGGATGTTTTCTCCGGAGAGAAGATCGTCTTGCGGACCTCCGTCGATCACATCATCGCCCAAGCCCCCGGCGATGAAGTCCAAGCCATCTCCGCCGATCAGCACATCCTCATTGGACGTGCCGAAGAGCCGATCATTTCCGGGACCACCGATGATGCGGAAATTGAGCAGTTGACCGCCAGTCGCTTGCGCGTCACCTGAACTGATTCCCCATTCCTCATCACTTCCATCGAATGGGATTCCACCGTCACTGCGAAACACGTCGTCGCCGTCTTGGAGATCGACAACGGCATCTTCGATTTGCGTCGTCGTAAAGAAGTGCCAGTAACGGAGTTTCTCTGTTGCATCATCTGGGTCGTTTGCAAAGTCTTGGTTAGCGGTGTCCCACACATAGCTGCTCACTTCATAACGTTGCAGCAGCCAGTTTGAACGCAATGAAACAAAGTCGGAGACGGGGAGGCCTTCTTCATCGACATCGCCGCCCAAATAAACCACCGTATCTGTCCCCTGACCACCGTCAAACCGATCACTCTGTGTTGGGAGGAAAGTGGTTGACGTTCCGGTCAGTGTTGGTAGTGGTGCTGGTACGATTTGAAATTTGTCATTGCCTGCTTGGCCGAACAGCAAATCACTGGCACCACGGTCATTACCTCCAGTCACGATGTCGTTGCCTGGCCCACCGAAAATAAAGTCCTCTCCTGGCCCGCCGGTCAACACGTCATCCCCGAGTCCGCCGAAGAGAACGTCTTGTCGCTCAAACGGAACAATGGCGGCGAGATCCGAAACGATAGGCGTGAGTTCGTCTTGGAAATCGAGTTCCAGTTCGTAAACGGTGGGGATGAGGTTGGATTGAACTCGGAGTTGGTACTCGGTCAATCCATCAACGGTCTCGCCTTCGGAGACCTCCAACACCAGACCGTCGTCGACTCCGATGCTGGTCAGTGAAGAGCTAAACGTAACGCCTTCCGGGACCAGGAACGTGTAGAAGTCCACGTCACTGGGGTTGTCGATCGTCAAACCAGTGAAGCGGATGCTGCGTGACAGTACCGGAGCGGGTTCCGCGGAAGCCTCTGCAGGAAGTCCAAGTTGGGTGACCGCCGCCCCGGTGGGGTCAGCGATGAGGGAGAGCCGTGATTGCGGCGAAAGAGTCACGGTGGAGAGCGCAATAGCGCTTCCGGCCCTTGTTGCGATCACACGGCCTGCCGCATCCGTCTGGTTGAGAACTCGATTGAGGTCATCGATCAGGTCCTGCAGAGTCTCGTTCGGTAACGTGCCTGGTTCGCTGCCATCGGTGGCGGACGAGGGCAAGGTGATTCGAACATGCTCCGAGAGATCGTCGACGATCAAATCGAAGATGGCATCTTCCGCCAATTGGCCACCGGTAACCGAAGCCGCTCGTCCAACCAGCACCGGAGTTCCTTCGAGTGCAAACGCGGACGCTTCATCGTCGTTTCGCTGTGTGACCGGATCGGTTTGGTCAATCAAGATGCTGCGGCCCGAGACCATCGTGACCACGTCGTTTCCATCACCCGCATCGACCCAGACGGTTTTCTGAACGGTCGGGCCGACATTCACGATGTCGTCACCATCAAGGGCATCGATGATGATCGCACGAAAATCGTCTTCCGGCGGAAGCAATCGGCTCATCGAGACCGCGTCACTAAAGCGTGCGTTCAACGCCTCGGCGCGGGCGAACGGGTCGGCGTCATTCAAGTCACCTCCGGCGAAGACCGCGTCGGGATCCCAAACGAGATTTCCATCTTCGTCGGTAGCCGCAAAGTCCAAGCGGACTTGAGCATCGAACGTGAAGAAACCGTTATTGTTGGTGAGCCGAGTGACAAGGTGGTGGCCTTGTAAGATGCCCGGTTCGGTGACGAAAGAAACGGTGATCAAATCATCGCCGTTGGTTCCACCGATATACCAGGCTTGATTCGTGCTCTTTGCGTAGTCCTTCCATGCTTGGTTGCCGTCACCTCCGTCGAGGGATTCGAAACGTTCACCCGTTCGAGTGAAGAGCGTATTGTCGCCTTCGCCACCGAACAACAAGTCCAGCCCTGTTCCGCCAAAGAGCTGATCATTTCGCGGACCGCCAATGATTCGGTTCAGTCCGGTGTCTTCGAGTTCACTGGTGAGCGGATCAATGACGCCGAATGACGGATCAGGATTTGGGTCGACCGTTCCGGGATCGACTGACCAAGCGTAAAGATCGTTCGTGCCTTGTCCACCCAGAACGTCGTCGTTGCCTTGGCCGGCATAGATGACGTCATGGTCAAGTGAGCTGCCATCTCCAGGGCCCTGGTCACCCCACAAACGGTCGTCGCCGCCGAATCCGAACAGTGTGTCGTTGCCCCTGCCGCCATCGATTCGGTCGCGTGCACCCGAACCACGAATCGTGTCATCGCCCGGTCCAGCATTGATCACGGTCACGAAGTCGCGACTGCGCGTCGAAAGTGGCGTGAGATCAAGCGATTCGTCGAATGAAATCGTATCGTCGCCCAGTCCCGTGGAAACTCGGAACTGCTCCACCAGCCCGACGACTTCTCCGGATTCGTTCTGTCTCGTCCAGTCGACATCGATATCGACGTCGGTGCTGCCGTTGGTGTAGCTGACCCGCAGGCGCCTATCCGGGGTTCCGCTAAAGGTGATGAAATCATCGTCGGTCGTTCCGTTGATCAACATCACATCCGTCGCGTTGTCATCGGCGATCGTGGAATCGCCGTGGCCATCGAACGTTCCTCCGCCAAGCGTCTCATAGGACGGATCAACATCCAACACCAAGAAGTCAATTCCGCTGCCACCGAACAGATGATCGATACCGTCTTCGCCTTCCAACCAGTCACCGTCGCCACCGCCTCGAAGCACATCGTCTCCATCACCGCCGTAGGCCTGGTCCTGACCGCTACCGCCGTCGATCACGTCGTCACCGGCTCCTCCCAACAAGTAGTCCGCACCGCCTTCGCCGAAGAGGACCTCGTTTTGGTGAGCTCCGTAAAGGAAGTCGCCTCCGCCCTCTCCGTAGAGTTCATCTCCTTTCGTCCCAGGGTTGGGCCCCGCCCAAGCGTGTAGCGTGTCGATTCCATCACCGCCGAACAAACGTTGCCCGTTGGTGCTGCCGGAGGCGTCTCCGCTTTCGCCGCGCAACTCGTCTCGTCCGGAGTCACCATAGAGCTGATCAATTCCTAGACCGCCGCGAAGCGCATCATCACCCAGCCCGCCACGAACGATGTCATCCCCGGCATCGCCGAAGAGCGATCGGTCGTTGCCTGCGCCGCCATCGATGTAGTCCTGTTCGGCACCGCCAAAAATGGAGTCTTCTCCACCGCCGCCGAACAGGAAGTCGATGCCCCCGCCGCCGTAAAGTGTGTCATTTCCGTCGAGTGTGTTCCCGGGGACGCTCAAGCCAGCAACGACTCTCGGCGCAATCAATCGCGGAAGCACATAAGTGCTGCCGCCGATCAAGGTCGCTTCATCAAACCGAGGTGGCTTTTCGAATCGAGCGTTATCGCTCAGGTCAAACTGCTGAGCATCGTGAGCGGCGAATCCGCCCCAAACAACGTCGCTGCCACCGAGTCCTCGAAGTTCGTCGTCGCCCAGCCCGCCGATGATGACGTCGTCTCCACGTGAACCAAAGACGGTGTCTTTTCCGGTTCCTGCATCAATAAAGTGATCGGCAGACAGTTCATCCCCCAGTTCATCGCTATCGGCGAACAGAAGATCGTCACCCGCATCCCCGAAGAGGCGGTCGCTACCACCTGAACCGCGAATCGTATCCGCATCATCGCCGCCATAGATTTCATCGTTGCCTCGTCCGCCGACAATGATGTCCTCGCCTGCTCCGCCGCGCAGCACGTCATTTCGATCTCCACCGTCGATCTCGTCTACTCCGGCAGCCCCGTCGATCTCATCGGCGCCGTCCTGACCAAAGAGCTCATCGTTGCCATCGCCGCCATCGATTTTGTCATCGCCCCGGCCGCCTTCGATTCGGTCATTGCCTCGTCCGCCGATCAGTTCATCGTTGCCACGCCCACCATCGATCACATCATCGCCATCGCCACCCTCGATGACATCGTCGTCAAACCCGCCGAACAACTGGTCATCACCCTGGCTACCGAGTATGACGTCGAAACCACGAGCACCATCGAGGTAGTCATTGCCCGATCCTCCATCGATCTCATCATCACCTTCACCGCCGATGATCACGTCCGCCCCGGCACCGCCAAACAACTGGTCATCGCCTGATCCTCCTGTCAGCGAGTCGTTTCCGTCGTTTCCGTAGAAGGTCGTGTGGCCACCACCGGCCGTCAATTGATCGTCGCCGATACCGCCACTGATGGTCACGGGCAACAAGACGTTGGGTGAAACGGTGACCACGTCGTCCCCCGCGCCGGCATTTCCGATGATACTGCTCACGCCAACAAACTCACGAGACTGTTGGTTGTTGCCTTGGACGATGATGGAGCCTGCCGTTTGTCCGGGCAGAATTTGGTAATCGTCATCTCCATTAGAAAATTGAACGGTCAACACCTCTCCCGCTTGCGTGGCCAGCGGATCCTGCAGTGCGCCGGTGGGACGGGCGACTTCAAAATTGAGTAGGTTGACACGCGCGATCTCGAATTCATCTTCGAAGAACAGGAAGCGATAAAACGCTGTCAGTCCCGCGTCGACTCGCCCATCGACGTCAAAGATATGGATCGGCCCAAGTTCAATACTGTCGGCGATTTCGCGAGCGCGGACGCGTCCATCGCGGTCTCCATCATTAAGATTGAAGTTCACGTCGGCGTAGATTCCGCCTCGGACACCCGCTTCGGCCAATAGCAAGTCAATTTTTGCACCCGCCGTCAGGCTGCCGCGCAAGTAGACTTCGGGGACATCGCGGCCGGTTCCATCGGCATTGGCGCGGTCACTGACAAAGAAACCATCGAAGAGGTCGGGAACAAAACCGGTGTCTTTGAACTTGGAGATGCCAGTCGTGTCCATTCCAAAGGCAAAGTCGGCGACGGCGGCGATTCGTCCACCAAATTCGGCAAACAGTCCCGGGATAGGTGTTGGAAACGACTGCGAGTAACTGAAGTCCACGCCCAAAGCCGGCGCATCATAGAGAAACAAATCCACGTCTTTGCCGATCAACAAATTGAACGCGTTGATCGGGCTTTCTAGGAGCGGAAACGAGAGGCTTCCTTTGGCTCCTTGCAAGTTATTTTTCCACCGGCCGCCCTGACCACCACGCGATTCGAGGGCGCCGAGTGTGTCTTCGGCATTGAAGTCCGGGATGGTGATCTCTTTCACCGAGCCGTCTTCGCTCTCTCCCGCGAAACCGCCCAGCGCCGACGCGTCGATTTGAAATTCGCCCAATGGTAGCCACGCGGCGTCACCCGTTAGCGACGCCGGATTTGGCAAGCTGTTGATCAGATCATTGACGTCGATGACCGACTGCAGGAAGTCCGCCACGTCCGCACGTCCAAACAGTCTCGCCAGGTCCACCAGCGTCACATTACTGCCGCCCAAGTCACTGATGACGGGCAACCGCTGTGTCAACACGTCGATGACGGGCTGAACTGGCTGGAGCACGTCCTGCACACGCCCGAGAACGTCTCCGGCGAATCCGCCAAAGAATTCGCCGATGTTCATCTCGACATTCGCAAACTCGACCGCGATCGGATTTTCAGGCGTCACTTCCAATTGCTCTGCCGGAGTCGGCGTCCGGTCTTCGATGCCAAAGTCGAATCCGGAGCCCTGTTGCCAATGCAGCAAGAGATCCGTCCGGATACTCGGCAGGACTTTCGATTCACCGATGCTGGCGATGACGGCAAGATTGGCGAACGCCTCTGCATTCAGTTCATGTTGCACGACGTCGGAGAAATCTCCGGCAAACATCTCGCTGAGTGTCAGTCGGCGTGCGTCCTCCGCATCCACCGGGTTCGGTTCGACCAAGTCGACGATGAACTGTCCGCCGAAGAACGTCTCGGCAACCTCAAACTCGTCGGTGCCACTGGTGGCTTCGATATCCAGCAGCGCAAGTTCACCACGTGCGTCCAGTTCCGCAACATCGGCCGTGAAGGACACGACCAATTGAGTGTCCTCGGTATCAAAGTAGAAGCCTTCGGTGATACCGACGCCAAAACCAAGATCAAATTCGAAACCGAATTGAAGTTCGACGGGAGCATCGATGTCCAGGTTGAGCCCCGGCAGCCCAAGGTCAAAGTCGATCGGCAAAGCGATCGCTTCGGTGGCTTTGGCAAGTTTGAGATCAAAATCAACCCGATCGTTCTCCACGTCAACGACGGCGATCACGTCGTCCGCGGTAACCACACCATCACCCGTGGGGGGCTGGTCCTGCAAGAGATCCAAACCGCCCGGGCCGAGCGCGTTGAAGATTTCCGTTTGAACGATCCCGGTTCCCAGCTCGGCGAGGTTTTCGAGGTTATCCAGAACCGAGCGTTTGATTTCGTCCAGGAAGTCCGCTTCGTCGGCGAGGGCTTCTCCGATAAACGGCAGAGGGACGCCCAAAACGTCGCCTCGCATCGTATCGGTCAATAAGTCAAAGGCGCCTTCCCAGCCGCCCACTAATGAGAGCAGATTTTCGCCGATGCCAGCGGAGGCAATTTCGTTGATTTTTGCCTGGATGACGTCATCGATTTCATTGAAATTGGAGTCTGTCAGTTGCCCGAGTTCGATGTCGTTCCCGATCGCGGAAAACTCAATCGTCGTCAATGGGGAGCCGAGTGGGAGTTCGACTGGTAACGCGGCATAAACACCACCGGTTGTTTCGACGTCAAATGAAAGTTGATCGCCGAACAAGTAGCGGCCATCGCTCGCGTTCGTTCCTTGATCATCGAGTGAAATGGTAAATGTGGCTGGATTCGAATCTCCGACAAGACCGCTCGCGTTGATACCGGCGACTCCGCCAACGATGCCGATCCCGAGTGGTCCCAGGGAAGCTTCGAAATCGATGTCTTCCGCGGTGGCACCGGCGGACAACGTGAGACTCGTCCCGCCGGCGTTGGTGTAGAGGAATGGCGTGACGACGGTTTCATCGCCCGACGATATATTGAGTCCCAGCGAGACCCTGCCGCTCACGCCGGCTTGCAAAATGACGGTCGACGAACCACCGACGTCAACTAAGTCGCCGACACCATTGATCCCAAGGTCTGCCAGATCGACGCTCAGCGGATAAGAGGCTTCGATGTCTTGACCGAGGTCCATGTCAAAACGAATTTCAATCGCTGTGGGGGGAGGACCTGGTGCGGGATCTTCCAAGCTGCTGGGGTCGGTGATGATCTGCAGTCCGATTCCCTGGCCTTTGCTCGCGTCCAGACCGATCGCGTCTTCCAGGACCTGCTCAAGTGCTTGCAGACTGCCCGGTCCGGCGAGGGACAACTCGTCCGCAATCGACCGCAAGTCGTTGAGATAGTCGGCGAATTGCTCCGCGGAAACCGTCACACTGGGTAGCGTGATTTCAAAACCAAACGAGTCGCGCAGCAACGACTCCAAGTCGGGCAGCGAAAGCGTGTCGGAGGTATCTTCTGCGGGGGCAATTTCGCTCGCAGACTCGAAGAACGAAAAGAGCTGCGACAGTGAAACGCTGATCTCGGGAAAATCAATCCGTTGGTAGCTTTCGTCGCTCGGGCTCAAACCAACGTTCGCAAGACGGTTGATTCCTGCCGACAAGACATCGAGCGATGCGCCACCGATGGAATCAATCGCGTACTCGACACGGCTGAGCAACGACTCCAGGCCGGCGGCACTGGGTAAGTCGACGCCCAAGAAAGGAATCGAGAGTCCCTCATACGAAAGCAGCCTTCCAAGACCTGTCCGCAAACCATCCAGCACATCGCCCACATCAATTTGCGTGAGCTGTTCCAAAACGGAGTCGGCGAAACCGGAAACCTCGGCGGCGAAATCGTCTCCGAACTCAGAAACGGACACCAGGACCGTACTGCTTTGAACATCCTCTTCGCTGCCTTCATCCGGTCCGTCGCTGAAGACGGCGAATGTCGGGAGCTGCAAGTCGATTTGACCGGCAAGCTCCGCCAGTGCTTCGACACCGGCCTGAGCGTCAGCGCTGAGAGACTGAAAGAGCTCCGCCGCTGTCATTCTTGGCTGAGACAGTCCAACCGACGCGGACACCGAGCTGGGTTGCTGGATGGCCCCCGCGTTGATGCTGACCTCGGTGAATCCCAAGTTCGCGGTTGCATCAAACGTGTCCGCTCTCAATTCGACCGTCCCCGTCGCGATCGGCTGATCGGTCTCTTCGACGAACAAGTGATTCGCAAACGTATCGCCGTGCAACGGAAGACCGTCGATCGAACCGTCGTCATCTCCTTCGCCAACGATCCCAAGTGCGACGCCTGCAAGTGAGTCCTCGATGGCTCGCACGGCAAACACGTTTTCGCCCTCGGTCAAGTCGACGAGACGGATCCCGATGGTCACGTCTCGCTCGTCATAAAGCTCGGCCGACAAGCGACCGGGGGCCGCACTATTGAGAATCGCAAGCACATCCCCAAGCGTTTGAGCACCATCTAACCGGATGCGTGAAAGCTCGGTGCCATCGCGAAAGCTGACTCGCAGGTCATCCTCCGAATCGTCTCGATCGGGAATGCCCATGCCGTCGTTGATTTCTGCGAGCGGGGTCGCTTCGTCAATCAACAACGCGCCATCCCCAAGCCCGATCGGTCGAAGGTCGATTCCCAGTCGAAACTCGATTCTCAGGTCGCTCGTCAGCGTCACCGATGCATCGGTGGAGAGGGCTTTGAAATCTCCGAGTTCGAAATCAAATTCGAGATCCGCATCAAGAGTCTCCGTAAGCGGAGCGTCAATGCTGACCAGCATCGTCAGCTCATTTGCATTCGCATCGAAACTTTCCAGGGAGAGGCTTTCGGAGAGCTCCGTCAGTTCTTGAACGGTTCGAAACTGCAGTTGGCCTTCCTCCGCGGTCAGTCTTGAAACGATCGAGTCGCTAAAAAGTGACTCAAGATCAATCAAGTCCGAAAAGCTTCGATTGGAAAACGGGATCGTCTCGCCGAGACGTTCGTCCGCGAAGTCACCGAACCAACTGCTGAGCTGCGCAAACCCTCCGCTCACATCATCCGCGGTCAAGTTCTTGAAGACATCGACCTGCGTAAAATCGGTGGGCTGGAGTTCCTTGGAGCCGCTGAAGACGTCATCCGAAGTCAGTGCCATCGATGCACCGAGCGTCGTCTCACCGAGGGTGCCGCTCAGCGAAAGTGAAACGTCGGCGGCACCGATTTCACTCGTTGTGAAAAGTGATTCCGAATCTTCGCTCAACAAGCGCGCTGCCGAGACCGTTTGGCCACCCGCAACATCAATCCGGTGCGTCGTGTTGAGACTCGCTTGGCCGGTCACTGCGACCGATAGAAATCCGACGGAAGCATCGAAGTCGAGTGCTTGATTGTCGATCTCGAATCGGGTGTCGGTTCGGTCGAACGTGGTCTGAAACGCTTCGAGTGTTGATGCCGTCAGAGCACGATCCAATTCCACGGAGAATGCCCAGTCCATTGTGGAACGCACATTCAGTTGCGGTCGTTCGTTTTCATTTACGGCGAAGCCAGCATCTTCGGCGAGTTGCCCGTAACGCAGAGGCTGTTGGGAGTTGGTTGTGCTCAGCAGTTCCAAGTCGAGTGAGACGGATTGATCGTTTTCGCTCAGCTGCACGTCCGACACTTCAGGAACCGATGCGAGTGCTTCGCGAACCTGTTCCCAAGTAACACGTGGCTGAGTCGTGAGCAGATTTTCGATGGACGATTGTAACTTGTCACGAAGGACATCATCAACGTCGGCCAGGTCCGCACCGCTAGCTTCCAAACCAGGGAGTGAGTTCGCGAGTTCGGTTTCCAATTCCAATCTTGTTCCAAACGAAGCGATTGTTGCAAAGCCCTCGCGCAGGCTACTCCTTACTTCTTCGTTTAACCGGTCGATTTCATCGAACGCCTCGGTGGTGACCGATGGGCTGGGCGAACCGAACAGGCGCGCGGCTTGTGCACGAATCTTGGGGCGCCCCGCAACGGGCGTCCCGTGGCTGGGCGTGACCGATGACAGGAACTGTCCCGAACCGATCGCGGCTGTCGCAATCGTCGCCGTCGTGATCAACTCGGTGGTCGAAAGACGTCCGTCTGCTCCATCATCAACCCTCACATCGAGCGTGCCGGTGATTGCGAGCCCACCCGAGTCACTCGTCAAGCGGACCAAACCGTAGTCAAGTGTGGGAGTGAACGGAGCGGCCGACTCCTGTCCGCTGGTAAGCCCGAGCTGTTCAAGTGTCTCGTCACCAAAGACTTGCAATCGATCGATGGATGCCGATTGAGATCGGAGTACGAGACGGTTCTTCGAATCAGTCCATTCGAGGGCATTTTCCCATCCCGCTTCACGGAGCGGATCGGCAAACGCCTGCGTCAGACGTTGTGCAATCGGCGTGAGATTTCCGTCCGTCGTTGCCGGTAGGGTTACCGTGACATTGGTTTGATCGTTGATCAACACCGTGAGCGTGATTGGCTGGTCGAGTTGGCTCGCCTCCGGAATCGCGGAACTTGCGATCAGTTCGGTCGTGTCGGTGACCGTCGTTTCAACGCGTTCGATTTCGGCGAAAAAGTCTCCCGCGTCGTCGATCCCGAAGGCGAGCTCAAACGCGAATCCGAATTCGGCCGCCCGGTTTTGTGATGATTCAAAGTCCAAGCCGAGGTTCGCGGCTTCATCGCCCAGGTCAACTTCGTAGTCAACCTGCTGCGTCGCATAGAGCTTGGTTGCAAACGAAAACTCGTTGCCTTGTTCACGAAGTTGGACTTCACCGACAAGGAATTCGAATCCTCGATCTGCGTCGACGACGTCTTGTGCTTCGATGGCATCGGCGAGCGATCCACGCGTTGTGTCGTCACCGTCAAGAAACTGTGCCAGCGGGTTGACGAAGTTTTCTGCCAGGACTTGTGACAAATCAACGGCTTCGTTGAACGACGTCGCGAGGAACGGCAACTCGGATGTCGCATGCGGAACGGCATCGATTCGATCGACGAAGGACTCGATGCTGTCGAGACCGGATTTCAGCTCGACTTCCTGCTCCGGTGTCAGTGTCGTCGCACTGAGAAGTTGCCTTGATTCGAGGGTTTCCAGCAAGTGTTGCCGACGTGAACGAGTAGACCGAATATGTCGACGTCGATTGCGAATTTGAGGCATGGGAAGGGGGTTTTGCCATCGTGGAAGGTGACGAGAGTCCATGGGGTGGCTGTTCTAGTCCAGCTCCCAACCACTCGTTGCCAACGCACGATCGCACCCGCCAAAGAAACCCGGAAAAAAGAAAAAACCGTTCCGAAGCCCAAAATACGAACCAAGCTGTTGCCCCTCGCCAGCGGTGTCAGGCGAGTTGGGCTTCAAAAGATCCTCTTGCGAGTGCTGCGTTGGGAGCGTCCCAGACGAACAACATGAGCTGCATTCGAGTTTGAAGGTCGCGCGAGGAGAGCCTTGGCGTTTCGTGCTGAAAATTCGTAAAAAAACCAGTTCTCGCGCCCGGTGAGCCAGCGCGTGATGCCGTACTCTATCGAGTCCAAGTAGGCTCTTTGACGCGTTGGTTAAGGCAGGTTCATGGAACGGATCATCGACGATTTCGCAGCACAGATGTTCGTAGGTCCGGTCTGGCCGGCATCTATCCTCGTGTGCCTGATGGTGATGTACACCGTCGTCGCACTGATCGGTTTGATTGATCTCAACTTAGACGCTCCCGACATTGATCTGGACGCCGATGTGGGGATCGACATCGATACGCCGGATCTCGATTTAGACGGGCTTGATTTAGACGGGCCCGACTTGGATCTCGGCGGTGACGTCGACGCTGGAAATGTGGATCTGTCCGGCGGTGACGCAGCGATCGGACAAGCCGGCAGCTTTGAATTCCTGACCGGCCTGATGACCACGACGGTGAGGTGGACCAACTTTGGCCGGATGCCGTTGATCCTTTGGGTGGGTGTCTTCGCGATGATTTACTGGAGCGTTTCGTACGGCCTTTGGCATGTTTATGACTCGCATCGTTACTCGTCCGACCTCTTTCCATCCGTACTTCTCGGAGTGCGAAACCTGGTGATGGCGATTGTGGCAACAAAGATTGCGACGCAACCCTTTGTGGACAAGTTCCAACCGCCACCGGCGTACGACAAGAAACGACTGCTCGGAGCAACCTGTGAAATCTCCTCGATCACCGCCTCCGAAACTTTTGGGCAAGCTAAGTTTCGAACGAATGCCGCGCCTTTGCTTTTAAATGTCCGCACAACTGGAAATGAGATTCCGAAAGGAACGGAAGTGCGGATTATCGACTTCAAGCCCGCTCAACGACTTTACATCGTAACTGACATCGAACCGGAGACCCGCACGTGATGACTCCCTACGCATTCGTATCCCCTTTGATTGCCGAGGGTTACACCGGCCTTCTCATCGGGCTCGGAATCGGCTTTGCAATCTTGTTGGGCATCGTAGCCACCATCAAGAAGTGTTACATGGTCGTCGGTCCTGACAAAGCAATCGTCAAGACCGGTATTGGTGACATGCGCGTCGTAACCGGCGGAGGCATGCTGATCGTGCCCGTGGTCCATCGTTACGAACTGATGGACCTTTCGCTGAAGAGCTTTGAAATTAGCCGGCAAGGGAGCGAAGGGTTGATCTGTAAAGACAACATTCGTGCGGACATCAAAGTTGCCTTCTTCATTCGCGTCGATAGCAGTGAAGAGGAAATGAAAGAAGTCGCCGCTTCGATCGGTGCCAAACGATGTAGTGAGATCGATACACTTCGGGAACTCTTCGACGCTAAGTTTTCCGAAGCACTCAAAACGGTCGGTAAACAATTCGACTTTGTCGAGCTGTACGAAGAACGCGACAAGTTTAAGAATGAAATCCTGAAGGTCATTGGTACGGACCTCAACGGATACCGACTGGATGATGCGGCAATCGACTACCTCGAGCAAACTCCCATCGAATTGTTGTCGCCGAACAACATTTTGGATGCGGAAGGAATCAAGAAGATCACCGAGTTGACCGCGGACGAAAAGGTCAAAGAAAACCAATTCACGCGTGACAAAGAAAAGACGCTCAAGAAGCAGGACGTGGAAGCAGAAGAAACGATTCTTGCGCTCGAACGCCAACGTGTAGAAGCCGTCGAGAAGCAAAAACGTGAAATCGCAGAGATCTCCGCTCGAGAGCAAGCTGCCGCCAAGAAAGTCGGCGAGGAGCAACGTCTGGAGTCCGAGCGAGCTCGCATTATCACCGAAGAAGAACTCGGAATTGCAACCGAAAACAAGGATCGTCAAATCCTGGTTGCTCAGCGAAACAAGGAAAAGACCGACGCGGTCGAACTGGAACGCGTTAACCGGGACCGCGAACTCGAAGCGACCGAACGAATGCGAGTCGTGGGCGTCGCCAGCGTTGAAAAAGAAAAGGCGATCGAAACCGAAAAGCGGAACATTCAAGAAGTGATCCGTGAGCGGGTCGCCGTCGAACGGGCCGTCGTCGAAGAGCAAGAACGCATCAAGGACACTGAAGAAGTCGCCAAAGCCGAGCGATTAAAGACCGTTCAGATCACGGCAGCCGAAATGAAAGCTCAAGAAGAGCTGATCCGTCAAACCAAGTTGGCTCAGGCCGAAAAGGAATCCAGCGAACTACTCGCAGAGAAGATTCGCATCGAAGCCGAAGCCAAACGCGATGCCGCCGAAAAGGAAACTGCGGCGACGAAAATGTTGGCCGAAGCCGAAGCCGCCCAAGCGGCAGCAACGGGGCTCGCGGAAGCTCGCGTGCAGGAGGCGAAAGCTGACAGCTTGCAGAAAGAAGGCGTCGCCGAAGCACACGTGCTGGAGAAAAAGGCCGTCGCCGAAGCCAAGGGCATCGAAGCCAAGGCCAGTGCCGTCGAAAAGCAGGGCATGGCCGAAGCCAGTGTCGACCTCGAAAAATACCGCAGCGAAGCGACCGGCATTACCGAGAAAGCCGAAGCGATGAAGTTGCTGGACAGCGTGGGCAAAGACCACGAAGAGTTCAAGCTGACGCTGACAAAGGAAAAGGACGTCGAGATCGCAGCCATCGATGCTCAGCGCGGTATCGCGGAGAGTCAAGCTGGCGTGGTCGGCGAAGCACTCAAAGCCGCTCGCATCGACATTGTCGGTGGCGACGGAGAGTTCTTCGACCAGATCACGTCCGCGGTCAAGGGCGGCAAGGCAATCGACCGCTTTGTCTACAACAGCCGCGTGGCAACGGACATCAAGGACACGTTCTTTGACGGGAACGCCGAGTACTTCACCGATCAGCTCAAGAAGATGATCGAGCAGTTCAACCTCGATACCGACGGCGTCAAAGACCTGTCCATTGCGGCGTTGATCGCGAAGATGATGGGCTTGGCCGGCACCGATGATGTCCGGTCACAGCTGACGAGTCTTCTGTCGATGGCTGGCACCGCCAACGTCGCCGATCAAAAGGCCGGTCGTCTGCTCGGTTCCGCTCCCGCCACCAACGGTCAACAGTCCTAAATGTCCGAGTCACAACTCGCCGCCGGAACCTACGAAGTTCTTCGTAACCGCTTGCGGGATGCCGCAGGCGAGTTGAGGACGCGGCTGGGAAAGCTGAACGAGTCTCGCGCCGAAGTGTTCGGCAACATCGAGACAAAGTTAATCTCCACCGAACGCGTCACGACCGAGCACAACTGTGTTCCGCGTGACTTGGTCGCGATCGGCGACGAGTTCCTCTTCGGTTACAACGTCCAATTCGGACTGAAGACCGAAATTGAACTCGCCGATGTGTTCTCCTGTTATCGGCTGGAGGACAATCAATTTCACCGTGCATCCCTGGATGTCATCAACGACGATCGCTTTCACAGCGATTTCGGGGAACTCTATCGGTTCTACAAAGACACCCGATTTTTGCGTTTCTTTCGCACCGGCCCCATCCTTCACATGGTGTTCCAGGTGGGGCGCACCGACCGCGATATCAAGACGTTCAAATGGCGCGTCACGCCAACCGCCGTCGAGTACGTCGACAATCGCAGCGAACATGAGGTGACGGAGCCCGCACAACACGAGTTCCGTTGGACGCGTACCAATCGCGATCAACATCGCTACGGCGATCACCCGCACATTTCGATTGATGACATCGTCTTCGTCGAGACGGTCGGAGGCGACTTGACCATCAAGGTCGAAAACAACACTGACAGCGGTGGGGGCATCTACGCCGAACCGGTTGACAATGCCGACCAGACACTTGACGACGCCGAGGTTCACTATGCCATCCTCGGCCACCTCGTCTTGTTGCGGATGAAACCCTACCAGGAGAACGCCTACCGTTACCTGGTTTACAACAGCAAGATTCAGCAAGTCGTGCGGTTGGATGAAATCGCGGATGCCTGCGTCATGCTCCCCGGCGATCAGGGCTTGATCTTCCCTGGGGGTTATTACCTCCAGACCGGTGAATCGAAACGATTCGACACCGGACTCTCGGACATGCGCTACCAGCGAACCATCGCATCTCCGAACGGGGAGGACTTCCTGTACCTCTTCTATGCGCCACATACCGGCACCTACGTCCAACTTCGGTACAACCTTATCGACCAGTCGGTCGAGACTCCCCTTGTCTGCCACGGGCAGACGTTCTTTGAAAAAGGGGAAATGGTCTGTTTCCGAGGTCAGGAAGAACCGGCCAAGCACCACGCGGTTCAGATCTGGCAAACACCTTTCACCGGGCCGAATTACGTTCCAGAGAATCAGACGGATTCCCTGCTATTCAAGATCGGAAATAAAGAGATCGTCGGCGGGATGGCCGAGTGTAGTGAGCTGCTGCAACTGGTTGAGAAAGACGACAGTTACGAGGGCTTGTACGTTGACTTGAATAACAAAGCCAACGACATCCTCGACAGCTATTTCTGGATCGACAAAGAAGAAACAGAAAAGCTGAGCGAGCCGCTGCAAAAGATTCGTGAAGCCTCGAATGCCGCGATCGAAGAGTTTGACAAGGTCGTTCGAGTTCGGCGCGAAACGGAGACCCGCACGAATGAAGTGCGTACTGGGATCGAAAATTTGATCAAACAGATCGAACGACGGAGATTCGAATCGATCGACGTGTTTGTCGAGTCCCTGGCGGAACTGCGGTTGCAACGAGGTCACGCGCTCGGCCTGAAAGAGCTTCGGTACGTCGACGAGGAGATCGTCGAGCAACTCGAACAAGCCGCCGCCGAGAAAAGTGAACGACTCAGCCGACGCTGTGTCGATTTTCTGCTCACGCCAGGCTCCCTGGACCCGTATGTCGAGCGTATCGCGACGGCAAACGAAAAGGTTGCCTCCGTCCAAACGGTCGCGGAATCAAAGAAGCTGTCGGAGGAGATTGACGAGGCGGCCGAGCAACTGGAACTGCTGACCGAAACCGTCAGCAATCTCAAGATCGACGACGCAACGAAGCGGACGGAAATCATTGACGCCATCGGCGATGTCTTCGCCTCAGTCAACCGCGTTCGCAGTGCGCTAAAAGCACGCACGACCGAGTTGGTCGGCGCAGAGGGTCGCGCCGAATTCGCGTCTCAACTGAAGCTGCTGGAACAAACCACATCGGGTTACCTGGATGTCTGCGACAGTCCCGAGCGATGTGACGAGTACCTGACGAAAGTCATGGTCCAATTGGAAGAGCTGGAAGGCCGATTCGCCGAATTCGATGAATTCATTGAGCAGCTCGCCGTTCGCCGCGAAGAAGTGTATGCCGCGTTTGAGTCGCGTAAAGTACAGCTGGTTGAAAAGCGAAATCGCAGGGCGGAGTCACTCGCATCGGCGGCGGATCGCATCCTAAAGGGAATCGATAACCGCGTTCGCTCCATGGATTCCTCGGACGAGATCGCCGCGTACTTCGCAGGCGATCTGATGGTCGAGAAGGTTCGCGATATCATTGAGCAACTGCAAGAACTCGATGATGCCGTTCGCGTGGAGGATCTGCAAAGCCGAATGAAGACCATTCGGGAGGATTCCGTCCGTCAGCTCAAGGACCGTCAAGACCTCTACGAAGAAGGCGGCGACGTGATTCGGCTGGGCAAGCAGAAGTTTGCCGTCAACACGCAGCCTCTCGACTTGACCACCGTCTTACGCGGCGGAGAAATGTGTCTCCATCTTACAGGGACACAGTATTTCTATCCGATGGAGGATCCTTCGTTGTTGGCGGCGAAGGACCTTTGGAACCAGGAATCCGTTAGCGAAGACCGTACGGTTTATCGTGCCGAATACTTGGCGGTCGACCTATTCCATGATTTGAAGCTGGGCACGGCTACGGTGACAGCTGATCAAGTCGATGCCGCCTGGATCCAATCGAAAATCGGGGGCCGATTCGACGAAGGATACGCCAAGGGTGTGCACGATCATGATGCGGCAAAGATTCTGTCGTGCCTGTTGGAAATTGAATCCGAAATCGACCTGCTCTCGCACGCGCCTTCGGTGCGAATCGCATCGCTGCTATGGTTTGAGAAGTTGCTGCCCGCAAAAACACGCAAGGCGATGACCGATTGGATCGGCGGCTTTGCGAAACTTGCGAAAGCGTTTCCCGGTGCCAGGCCCGCTGTCGAATTCCGCACGCGACTGGAATCACTCGCGGAACAGGACGCCGAAACCTGGGCGCCTCTTTTTCACGAACGTGTCACGCCCAAAGCCATCTCGAACTACCTGTTCGATCAACTCGTTCACACGCAGCGCAAGCGGGTCGTCAGCGGCCGTGCGGCAAAGCTCTACGACGATTTTGTCCAGTCGATTCCAGAAACGGACCGTGACAAGCTCCTGTCTGCCGCCCTCAAGAGCAACGAATCCGATGTCGTCCGCAGTTTCGTCCTAGCCAGAAACTGGGCACAGGCATTTGTGGAGACACATGACGCAACGGACTCGCTCGATCCGGCCGACTACTACTTGGACGAGCTTGCGTGGGCCATTTTGGGCGGCGGAACGTCCTCGATGAAGGTGACCGAAGCCTCCGTCGCAAGGCCGCTGACGGAGATGGTCGGAAGCCACGAACGAATCGACGGCGGAGTGCTCAACCTTCACTACCATGAGCTTCTGCGACGCGTCGGAACCTATCGAGACGATGTTGTTCCCCGCTATCGAGCGCTTCACGAAGCCAAAAATCGTTTGGTCGATCTGGCTCGCGAAGACATGCGACTGGATGAATTCAAACCGCGCGTTCTTACCAGCTTTGTGCGCAACCGTCTGTTGGACGAAGTCTACTTGCCACTGATCGGTGACAACCTTGCGAAACAAATGGGTGCGGCGGGGGAAAACAAACGAACCGATCGGATGGGTCTGCTTTTGTTGATCTCTCCGCCCGGTTACGGCAAGACGACCTTGATGGAGTACATCGCCAATCGCCTGGGGTTGGTCTTCATGAAGATCAACGGACCCGCCATCGGCCACCAAGTCACTTCACTGGATCCTGCCGAAGCCCCCAACGCGGCCGCCAAAGAAGAAGTCGAACGGCTCAACCTCGCGTTGGAGATGGGTGACAATGTGATGCTGTATTTGGATGATATTCAGCACACGCACCCCGAGTTTTTGCAGAAGTTCATCTCGCTCTGTGACGCAACGCGGAAGATCGAAGGCGTCAGCAACGGCAAGACGCGTACCTACGATTTACGCGGACGACGAGTTTCGGTCGTCATGGCCGGGAACCCGTATACCGAAAGCGGCGAGCGGTTCCAAATCCCAGACATGCTTTCCAACCGAGCCGACGTTTATAACTTGGGCGAAATCATCGGGGACTCAGCCGATGCGTTCGAGATGAGCTACTTGGAAAACTGTTTGACCAGCAACGCAACCCTTGCACCACTTTCGACCGCACCTCCGGAAGACGCGCGTGCGATCGTCCGCGCTGCGGAACGGGATACGCTGGAAGGAATCGAACTGGAAAGCAATCTCTCGCTCGACCAAGTGCGTGACATGTACGAAGTCATGCGAAAACTGCTGCGAGTTCGCGATGTCGTCCTGCGAGTCAATCGTGCGTACATTCGAAGTGCTGCGCAAGCTGACGCCTACCGGACCGAGCCACCGTTCAAGCTACAAGGAAGTTATCGGAACATGAACCGGATCGCCGAAAAGGTCGCCGGTGTCATGAATGAAAGTGAGTTGCAGTCGCTCATTGTCAGTAGCTACGAACAAGATGCACAGACGCTCACGACCGACAACGAAGCGAACGTGCTGAAGTTCAAAGAGCTGATGGGCATTCTGACGACCGAAGAAAAAGAGCGTTGGGACGGTATCAAATACGCGTTCGTCGAAAGCGTGCGAATGCAAGGACTCGATAGCGAGGACCAAGCCGGCCAGCTCATGCGACAGTTGGCGTCCATGCGTGACGGACTGGAATCAATCCGACAAGTGATTTCGAAAGCGATTGCCGTGGGCAACGATGGCGTCGAAGAAAGAATGGACGCTCGGGTGGACTCGCTGCGACAAAGCGTGACGACTTCTGCCGAACAGCTTTCGGCGACTCTCAAGTCGACCAGCGACCAGCTCCGTCAAATCAGCGAGCACCAGGCAACCGCGAACCCACCGGATCAAAAAGTCTATGTCCAGCACAAGGTGCCACGCGTGCTGGCGGATCTGATCAAGGGCCAGTTCCATTTGATGCAAGAATGGCTGCGACCGATCCTGAACGAGTCAATCGACAACGGCCGGGACCTCGACAAGCTCAACAAGCAGTTAGAGCTGATGCGTTCGAACTATCGTGAAATCGAAGCGACGTTTGACGCCGCATCCGAATCGAAAGACCAGGCTGATTGACACAACCGTCAAATTGCGAGCTTCTGTTTAATTGCGTCGGCCTGGAGGCATCCGCGGGTCGGGCAATTTGGTGAAAATGGTAGGAGCGGTGAACGCTGAAAAGCTGCTTTTTCGCGTCTTTTTTTGGCTTTTCGCTAATGCACTGCGTACTCTTAGGAAGCAGAGTCTGCATTCTAAGTTAGCTTCGCCAGGTATTTTTGTGATGTCTCGCACGCCTCGATCTCTTGTCGCGTTCGTCGCCGTTTTCGCAGTCGCTTCATCGGTCTTTCTTTCCGGTGAGACCGCCAGCGGCCAAGAGCTGTGTTTCCCTCAGGCTTACTCGCTCCGCCCGACAACCGTTTACGAGCAGCAAACCGTTGAACGACTTCGTCCCACTTACCGGACGAGGATGGTCGAGCAGGAAGTGACCTCCTACCGGCCGGTTGTGAAGTCGCGCACGGAGATGCGTGAAATTCGCGTTCCCGTCACGACCATGGAAACGTCGTACCAGGAAGAACAATTCTCGGTTTGGAAACCGGTCACGGAAACGAGTTATCGTGACGAAACCTACAACGAAACACGGTTGGTGACCGAAACCCAGATGCGTGACGAGCAGTACACGACGTTTCGTCCCGTGACGGAGACCAAGGTGTACCAACGCCAGTATTCTGTGCAGCGCCCCGTGACGGAAACCCGGATGTACCAGCAGCAGTACTCGGTGCAACGGCCGGTGACGGAGACTCAACTGCAAACGCAGCAGTACCTGAGCTATCGGCCACAAACGCAGGTCTACAACCAGACGGTTGATGCGGGCGGTTACGTTCCCGAAACGACGATCACGCCCGGCCAAGTCGGCCTGGGCGTTCAGTACCAGCGTGGGCTTTACGCGACGCCGGGGCCGCTGGGGATTTTTGCTCGTGTCCGAGGGGGCAATGTGGTGGCTCCTTATTACACACCCCCGGTCGCGCGGACGCAGATGGTCTATCGACCGAATTACGTCAATCAGCAAATCGCACAGACGTCTTACCAGCCGGTCATGGAACAGCGGCAAGTGCCGGTCCAAGTTCAGCGGATGCAGACGGAAGTGGTCACTCAGAACGTCCCTGTTCAAAGCACACGTCTGGAGACGCAAGTGATGACGGAGAACGTGCCGGTTCAAACAACGCGCATGGTGCCGACGACGATGGTTCGCAAAGTTCCCTTCGTCGTGCAGCGCCCCGTGACCGAAACGAAGACGCGGCGTGTCCCGATCACCAGTCAACGCTGGATCAAAGAAGAACGCGTCCGACGTGTTCCAGTTCAGACCAGCAAAGTTGTTTACGAAACTCGTCGAGTTCCCCACACGGTCCAGTACACCGAGTACGAACCGGTGGTGACAACCGTCAAACGTCCCGTCACGGAGCAGGTCTACCAGCCGTATGAAGAAGTGATCACGGTTCCTCGACAAGTGATGCAACGCGTGCCAGTCGACTACTTTGACCCCTTCAGCACCGCGATCACCAGTGGCTATTCATCGTTCGTGCCGGCATCGTCCAATTTGCCCGCACCGGTCATTGTTCAGCCCAATGCCGACAAAATCGAATTGCAGCGGCCCGAGTTGTACGACGGTGAACCGGCAACCGATATGCGACCCCTGGGTGACTCACCGAGCGATGCGTCGGGCGAACTGCAATTGAACACGCCGGAGCAAGCAGAGGAGATTGAAACCCCCAAGGGCGATGTCTTGGAAGCAGGTTATCGAATCCGCTGGACACCGAGACTGTCAAGGTCGATCTGAAACGTCTCTTACGGAAAGGCAACGAGAAACAACTCCGTCTCTCGAAGTTCGAGAAAGGCCGCATCCAAAACGGGGAATGATTGGTCGGCGTTCTCTAGCTGTAAGTGTTCGCGGATCGCATCAATGCACTGTTTCGCCGTTTCCGCCAATACCTCAGGTTCGGCATTCCGCTTCATTTGCTGCTGGTAGAGTTCGCCCAAGCTCACGGCGTACCATTTTGTGAGCAGAAGTTTGACGTTTGGAGATACCGTCGCTTCCGAATCTGCGAGCAAGATCTCTCGGTCTTGATTGAGTGATTGAAAGTCTCCTGCGCAAGCCTTTTGCATGACTGCCAGCGATCGCTTTGCACGCGACACGGTTGCGGGATCAAGTTCGGTTTCTTCGCCCCGCACGGCGCGAACCAACTGGTTCCATTCCTCGCAATAGCGAAAGAGAGCCTGCATCTGAAATCGCTCCACGAGCGGTTCCAGGTTTTCGACCATTTCATCCAGTGCCGATTGAGCCGCTTCCAGATCGCCCTCGCGAAGCTTTAGTTCTGCGATCCCTGACCAAGCAGCGGAAATCTGTGATCGTTGGATCTCGGCCGACGGATTCATTTCGATCGCAAGCGATAGTTGTTTGATCGATTCCCTGCCGTGTTCGATTGACGCGTTTTTTTCTCCCACGGCGAACGCAGCACCCATCAACGTGAGCTGCAGTCCGCCCATGCGAAGCCGAAAGCCAATACGATTCGGCTCGACGTCGATCAGCCGCCAGTACGCTTGTTCGACGTCCTTCAATTTTGCCAGTGCGTCTTCATACTTGCGAGCGGACAGCTCGAGAATCCCAAGCTGCATCATTGCATTGAAATAGGTGGTTCGCAGCTGAACGTCTTCGCTTTCCGGTGGATTCAGGATTGCAAGTCGATCGAGCACTTGCTGGTAACCGATCGCAGCCTCTTCGGAACGTCCTTGAAGGGCGAGATTGGAAGCAAGTGACGACTGCAAATCGGACGCGAGGAAGAGAAGCTGCAGGTCATCCGGTAGCTCTTTGAGAAGTTCAAGGGCGTTCGGTAAAGCATCCTGGCTGTATTTCGACGCGGAAGCAAAGTCTCCTTTTGCACCATAGGTCGCTGCAAGTTTGGCTTGACTTTGGCATCGTGTTTTTCGAAGGTCAATATCCGCCGGATACGTCGCCAGCATGGACTCGGTTACGGTCAAGGAATCCAGGTAGTGCTGAATTGCCTCATCCATTTTCGCCATTCTCAAGCAAAACGTCCCAAGATTTAGTTTGATCAACCCATCCAGCGTGCGAGCTTCTTTTCCCTCCAGCTGTGCGACGCGGTCGAGTGCCTTTTCGTATTGGACCCGTGCCTCTTCGTTGCGGCTTTGTTGGGACAGGATGTAGGCGTAACGATTTTCAGCATCCGCCATCGTCAATCGAGTTTTTAAATCGTCCGGATCACTCTCGAGGACACGCTCCAGGCCTGACATTGCGGACCGAAGAACAGCGCCGCGAGCCTCCACGGAAGCTTCGCGGGTCTGCAACTCGTCGTGCACGGTATAAACCAGATCGTTCATGGCTTTCACAGCGACGTCGCGTTGCCGAGCCGCTTGGTCGAGCGCAACGGACGTCTCGGACAGCGCTTGCTGGACACGATTCCGTGAAAAGACCGCGATGAAGGCGGTGCCGGAGAGCGTGACCGCAATCAGCGATAGCGCCGCGAACAGCGCCGGATTTCGGCGCACCCACTTAAATGCACGAACCGGTATCGACGTGGGACGCGCGGCAATCGGGCGGCCATCAAGAAACCGTCGAAGATCGGCTTGAAGCTCCGCTGCGTTTGCGTAGCGGCGATCAATCGATCGTTCCAAACAGTGGTGTGTGATCGTCTCCAGGTCCACCGGAACACGCCGATTCAACTGACGCACCGGAGTGGCGTCCTCGTTCAGGATGTCGCTGACGATTTCCCATGCCGTGGCCGCTTGAAAGGGTGGACGGCCGGTTAGCATTTCATACAGAATGACGCCGAGAGAAAACACGTCGCTTGCGGTGTTCACGGCCTCCGGTTCAGCGCGTGCTTGCTCCGGCGAAACATAGCTGGGCGTACCGACGAACTGAGACGGTGCGGTTGCGTCCTTTGACCCGGGCGAGATCGCACGTGCCAGTCCGAAGTCGGCTACTTTCGGCTCACCCGTTTGCGTCAAAAGAATGTTGGCTGGCTTGAGATCGCGGTGAATCAGATCCGACTGGTGCGCAACCGCGAGCCCCCCGGCAACTTTTTCGAGCAAGGCGGCTGCATCGCGGGGAGTCATCGGACCGGCGGACAATTTTTTCGCAAGTGTTCCCCCGGCCACATATTCCATCAAGATCACAGGCAACTCGCGATCATCGCGTCGCACGTCGTAGACGGTCACAATGTTGGGGTGATCGAGCCGAGCGACGACGCGAGCCTCGCGTTCCATCCGCCTCGCTTCGGGTGAGTTGGGTTCGACGGATCGTGAGAGGACTTTCACGGCAACGGGGCGATCGAGCGTATCGCTGCGAGCCCGGAAAACGGCGCCCATGCCGCCACGCCCGGCAAGACATTCTATTACGAGGTCATCAAACTTTGGCGGTGGCGGCGTTGCACGCCGTTCTCCGACCGTCGACTCATCCTTCAGCTCTGGTGTTCTCGCTGCGGCCGGATCAAACGGCTGCTTCAACACGCTGTCACTTAGCCTCAAGGCTTCATGCAATTGCCATTGTCGTTCGATCGCATCGGCCAACTCCGGGAAAGCATCCAGGTAGCCATCCAGCGCAATCGACTCACCACGCTCTTCGAGAATCAACCATTCTGAGTAGATCCCTTCTAGAACACTCTCGCTATCATCGCCGAGTTCAGGGACAAGTTCCAAATACCACTGCAGGGAACGAAATTCTCCGCCCGGCGAAGACCTCTGGTCCTCCGCAATGACTTGTAGCAAATCTGCCGTCGCCACCGCGGGGAAACGCTTTCGAAAGTCATCGAAAGTGCCGCCCGAAGACCTCAGCTCTCGGTATTGGCTAACAATTTGAGATTGCATAAGGAGTCAAAAGAGAGACGCAAAAGTCAAAACCCGCCGACGCAGGTGAAAACGTTCTCGGTAGAAATGATCGGACAAGAATTCGAGATACCAGTCGAAAATCACACCCATCGTAACTCTGCACGTTTCGCCAGTGCTTCGTCAAACGGAACCCGCAAAGTTAAAAACGAGGCTATCTTCGCAAACCCCCGAAGTTCAATCGTGACGAAGCATTAGGTTGCCTCGAAGTTCATCTCCTTGCGAACCCGCTCGAGTGCTCGTGCGAGTTGCTTGCGAAGCGATTCCCCGGATCGGCCGAGGTCGTTCGAGATTTGTTCCCAGGGTTGCCCCAGGTTCCGCCTTTCCACCAAATCATATTCTTCCGGCGTCAGTTTACTGCGAATATGTGCGGCGAGATCCCGTGAAGCCACGACCGTGCTGGGGCCTGAATCATGGATCATTGCATCCAGTTCGCCGAGATGTTTCACTTCGCGAGCGACGCCTCCTTCATGCGGATCCAAACCCGTCGGCTTGTGCTTGCGGGCCAGGTCGATCACTCGATTCTTGGTCATTTTGACCAATAACCCGAGCAGTTGCTCCTGCGTTTCAATATTGTGTTCGTTCGAATAGCGTTCGAAGAACTTCCCAAAAACGGACTGGGAAACGTCGATGGAGTCCGCAAGGGAACGCAGTCGCGGATCGCGTAAACGGACCCGAGCAATCCGCCGCAGTTCCGGTTCAAAGTGCGTCACGCACTCTCGCGCAGCCTCTTCGTCGCCACTGCGAATGCGTCGCATCAGGTCTTCGAATTGGCGTTTGTCCATTTGGATTCTTAGAGGCCGTGTCTTGCGCGTCGATGGATCTCGCAACTGGCAGTTTAGTAAATTCGCCGCCGGGCATCACGCACGCCAAATTCTCACGCTGGACGCCAAAATCTGAGCGACGACATCGGTTTGGGCGACTTATTCGCGTTGATCGGAAGAGGTCATCGACGAAGCAATCCCGATCTTCGCGAGCTGCCGGCTTGATTCTCGGAACTTACAGAAAAACACGATAAATCCAGTCGGCGAGAATCAGCACCACGACTGAGACGAGCACCCAGGTCCAGCCGTTGATTTGACGCCGACTGGGCCAACGACCATCACGGATCATGCGGTAGTTGCAGGCCAGGATGGCAACTCCTGCAAACGCCAACGCGACTCCCCCGGGACTTGCGCGTAAGGCGGCAACAAGACGGCCTTGAACCAAGTGTGTCCAAGAAGTCGTCATGCCACACATCGGGCAACGAATGTCCCAAATCAGAACGAACGTGCACGGCGGAAGTCCCAATTGCTGATGCGTACCGAGCCCGGCTGCGTCGGGTTGAAGTGTGAAGGCTACGCAGAAAGTGACCAGCAAACTGGTGGCTGAGACGCTCCAAACCAGACGACAAAGGATGGAACTCCGCTTCGTTGTCACTGCGACGCTCGCTTCGTGACTCCGATCGAATCGAACACCCGATCTCCCGCGTCTGGCGGAAATAGTATCGTCACTCGTTTGCGTAGCGTCTTGATTTCGACCGGCGTCTTGCCAACGTAGTCCCCGTCAAGCTGGTAGGCGATCCTCTGGTCACAATCGACGCGTACCGAATGGACCAGGTCTTGTTGAACATCGGCCAGCTGTTGATGTCGTTGAATTCCGATGGCAGTGAGGTAGCGGAGTGCTGCGATGCGGCCTTTTCGAGTCAGAAAGACGGCGTCCAACTTGCCATCGTCCGCATCGGTTTTCGGTTGAATGCGGAGGCCTGCTGCATAACAGGGCAGGTTGAACAGCATCGCCCAGCCCGCGTCGACCAAAGTGGTTTCCTGGCCGGCCGAATCGTAGGTTTGGATCTTGAGCGAGGGATAGGTGTAGCGTCCGAACAATCGGGCGGCGGGAAGTGCATAAGCGAGACGGCTAATGTGGCCTTGTCGGCGAAGATGGACGGCGCGAACGACCTCGGCGTCAAACCCGATGGTTGCCATGATTAAGAAGAGTCGCCCGTTTGCCTCGCCCGCATCGATCGCGCACCGAAACCCCGATCGGAGTGTCTGGACGACATCCTCAGCACGATTGGACTGGCCGATCAACCGCGCCAGCAAGTTCTCCGTTCCCATCGGCATGGGGCACAGCGGAACGGAGGATGGCAGCAGAGATGCAGCGAGACTCAGTGTGCCGTCCCCGCCGGCCGTCACGACGATGGGCGACGGGCTTGACTCAAGGTCCGAGCAAACGAGCGTCTTCAGCTCATCCGCCGTCGCTGTTTCAAAAAAGGGAAACCCGGCTCGTGTCAATTGCTCACGAAGCCGTGGCAATTGATCACGTCCGGCGCCGCTGCCCGCTTTGGGACTGGTGAATAAGATCACCTTGGGCAGGGGCGCGTTCACTCCATCATTCTCACGAATCGGCGTCTGAGGAACTCGAAACCACCTTGTCGATCAGGTTGTACTCACGCGCCTCTTCGGCACTCATGAATCGGTCGCGATCCGTGTCTTCTTCGATCTTTTCCAGCGAATGGCCGGTGTGATCGATCAAGATTTCGTTCATCCGTTTCTTGACGCGACGAAGCTCTTCGACATGGATTTCAACTTCCCGAGCGGTCCCTTGCATTCCGGCAAGCGGCTGGTGGATCATGATTCGCGCGTTTGGCAGCGCGAACCTCTTACCAGGAGCCCCCGCGGTCAAAAGCACAGCGCCCATGGAAGCCGCTTGTCCGATGCAATACGTTGCAACGTCACACGACACGAACTGCATCGTGTCGTAGATGGCCATTCCGGCAGTGATGCTACCGCCGGGGCTGTTGATATAAAGATGAATGTCCGCTTTCGGATCATCACTCATCAGAAAGAGCATTTGGGCGACCAGCGAATTCGAAATCTGGTCGTCGACCTGCTGTCCAAGAAAAATGATGCGATCCTTGAGCAGTCGACTGTAAATGTCGTAAGTGCGTTCTTCGCGTCCGCTCTTTTCGACGACGTAGGGAATCAATGGCATGTCAGCGATCGTTGTTTGGGTGACTTGTCGGACAATCGACGATTGGATTACAGGATGGAAACGTGGAATGAGAGTCTCAGTCCTCGTCGTCTCCGTCCTCCTCGGGCGGCTTGGTCAAGATGTCGTCCACCAGTCCGTATTCCTTGGCTTCCTCGGCGCCCAGGAAGAAATCGCGGTCGGTGTCTTCGGCAATCTTCTCGACGGTCTGACCGCAATGGTTTGCGATAATCTTGTTCAAGACGTCTCGATAGCGAAACATCTCTGAGGCTTGGATCTCGATATCGCTGACCTGCCCGCCAACACCACCCATCGGCTGGTGCATCATGACGCGGCTATTGGGTAGGCAGAAACGTTTGCCGGCCGAACCGCCGACCAGCAGCACCGCCGCACCACTGCAAGCTTCACCGACGCAGTACGTCGACACCGGGCAGCTGAGAATCTGCATCGTGTCGTAAATCGCGAGCGTCGCGGTGACGCTCCCGCCGGGCGAGTTGATGTAGAAATGAATGTCTTTGCGACGATTTTCGCTCTGCAAATACAGCAGCTTCATCACGAGCTCGTTCGCATTGCCGTAATGAATCTCGCCTTGCAAAAACACGATTCGGTTTTCAAGCAGTAAATCACCAAGCGTCAACTGCCGCTGACGCTGGTAGCTCTGGTAGGCATGGCTGCCTTGAAGGTCACGCCCGGCGACACTTTGGCCGGCGAGTGGATTGATTTGCGGAAAGTCCATGGAGGTCCGTGTCGTTCGGGAGCCTTGAAGAATGTCGTCAGTTGCCCCGCCTACCTCACAATCGAGCCGGACGGCAAACTGCCTCGGTCAGTTAGTGTTCGCTTCTGACGCGATTCTGGCAAGACCAGTGTCTGCCCCGACGAAGCGTGAACGCAATGAAACCCCAAGATCCTCAGCGGAGAGACCTTCCAGGCGGCGTCAGAATCCCCACTGAGAACTTGAAGCTTGCCTATTCTTCCACTGAACGAACTTCCTCGATCAATCGAACCACCGAACGCCAAATTCCTTCATGGACTCGGCTCCACCGAGGTCAAGCGATCCAACCCGGCCCAACGCTCCAACTAGCCCAATGAACCAACGAGAAAAAGACAAGACGAAATGCCCCACTTGCGGCAAGCGATTCATCATGGATGAAACCGACGCGCCCCCGTTTTGTTGCCAGCGATGCAAGCTGATCGATCTCGGACGCTGGCTGGACGAGGAGATCGGCATCCCCGAGGACCCCGACGAATCGCCCAAGACCATTGACCCGGTTTGAGTCACGCCGCGAATTCAGCGCAGGGGTCGGCCGGAGTCTGCTCCTGCGATGCTCCTCGACCTTTACATTGGCTTCAAAACTCGCGACACTGGTGGATCGAAAGCGAGACCTTTCCCGTTGCGTCGGGGAAGGTTTCTTTTTTTCAGTGACCCCTGGAGACTGTCATGGTTGAATCCGTCCCGATGACCCGAGAGGGATACAACAAGATCAAGGCTGAGATTGAGCACCTGGAAAACGAGGTCATGCCCGGCATCGCGGAAAAAATTGCGATCGCACGAGAAGAAGGCGACCTCAAAGAAAACGCCGAGTATCACGCCCAGCGCGAGAACCAAGGGCAGGTCCAAGCACGCATCAACCAACTCAAGGATCGGCTCGCACGGGCCTCGATCGTTGACATGAGCGACCTGCCCCGCGACGAAGTCGTTTTCGGTTGCAAAGTAACCGTGGAAGATGTCGACGATGGAATGGAAGAAGAATTCCAATTCGTCGGCGCGGGCGAAGAAGACTACAAGACGGGCAAAATTTTGGTCACCAGCCCGATCGGCAAAGGATTGCTTGGTAAGAAAGTCGGTGAAACGGCAGAGATCGACGTCCCGGCCGGACTGATGAAGCTGAAAGTCTTGAAAATCGAATTCCAAGAATAGGCGTCTCGAAGTGTCTGATGCGACGCCGCCTGATGAGGAAACTGTGAAAGTCGATGACGCTGCGACAGGGGTGAGCGACGGACAGCCCGAGGATGAAGGTCCCGGCTGCATGCCGGCGATCCTGGCCGCAACCGTGCTGATGGGCATCGCGGGCTTTATCCTCTGCGGCTTCATGGCTTGGTTGATTTTCCAAAAACAGGATGTCCTGGCGAAGCGGGCATTGCGCGGCAGTTTCATCCCGGCGGTCGAGCAGAGCTTGCTGGAGCCGGAGGAAAAGACCGAAACCGTTCGCCTGCTCAATGAATTTGCCGACGAACTGGAACGCGGTCAGCTGGAAGGCTGGCAAATCTCGGGTGTCATGCAGCGTCTGGACCGGCTGCCGGTCGTCAAATGGGGTCAGATGAGACGCGTCGAAGCGTTCGTGGATGCCAATCCTGACGATTTTGAGAGTGAAGCCTCCATTCAATTTGATCGACTGCGATCCGGGGTTGCCAATGGGGATGTTGTCGCGCTTGACTTCACGCATATCCTGTCTCCGGTTCTTGCGGGTGATGAAACCGAAGCGAATCCCGACTTGATGGATGAGCTGCCTGTCGTTGCGGTTCGTGACGTCGTCGAACGCGCTCGTCTTGTTGCCGATCGGGCCGATACGGTCTCCAACCCCAAGTCCGACACCGGCATCGATACGCTCGTACGGCGTCAAATCGAAGCGGGTGTCAAAGACGGAGGTTACTGATTCGGCACGACGGAATCAGTGACGCGGGAACCAGTCAGGTGTGGTCCAGCGGACCTCTCCCCTATCCATTGAACGCTGAAAAGCGAATCCCAAGAGGTCATGCCGGTGCCGAAACGAAAGGTTGTCGTAGTTGGAGCCGGACCCGGCGGACTTGCTGCCGCCATGCAATTGGCCCACGCGGGCTGCGACGTCACCGTCCTTGAGCGTCGCGATCGCCCCGGAGGCAGGACGTCCGCGATCGAGCGCGAGGGCTTTCGGTTCGATTGTGGACCGACCTTTTTTCTCTACCCACGCGTGCTGAGCGAGATTTTCGCCTCGGTCGGATACGACCTGATGACGGAAGTGCCGATGGAGCGGCTTGATCCACAGTACCGGCTCACTTTTGGCGGTGGCGGACAACTCGATTGCACTCCCGACATGGATGAGATGGATCGCCAGATCGCCAGGCTCTCGCCGGACGATGTCGGTTCGCTCAGACGCTACATGGATGACAATCGCGTCAAGTTGGAGAAATTTCGCCCGATCCTCGAGTCTCCATTCTGCTCGCTCAAAGATCTCTTTCGTCCGTCCCTGATCGGAGCGGCACCCCACGTCCATCCGCTTCGATCCCTCGGCCAGGAACTGCAGCGGTACTTCAGCGACCCGCGACTTGTGATCGCATTTGCGTTCCAGTCAAAGTATTTGGGAATGTCACCCTTCAACTGTCCAAGCCTGTTCAGCATCCTCTCTTTTCTGGAATATGAACACGGTGTCTGGCATCCCATCGGCGGCTGCAGCCGCGTCAGTGAGCGGATGGCCGAAATCGCTGCCGATCTCGGGGTCAAATTTCATTACGACGAAGCCGTCCACTCGGTCGAGATGGCTGGTAGGGACGTCAAAGCCGTCACAACAGATCGGGCGCGGTACGACGCCGATGCATTCGTCGTCAATGCGGATTTCGCAGACTGGATGACGAAGAACGTTCCCAATGCGAAACGCAAACGCTGGACCAACGAATCGATCGCCAAGAAACGATTCTCCTGCAGCACCTTCATGCTGTATCTCGGTATCGACGGTTTGTACGACCAGTTGCCGCACCACAGCATTCATATCAGCGAAGCCTATGACGAAAACCTACGCGAGATCGAGGACTACCACACACTCAGTAAGGACCCGTCATTCTACGTACAGAATGCCTGCGTGACGGATCCTTCACTCGCCCCCGACGGTCAAAGCACACTTTATGTCTTGGTCCCCGTTACCCATCAGACAGGGGCGATTGATTGGCAGAAAGAGTCACCGGCATTTCGCGAGTTGACGCTGGATCGGCTAGCCCAGATCGGACTGGGTGATGTCCGCGAGCGAATCCGCTACGAGCACATGCTCACTCCCCAATCATGGGAAACGGACTACGCCATCTACAAAGGCGCCACGTTCAACCTGGCGCACAACATCGGCCAGATGCTTCACAATCGGCCGCGGAATCGGTTTGAGGATCTCGGCCGAACGTATCTGGTGGGCGGCGGAACCCATCCCGGAAGTGGTCTGCCGGTCATCTATGAGTCGAGCCGAATTACATCCAAGTTGATCTTGGATGATCTTGGCATCGACAATCGTGTCCAAGCGGAAGGGCCTGATGTGGCGTCTCCCGATGAAACCGCATCTTTAGCAGCGGTTTAGCAGCCCGAGCGATTCGTCGAGGAATGTCTTTGCGTGGTTGAGCAATTGGTTGTAACCGATCGGCTCGACGTCTTCACCAATCAGCTCGACTTCCCAAGGGCCTTGGTAGCCAAAGCTTTGCAGGGTTTCCATGAACTGGGCAACCGGAACGCAGCCATCACCCAGCAAGCATCGATTCATTTCTCCGCAGGGACTATGACGGCCATCGCCCAGCTGGACCAAATGAAGGTAGGGGGCCAAGTCCGGCAACCATCGCATCGCATCGCGTTCCATTCCCACGTGATACGTGTCCAATGCAAGACCCAGTGAAGGGTTGCCAACCTCTTCAATGATGGCAAGCGTCGATCGCAAGTCGTTGACAAAGGACCATTCGTCGCCGCAGCCAGGGTGAATCGGCTCCAAAGCCAACTTGACCCCGTGTTCGGATGCGACCGCAGCGACGCGCCGAAGCGCTTGATACAACGTCCGGTTCAAGTGCGTTCGAATGTGATTGTTCTTACCACCGGCCAACACGACCAGCGTTTCCGCCCGTAGTTCCGCGGCCTGAATCACGGCGGCAATTGCATCCGAGACCGCGTCTTCGAACGGGCGACCGTCGCTACCGGTAAATCCACCGACCCAGGAAAGTGACGTGACGGTCAGTCCTGATTCCTGAACCAGCTCGCAAGTCCGTTCAACGCCAAAGTCATCCAGTTTTTGGCGGTACAATCCGATGCCGCCAAAACCATGGTCGGCATACGCAAACACATCTGTCTCGAGATCCCAACGCAACGTTGACAACTGATTTACCGAGAGCGTGTTCATTCAATTCTTCGGCAAGAGTAGATGACTGTCCCGTCTGGAATTGGCTGCCAACCCACCGCTCGAAAACGGTTCGAAGAGGGAAACATCCCAACGGGATTAAGTTGACGAGAGATCCAGACGGTGACATGAAACAAGGACCGGATTGTAACGCTCCGGACAAAGGCACGAAGCGCGAATCCAAATGCTTGCATTTGAGATTTTGGAAATCGGCTGGAGGTCGGCTGGAGGGTTGCCCGCTACCCTTCTTCATGTGTCCGGCTCTCCATGTGTCCGACAAGCGGGCCCGTCTTCTTAGCCGCCTTTCGGGTATCCTTGGCGACGGCAAGTGAACACACGAAAGCCATCACCGAGTGTTTGTCAACCGGAGCGAGCAAGTGCGGCTCGATCCGAAGATCGAAAGTCGACCATGCGCTAGCGCGGAATTCGACGGTGTCGGAGGTAGCCGACAATCCAAAGAGGAAGCGTACCAAACAGGAGAAAAATTCGACTCATGACCGCACCAAACTTTTGCTGTTCGTCGGTTTGGATGTCAAAGAACAGCGGTGCCAGGAAGCCGACGAAGAGACCAAAGGTGACGAAACCAACGATGATGTAGAGGCATCCAAAACTCGTCCCACGAACCAAAGATGATCGTGACGAGGACCTTCCCCGAGATTCCGCAAGCGTCTCCTTCGGGGGACGATACCGATTGACATACGCTCTCCGAAACAACGATGACGATTGATCGCGAAACCATCGAAAACAACCTTCGCCTCCATGTCGATCGGCTTGCTGGCCTGATCGGCCCACGCACGCTTGGACGTCCCAAGACCATCACGGCCACCATCGGTTACATCGAAAACCAATGGACCGAGATGGGATTCGATATCAACCGCGAGTGTTATGACGCCATGGGTGATGAGGCGACAAACTTGATCGCCGAAACTGCAGGCGTTTCCCGTGCTGACGAGATCGTCCTGCTGGGTGCACACTATGATACCGTCTTCAACACACCGGGTGCTGATGACAACGCGTCTGCGGTGGCGGTCTTGCTGGAAACCAGCCGGCTGCTGCGCGAGCACACCGGCAAGAGGACCGCGAGATTCGTCGCCTTTGCTTGCGAGGAACCGCCCTATTTCAACATGGACTCGATGGGCAGCCAGCACAACGCTCGGAAATCACGTGAGCGGGAAGAGAAGATTGTCGGGATGCTGTGCTTAGAGATGGTCGGCTACTACAGCCTCGCCGATGGGTCTCAGGAGGTTCCTCCTGGGATACCAAAGTGGATGCATCGTTTCTTTCCAAGACGCGGTAACTTCCTTGCGGCTGTCGGCAATCTGCTGTCGTGGAAACTCTGCTGGAACTTCCGTCGTGGCTTCAAACGTGGCACGCGCCGAATGCCGTTGTTCTCGATTTGTTTGCCCGAGAAGATTCGCGAGATCCGGCTGAGCGACAACAGCTCTTTTTGGGATCAAGGCTACCCCGCGTTGATGTTGACCGACACCAGCTTTCTTCGAAACCCACATTACCATCAATCGAGCGACACGCCCGAAACACTTGATTATCCCCGCATGACCGAAGTCACGCTGGGTGTCGCTTCCGCAATGCGTCGACTCTTGCGATGAAACTGGATCGGAGGAAGGGCATGGCTGTTATCGCGTTCGCATGAGAGCTTCGATCTGGGCGCGATCGCCGAGGCTCGGTTGAGCCCCCGGTGATGATGCCGCGATCGCTCCGGCAGCCGATGCGAAGTTGACGGCGTCCAGCAAGTCATCTGTTTCGGCCCAGCGAACCGCCAGTGCTCCGGTGAAGGCGTCGCCGGCAGCCGTCGTGTCGATGGCATCGATTTTGTAAGCCGGTATGTGATGGAATTTCCCTTGCGAGAGCATCGCGGATCCCTTCTCCCCCAACGTAATGATGACGTCTTTCGACCCTTGCTGAAGCAACGCATGGGCCGCCCGCTCGGAATCTTGTATGTCATCAACCGTCCGGCCCGTCAATTCACTCGCTTCGTGTTCGTTCGGGCAAATCAAGTCGACTTGAATCAGCTGGTGGATGTGCGACTTGGGAACCGGTGCAGGATCGAAAACGATGCGGGTCGTGTTTCGCCGGGCGATGTCAATGGCGGTCAAGATCGCAGGAATCGGAATCTCCATCTGCAACAAGATCACATCTGCCTCGGCGATCAACGGCTCGCTCGCAGTCACGTCCTCGCTTGAAACAGATCCGTTGGCCGCTGGGATCACCAAAATACTGTTCTGGCCCGATTGCTCGACCGCGACGATGGCCAGCCCGCTCTGCGTGCCGGGTGTCACACGGACGCAATCGGTGTCGACGCCGAAATCCTGAAGGTTCGTCAGCATCGTACGACCAAGGTCGTCGTCACCAACACGTCCAATCATGGAGACATCTCCGCCCGCCCTCGCGGCGGCGACGGCTTGGTTCGCACCTTTCCCGCCGCAAACCTCTTCGCTGTCATGCGAAGTCACGGTTTCTCCCGGCAACGGAAGTCGCGTGCACCGAATGACTCGGTCCATGTTGATCGATCCGAGCGAGACAATCTTTGGCTGAGAACGTTCTGTCATCGCGAAGCTCTACTCGGCAAAAACGAAGGTTGCCCGATTGAGTTGCAACCGAGACGGAAAAGGTACTTGTGGTCGTGGGAAGGATCGGCGACGGCTAGAATAGGCCCGTAAACCTATCACCGCACCCAAGGAAACCGGCCGAATGAGTGACAATCCCTATTCAGCGAGTGATGTTTCGTCGTCTCAAGAGGCTGGCGTTGGCGATCATGGATCGCAAGACGGTCCTTCCTCGGGTGAACTGACACTTCGCGCGGTCGTTTTGGGGCTTGTTCTGTCAGTCGTGATGGGAGCGGCGAATGTTTATGTGGGTCTCAAGGCCGGCATGACCGTTTCGGCATCGATCCCCGCCGCGGTGATGGCGATGCTGTTGTTCCGTTTCTTGTTCAAGAAGTCCAGCATCCTGGAAGCCAACCAAGTCCAAACCTGCGCTTCGGCGGGCGAGTCGTTAGCGGCAGGAATTATCTTCACGATGCCTGCCATGATCCTGATCGGACATTGGGAGTCCTTTGATTTCTGGACGGTGTCCATTGTTGCGCTCACGGGCGGGTTGCTTGGAATTCTGTTTATGATCCCGATGCGACGGGTGTTTGTGGTCGACAACGACGACTTGCCCTTTCCCGAAGGAGTCGCATGTGCGGCAGTCCTGGAAGCCGGCGAGGAGAGTAACGACGAGTCAGGCGCCGCAGTCAGCCTGATTGTGGGTGGGATTCTTGGTGCCGTTTTCAAAATCACGGCGGGCTTCATTGGCGTGGTGAGTGATTCTCTGCAAGTCGCGGCTTCCGCGGGAAACCGTATTTTTTACTTCGGTGGTGACCTTTCGCCGATGTTGGTCGCTGTCGGTTTCATCGTCCGCCTCAATGTTGCTGTCTTGATCTTCATCGGCGGTTCGATCGGCTGGCTGATCGGGATCCCGTTGATGGGCGGCGCGGGTGGGTTCGAAAGTCCAATCGATGGTGCTTGGGAAATCTGGAGTTCACAAATACGGTACGTGGGAGTGGGGGCAATGGTCGTCGGTGGCATCAGCTCCCTCTTTGCCGTCCGTCACGGTTTGATTGCCGCCGTCGGTGAGCTGTCAAATGGACTTAAGGGGAACGTCACCGGGCAAGCGGACACCCAGCGCGACATTCCATCTGGGCTGATTCTGTCGCTCGGTTTACTCTGCACGGCGATGCTGGGATTCGTGAACTATCGCTTCACGGGAGATGCTGGTGTTACCATTCTCTCGACTGTCGTGATGTTGGCGATGGGTTTCTTCTTTACGGCCGTCGCGAGCTACATCGTGGGATTGGTTGGCAATTCAAACAGTCCTGTCTCGGGAATGACGATCACGGCTGTGTTGGCGGCCGGGGGGCTTTTGTGGTTGTTCAGTTATTCCGGCAGCCAAGGCATGGTTGCAACGTTGGGGATCGCGGCCGTCGTCTGTTGCGTCGCGTGCACTAGTGGCGATGTGTGCAACGATCTCAAGACGGGATCGATTGTCGGCGCCGCTCCTTTCCGTCAACAAACCATGCAGATCGCAGGTGTCTTCGTGGCGGCGTTTGTCATGGCGCCCATCTTGACGCTCTTGCACAACAATACCCCGGGAGGCATCGGCGGTGAAAAGCTGTCCGCGCCGCAGGCGAGCCTGTTCTCCAGTTTGGCTCGTGGTTTTTCGGGTGAAAGCGAACTGCCATGGAATCTGATCGGCGTCGGGGCCGGTGTCGGAGCGGTCATTCTGATCATCGATGAACTCCTGAAACGGAACACGAAACATCGAGCCCACCTCATGCCTATTGCCGTTGGGATGTACCTTCCATTCGGCTTGGCCACTCCTATTCTGATCGGCGGCTTGCTCGCCCACCTCTTGACCCGAAAAACAGACTCGGCAAACCATGACAAGGTCCTGCACCGAGGGGTCTTGTTTTCATCAGGTGTGATTGCGGGCGAAGCACTCACCGCCGTCGGCTTGGCCGGCCTGGCAGCGGTGGGAGTTGCCGCGTTGGACTTGGAGCTTTCCCCACTCACCCGAGTCGGGGTTTCCGCCCTCGCGGCTGTGGCGATGATCGTCGTCTTTGCGGTGATGACAAGACCCAAGTCGACATCCTCCACAAGGAGCGTGGAATAAAATAAGACGTGTAAACACCAATGCTTATGGGGAAACCGCACGCATCGTTACCGCTGCCAGCCAGGCGCCATAGGTTCCGAGCGCGTAGCCGAGCACTGCGAGCAACACCCCGACCGGCGCCAAAGAAGGATGAAACGCAGCCGCCACAACGGGAGCACTCGCCGCGCCGCCAATGTTCGCCTTGCTCCCGACGGCCAAGAAGAAGTACGGCGCCTTGATGAAGTACGCCACGACCACCATCAAGCCCACGTGAATGATCATCCACAGCAAGCCCACCGCAAACAGCCCCGGGAACTCGACCACCGCCGCCAAATCCATCTTCAATCCGATGGCTGCCACCAACAGAAAAATGAACACCGTTCCAAGTTTGCTGGCACCCACGCCCTCCAGCTTTCGTGCCGGGGTAAATGAAAGTCCGACTCCGATGGTGGTCGCCAAAACGATGAGCCAGAAGAACGAGGAGTTAAGACTCAGCCTCGAAGCTTGCGGTACGTTTTCCGCGCACCAGGGCCCCAGAAAGGCACCTCCCGCGTGAGCGATCGCGACCGCGCCAAAGGCCGTCGCCATCAACACCATCCAGTCGGCTGTCGTGCCGACACGCGCGGTGCCCTGAGAGTAGTCCGCCATCTTTGTCTTCAGACGTTCGACAGCCGAAGCGTCTGCACCCGTCCATCGATCGATCGCGTCTGCTTTGCCAACGCCGAGTAATAGAAACACCATCCAGAATTCGGCCACCAAAACATCCACCGCAATCATCGCGCTGTAAAGTCCTTGGCTGGGCTGAAAGATCTCTTTCATGGCTGCTTGATTGGCACCCCCGCCGATCCAACTACCGGCCACCGTCGCCAACCCTCTCCACACCGCTTCGCCGCCTTCACCGCCGACCAGTTCCGGGCGGACCAGGGCGGTGACCGCAACGGCAATCGGTCCTCCGATCACGACGCCGATCGTGCCAGTGAGAAAAAGGATGACCGCTTTTGGCCCAAGCCGAAACACCTCACGAAGGTCCACACTGAGCGTCAGTAAAACCAAACTTGCTGGCAGGAGATAATTCTTGGCGACCCCGTAGAGACGATCGGACGCAGCCGAATCGACCCAGCCAAAAAGGGTCAAGAGCGACGGCAGAAAATAGCAAAGCAAAATCACCGGAACGATTCGGTAGAAGCGTTCCCAAAAGCCGCCCTTCAAACTCGCCGAGTAAAAGATCGCGCCCAATAGAACGGTAAGCACGCCGAAAAGCACCGGGTCGCTGGAAAGCAATGCCTCGCCGGAAGAGGCGGCGCTATCGGCAAGCACTTCGGAAGGACCGCCCTCGGTTTTGCGTTCACTTGATGCTAACAGTCGTATTGGCATGGGGGCACACGCTTCTTTCAATGAGGGATTGGGCGTTGACGTTACCGCATTTTGCACCAAAAGCGCGAGCGGGGGGAACCGACGTTGATTTTGGCAGCCCCTTCAGCCGGTGAGCCGCGACAAGAGAACCGTTGCAAGGCCCAGCACCAGAAAGAACCCGCACATATCTGTCACGGTCGTCAGTAAGGGGCCACTCGCGACCGCCGGGTCGAAACCGAGTCGCTTTAGCAACAGCGGTACAACACCGCCAATCGAAACAGCGACAATCGTGTTCGCAAAAAGAGCTGCTCCGACAACCAATCCTAGATAGAAGTTTCCGTCGTACACGAGTGCAACGCCTGCGACCAAGGCCCCCAAGACGGCACCGTTGATCAAACCGACCGAGACTTCCTTCATCCAGACCCTCAACATTTCGGAGGGGCGAACGAGTCCAAGAGACAGTTCGCGCATGCTGACGGCGACGGCTTGATTCCCGCTGCATCCGCTCATGTCGCTAATGATCGGCAAGAAGACTGCCAGAGCGATTACGGCTTGCAACGTCTCTTGGAAGGAGGCGATGACGGCCGCGGCGCCGATGTTCAAGACAATGTTCACGCTCAGCCAACTGAGTCTTCGTTTGGCTCGCAGCCACACCGGCATCGAACGGAGTTCTTCTCCGCCCACGATACCCTGGCTTTTTAGATAGTCACTCTCCGCGTGCCGCACTTCCTCGTAACGGACGGACTCCCGGTGAAGGACGCCCTTCAGGATGCCACGCTCATCCACGACCGGTGCCCCCAGAAAACGGTGCGCGTCGAAAAACTCCGCGAGCTCCTCCAGCGGCATGTTGTCACGAACGGAAAGAGGATCCCGAATCATGAGGTCTTCCAGGATCGCCGACCGTTTGACGAAGAGCAGATTCTGGGTCGGCAAAACGCCCACCAATCGCCCCGCGGATTCACAGACGTACGCATAACGGACGTCCAAATCGTTGTAGACATCCGCATTCTCGTTCAGCTCCGTGATAACTTCCTTGACCGTCATCGAGGGAGTGAAACGCAGCATCTCGCGAACCATCAGACCGCCGGCCACGTCATCGGGGTAAGCCGAAAACTCGCGCACGGCATCCGCTTCGTCAGGCGGCAAGACTTCCAGGATGGCCGCCGCTTGCTGATCGCTCAGGTCACCCAACACATCGGCTTGTTCATCACTCGCCAGCTCATGAACGATTGCGGCTGCCGTGTCGGGCTTGAGTTTCTCAATCACCCGTGCCGCTTGAGCCTCCGGCAGCACTCCAATGAGGTCCGCCGCATCAGCCGCCGCCAGGAGTTCCAAGACCTTCGTCCGCTCAGCGGATGTCAATCGGCTGAGCGCAAGCGCATCCTGGGCCGGCGAATGGGATCGCAGGAACTCCGCGAGTACTTGAGGGTCACCCTCTTGCAGCAATTGCGCGAGTGCTTCCCAAGGCCGTGACTCGGCGTCTGGCAATGAAGCGAGGACTGATTCTTGACTTTCCATTTCACTTATTGAATTTGTGCGATCCGTTTCATGATTGCCGCCGCCGCTTCGTTTTCCTCGGCGACCACTTCGCCCGCACCAGCCCGGCGCAATTTGGATAGGCTTGCCTGATACCGACAGCGAACAATCGTCTTGCTTGATGGTTGCAGCGTGTGAATGGCTTTGACCACACGAACCGCGGTTCCATCGTCCGGGACGCAGACGACATTCAAGACCGCGCCGGGAACGCCCGCTTCTTCCAAAATCTCCCTGCGTGAGGCGTCGCCCGCGATCGTGCGGAAGCCCTCCTGGGCAAATGGGTGCAAATTGATCGGACTCAGGTCGACCAAGCAGACATCATTGCCCAGCGTTTCCAATTGCGACGCGACACTTCGGCCGATCGGACCGGCACCGATCACAACGGCTTGCGGTTCCGGATGATCCTGATTGTGGCTCCAAGCGGGCTCATCGTCATGGCTGTCACCCTGTATCAGGGAGATGCCAAACCGAATCAAAGCCGGTGTGACAACAAGTGATCCCACCGCGATGGCGATCACTCGTTGGTAGTCGTTTGCCGTGATCACACCCGATTCTTGGCCGATCAACACGAGAACAAACGCGAACTCTCCGACGTGCCCCAATCCAATCGCCATCCCAATCGCGCTGCGAAGCGGCAATCCCGTCAGTCTCAATGCGACCGCCGCCGCAAATGCTTTAAGCGCAATGACGGCGGGCAGGACGACCAGCAGCAATACCGGTTCGGTCAAGAAAAGCGACGGCTCGAGTATCAAACCCAGTGCCACGAAGAACACCGCCGCAAACGTTTCCCGAAACGGCAAGACCAAGGCATCGATCTGGTGCGTCCAACGGTTTCCATTAAAAATCAGCCCAGCTGCAAACGCGCCCACGGCCGGGGGCAAACCGACGGAATAGGCCGCCAAGGTTACGGTTCCAATGGACACGATCGTAAAAAGCACGACCAATTCGCTGCGACGATAACTGGCAAACGCGGGAACGACATACTGGGCCAACAAATACCGCAAACAGACAATGGCAATCAGAAACGTGATCGAGACGGCGATCAAGCGAAGGACTTCCGGCCCGACAGCACTGGCGGTTGCATCATCTCCCGAGACGCCAGTCAGCAGCGGCACCATCAACAATAATGGCACCAACGCGGCGTCTTGGAACAAGAGGATTCCGATCGCTCGTCGGCCGTGGGGACGTTGTGCCTGACCGAACTCCGATAGGGTTTTAAAAACCAGGACCGTCGAGCTAAACGCGATGGCCGCTCCGATCAACAGCGCTGATTTCCATGCGGATCCAAAGAAAACCAGGGTTCCGAAAACTGGAACCGCCACGACGACCATTTGAATGGTGCCGCCGATCAAAAAGTTTCGCCCGAGCCGCTTGAGATCGTCGATCGAAAACTCGAGACCGATTGAGAAGAGCAACAGAAACACGCCGACTTCCGCGAAGTGCGCGATCTCATGATGCTGGTCTTTGACCAGCCCCAAAACACCTTTTCCGATGATGACCCCAACGACGAGATAGCCGATCAAAATCGAGACATTGAGTCGTCGACAAACGAGTGCCGCGGCCAGTCCAGCGGCGAGCACGATCAGCAATTCTTGGATGAGGTAAAGCTGCAAGTCGCTCTTGGTCCTTCAAGGGTGATGCCAAAGCTTCGGGTTGTGTTTTGGAGATCGCATCAATAAGAACCGTTGCATCAACAGCCCGCTGGCAAGAAAGCGTTGTGCGGCTCACGGGCATGGATTCGCACGGTGCTCAACGTGTCTCGGCAACTTTGATCAAACCTGTTTCACTTCGGAAGAAGATTGCATCGCCGGCAACGGCGGGGCTGGCCAAAACGTTTTCGCCAAGATCGTTTTTCGCAACGACTTCTCCATCATCACCGGTATCTTTGACAACGATCACCGAGCCGCTGGAGTCGACGACGTAGATTCCCGATTGCGTCAACACCGGCGTCGCCCAAACGCTGCCGAGTTTCCCGAGCCTTGTTTGCCACAACACCGAACCATCACTGATCGACCCGGCCATCAGAACCGAACCGCGTCCCATGTAGAGTCGATCGTTGGAAGCGACCGGACTGCAGCGTTGAGGACGCAATCGACTGCTTTCCCATTGGATTTCCGCTTGCGTTTGTTCCGCTTCGGGTGCCTCGGCGTCGTACGTCACACGGATCGCCGTCGTGGAATCGCCGGGGACAATGATATAGGGCGACGCAAAAGTGCTACTGGCGGTTCCATCACCGGAGATCTCGAATCGCTTGACGACCGATCCGTCTTTCGGGTTCACCAATTCCGTGCCGCTTGGATTGTGCATCAGAACGCAGGGAGGTCCGTCACCGTTTTCCACCCGTTGCGGCGAAGACCAGTTGGATGACGCCGCTCGTTCGTTGCTCCAGAGAACCTCGCCGGTTGTCGCGTCGATGCCGGCCGCGAATGAGTCGCCTTGATTCTCAAGCTGAACGATCACGACCCCATCGACGACGATCGGCGAGCTACTCATGCTGATGTCGTTGCCGGTTTTGGGGTGGTCAACGGCGAGAGCGCGGTACCACAGCAAGTGACCTTCAAGGTCGTAACAAATCAGATCACAACTGCTGAACAATGCAAAAATTCGCTCGCCGTCGCTGGCCGGCGTCGGAGACGCGTTGGAACTGGTCGGGTGGGTGAACGGGCGCCCGGTGGCTCGCATCGGACGCGACCAAAGCAAGTCGCCGCTCGAAGCACTGAACGCCTCGACGTACAGGTCACGTTCGTCTTCGCCGCCACAACCGGTGACGAACACCTTGTCACCAATCACAAGCGGACCGCTGATGCCTCGTCCGGCCGTGTCGACTCGCCAAGCGATGTTCTTGCCGGATTCGGCGTCAAATTCGATCGGTGTTTCGGCTTCCGGCGCGAAGGATCGCCCGTCACCGCGAAATCCGAGCCAGTCACCGGCATGCAATTGGCAGCAAGCCGTCGCGAGAACGACCGCCAGGAACGAATAACCGAGTCGCAAAACCATGGGAACGCCCATTCAAAAGAGTCCGAGAATGTCCTCCAAGCAAGATAACAGATCGGCGAGCTCGCGCATCAGTCGACCGCCGGCTGCCAAGCACGCCCGTTTGCCTCGGTTCTCGCTTGCAGCCGTGTCCAAGGCCTAGAACACGAAAGAAACGTGAGCTGGAAAATACCGCTTTCAAAACGGAAAAATGGCGAAGCCGCGTCCGCCTGCACAACCGGCGCACATTTTTCCGCATTCGAGTTTTTCGTCGCTCGTGATGGTTGAACGGCGCCGCAGGCGGACTAGCGTGAAGATTCCCTCGGGGGGCTCTCTCTTCAACTTTCAGACAAGTCAACACGAGTTTTTCAACATGAAACGAATCGCATTGATGCTTGCTGCCGCATTAATGGCTCTGACGGCGGCCGAATCGGCGTCGGCGAACCATCCCGCGGGCGGCTATCCGTTCTTTCCGTTTGGCTTTTACCAGCCCTACGGAGCCCAGTACTCCAGCTCGATCCGTACTCCGCCGTACTTCGCGACCAATCCACCCGTCTACTACGGTGCTCGCCACGCTCGGCCCTACGGCATGAGCCCCTTTGCGGCACCTCCGATGGTCACCGCAGGTCCCGAATACCGCGGCCGCTTGCGAAGCAATTTTTATCTGCCCGCCTCGGAATATGAGATGGCGCCGGTTTCTGCTCCCGTCGCTCCCTGCCAGCCAATGTGCGAGACCCATGCCGTGCCGGTCACGAAAGTGGCGGCCAAGGTCGGTGAGGTGAAGCTGAATCCGTTCGCGGTCCAGGCGAAGATCGCCAAGAAGTAAAAAAGATCGATTTCGGGGATCGGGTTCTCGATCCCAATTGATCCAGTCTTTACGCTCTCCATACGCTATAAAGGCCGTCTGAACGCCTCGAACTTTCGGGATGCGTTCGACGGCCTGAAGCATTTTTTTCCAGCGGGATCCGTTTTTCAGGGGTTCCGCCCACACGCTTGGAGAGACTTCTTATGAAACGTTTGATCGCTGCATTCGCGGTTCTGGCCGTTCTGGCCACCGCCACCAATCTGCCCGCCGAGGTGAATCTGGAAGGCGTGAAATGCGTCGTCGCCTCGAAACCCGCCAGCAAAACCAAGGCGGCGGACTACAAAGACGGTAAGGTCTATTTCTGCTGCGGAGGATGCGTCGGAAAATTCACGAAAGACAGCTCCAAATTCGCGGCGGAAGCGAATCGTCAACTGGTAGCCACCAAGCAGTACAAGCAGACAGGTTGCCCCTTCAGTGGTGGCGAAGTCAACGCGGCGACGAAGATGAAGGTCGCCGGTGTCGAAGTCGCGTTCTGCTGCGAAGGCTGCAAAGGAAAAGTCGCTGCCGAAAAGGATAAGAAGAAGCAGCTTGCGATGGTTTTCGGTGAAAAAGCTTTCAAGAATGCATTCGCGAAGCCTAAGAAGTAGCTCGATGATGCCGAGTTGACTTTTCTCGGCTCTTCTCGGATCGGTGAACATCGCGAGCCACGCTTCGGCTCGTGATGCTTCTCTTCGGCCGCATCCAATGGGTGCGGCGTCCGGTCAGCTCATCGGATCGTGACGGCCCCTTTTCTTGAGTCTTGATGGCAACGCCCAATCCACTTTCGCCGAGTGAATCCGGCGAACCGGTACTTGAGAGCCGGCTCCTACCGCGCGTTTCTTTCCAGACACTGTTGGTTTTGATGACCGTTTCTGCGGTCGTCTTTGCCGTCGCCTACGCCGCCGACCAGGGCGGCCAATACGCCATGGGCGCTGCCGCCGGTTTTGGATTCCTCTTTGCCGTCTTCGTCGCTTCTGCGGCCGTTTTCATCGTGGCTTGGGCGATCGCCATTTTGCCGCGTTGGGTCGGAATCGGCCTGATCGCAATTGGTTGCCTTTTGCTGTTCAGCAACTTTATCGACAAACCGATTACACCTGCGATTTGGGGACTCAACTCGATCTTCGTCGGTATTTTTCTGCTCCTGCTTCCACTGGAAAAGGCGACGACCGAACACAGTCCGTTTGCCGATGATGAACTGCCTCCACAACATCTCGCGCCGCGCGACCCAACGCTTTAGCCAACAGGAACGCTGAATGCGCCCCCAGAATCCGAGCACGTTTCCACGAAAGTTCATGGACACAAAGGGCTTGCAACATGGTCGATCCGCATTTCGAAACCTGAAACGCTCGGTCCAATCGATCGGCTTCTTGGTGTTTGCTCTCGTCAGCCCGTTTTGCACGCCTGCTCCAGCACAGTTCATTCAGCTGATCGATGGCAGCAAGCAAATTCAATTTCCCACGCAGTCTGCGTTGACGACGGGAACGGCTGCGGCCGGTCTTGCGGCGGACGTCACCTTCGACGCCATCGTTTCTCCGGGATCCATCGGTGTCGAGCTGACGTTTCGCGCCCTTCAAGGTCCCTCGACACGTCAGCGACGGTTTACCTTTCGTGCGACACCGATTGAACTGCACCTCGATGCTCGCAACGCCGTGATTGGCGAATTCAACTTCGAGTTGGATCAGGGCAGCCAAAGCGTGACCGTCAAACGCACGCTTCCGAAATGGAGTTATGGCGACGGTTACCGTCTGGAAATCTTGGAAGACGGCGCAACGCTACCGGGCTTCCTCTTTGAGGTGCGCAGCTCCATTCAGTCCACGCAGGTGGTCAACCCGACCAACTTGATGATCCAGGAGTACTACAACTACGTCGTCGAAGTCCGCCGAAGTCAGGATCCGGAAGCGGCTCCGAAGGTTTTTCAGTTGTTGCTCGACGATGTTCCAGACGACTGGCGGCTCATCCGTAATCTGAACACCATCCTGATGCGCCATGAGGAGCTTACCGCGATCCTTCAAGACACTTCCGCCGCTGCAAAAGTGGATTCGATTCGGCACTGGGTGCTGATGGGCGGAACGCTCTTGGTCACCGGTGCGCCGGAGCGGTCACAGCTTTCGACGGAACTGCGTCTCTCGCTTCAAAAGCCCAAAAGAGAGTTCTTCACGTCGCGCGTCAATTCCGTCCAACGAGAATGGAATTCGCGAATTAAAGAGTACGATTACTCGGTGAACAATCCAAGCAGCTCGGCTCGGCCGGAGTTTTTGCCTGCCGAGTTGGGAGGGCGTCTGGCCCCGGACACGGCAAAACTCGGTAGCAGCCCCAGCTGGCGCGAAGGACTCGCCTCCGATGTCGCAACCGTCAAGCAAGAGGCATCGGCGTTCCAAGAAACTTGGAGTCAGGGTTATCTTTGCGCGGTCGGAATGGGTTTGGTCCTTGGTGTACCCGGCAAAGAAATTGGGAACGACATGGCGCCACCGTTGATCGATTCGTTGCTCGACGAACGCGTCTCGGCGTTACTCCTGCGAGGTGTGGATCCGGTGGTTGGCGATGCAAGGTTTCGTCGCTGGCTTATCCCCGGTGTGGCGCAACCTCCCGTTTACACTTTTATCGGTATCTTGACATTGTTCGTGGTGTTGGTCGGGCCAATTGCGTATCGCTCGACCACTCGTGCACATCGGTCCCACTTGATGTTCATCATCGCGCCGGTGCTGGCCATCCTGACCACGGTCGCGATGTTCACTTACGGAATCGTTGCCGACGGGTTTGAGACGGTTTCTCGCGTGCGCCAAATCACTTGGATCGACGGCGCAAGCGGCGATGCCATCGAACGCACGCGGGCAACACTCTTCGCGGGGCTCACGCCACGAGAAGGCCTCCAGTTTGACGGAAACGCGGAGGTTATGATGTACCCGAATAACTACCAAACCGAGTGGGAAAGTCTGCCGTATGAGGCGTCCGATACCAACCGCCCGAGAGTCTATTTAGAGGGCGACAGGCAGCGTTTGAGCGCATCAACGTTACCGGCTCGGTCGCAGACACAATTCATTTCGCACCGCGTTCGAGACTCTCTCGGCAGCGTGAGCTTCACCAAGATTCCAGACTTCACGTCGGATGAAAAGCTGGCCGATGAACCAGCCTCGGTTCGCAGCACCCTTCCATTTGCCGTTGAGCGAGTCGTCTTGCGGACCGACGACGGACGCTTCTGGTCGATCGAGAATCTTCCCGCAGATTCCGAAGTGGACGCGATTCCCGTTCCCAAAATCCAAGACGTCTCCAAACGGCTCGGCACACTCTACAACGACCATCGACCGATTGGCGTCTCCAACGGCTCATCGCGAAGCAGAAAAGCGAGTGTCGACCTGATTTCGTTGGTCAACCGCCAATTGCGTCGCACATCGGCCATCCAGGACGGCAGCTTTGAATTGACCTTGAGTAACAACCTGTCCGTCCGCGGTGAAATCGATGCGGGGACGTTCGTCGGGATCTCGGACGTGAGCGAGGACAGCATCCCCGTCGCCGGCGCGGAACATGTCGCCAGCGTTCGCTACATCATGGGGACACTGGAATGAATGCGCCACTGCAAACGCCGTCCAAGACGGGAGGCGTCCACGAAGAGGTTTCGACATGCATCGAACTTCGCCGGCTACACCGATTTTTTGGCGAAACTCGCGCCGTCAATGACGTGACATTCTCGGTACAGAAAGGACACGTCTTCGGATACATCGGTCCAAACGGGGCTGGGAAAACCACGTCGATGCGAATTTTGGCAACACTCGATCTTCCCAGTTTCGGTGATGCCTTCGTCGACGGGTTCTCGGTCGTCAATGATCCGGAGTTCGTTCGTCGCCGACTCGGGTTCATGCCAGACTCGTTCGGCACCTACCGCGATGTCAATTGCCGAGAGTACCTCGATTTTTTCGCACGAGCGTATGGACTCACCGGCCATGAACGCAACAAGCGTCTTCGCTGGGTTCTCGGATTCACCGGCGCCGAATCGATGGCGACGAAGCCGATCCGTGGCCTCAGTAAAGGCATGAAGCAACGCCTTTGTCTCGGGCGAGCCTTGATCCATGACCCCGCCGTACTCATCCTCGACGAACCGGCGGCCGGTCTCGATCCCCGAGCCAGAATTGAGCTGCGTCGCATGATTCGCGAACTCGCCGACCAAGGCAAAACGGTTTTGATCAGCAGCCATATCCTGACCGAATTGGCCGAAATGTGTGATGCCGTGGGGATCATTGAACAAGGACAACTCCTTGCCACCGGCAGTGTGGATGAAATCCAAGCGGAACAGAAAAACGATTCCGAACTCACACTGCGCGTTCTCGAGCGCGGCGAAGAAGTGCCGGCGCTGCTCAGTGACTTTCTCCCGGAACTCTCGTCAGAGAAAATCATTGTCGACGGGCAACTGTTGCGGTTCGGCTTTAGCGGTGACTTGGACAAGCAGGCTTCGATCGTCGGACACCTCGTCCAACACGGCTTTAAAGTTGCCGAGGTCACGGCGAAGAAAAAGAGTCTCGAGGACGTGTTCCTGCAGGTCACCGAAGGGCTGGTGCAATGAGGAGACAACCAAGATGAACACCGCAACGACCATGAACCGAATCGATCACTGGTGTGAACGTCTCGGTGACTTCATCAACCCCATCTTGGTCAAGGAAACCCGGCAAGCGCTCAAGAGCCGGCAATTCGTGGTCACGTTTTCGTTGATCCTTTTCGCCGCGTTGGCATGGACGGTGGCCGGCAGCCTCTCGTTGATGCCGCAGATTTACACGAGTCCCTCGGCGCAGCGAATGATGACCGGTTACTACGTCGTCTTGGCGCTCCCGATGCTGTTGGTGGTTCCACTTGCCGCGTATCGGTCACTTGAAAGCGAAATTGATGATGGCACACTGGAGTTACTTTCGATCACCGCACTGAGCCCCTGGCAGATCGTGCTGGGAAAGCTGGCGAGCGCGTCACTGCAGATGCTGCTCTACTTTATTACGCTCTTTCCATGCCTCGCGTACGCTTACACGCTGCGTGGTGTCGATTTGCCGACCACGTTTGTCCTGATCGGCCTGCTAGCGACCGTCGGTATTTTGTTGACCGTCGTGGGACTTTTCTTTGCTCCGTTGGCACGCGCACGGACCGGTCGTATCGCAACGTTGCTCGCACTGATTGCACTATTGGTGATGGCGGAATACGGCATGGGTGCCACGGCGATTGGGATGATTTGGTACGGCAACCCGCTACCACCGGCCACCCTGATCTTTGCCGTTTTCGCCCTGCTCGCGATTTCCTTTGCCCTTGGCCAGTTGTTGTTGACGGCGACGGCCGCCCAACTGACACCCGAAACCGAGAATCGCTCCACGGCATTGCGGCTTTCAATGCTCGCCGTTAGCGCCACGTTGATCGTGATCATGACGCTCGGCATCC
>JBCBOO010000090.1:0-21849 GCA_039821235.1 Planctomycetota bacterium
ACGAAGGTCGCGAGGACTCGGAATACGTCGGCATCAAGAAGACCAAGACCCTGCTCGAGAAAATCGCCAAGGGCTAGAACCCTCGCCGCACGCTCCGCGGGCGGTCGTTTGTTCAGCAATGGCCAACAGTCCCTTTCCCTCTTTGGGCGACCATGCGAACCTGGTGAGGTGCAAATTCGTCTTGTCGATTCTATGGCAAGAAAAAGCAAGACGACCTCCGATACCAAGCTTCTTTCCGACGAGGGCCTGGCGGCACTTCCACCAAAAATGCGTCGCCACATCCGTCGACTGGGACTGGATGACTGGCCGCAATATTGCGGATGGTGTCGTCAACATGGTTTCGACACCAATCCCAACAAGCACAAACGGCTGCTCAGTCGCGAGCTGAGCATCGTCGAGCAAGCAGACAAGGAAGTCGCTCGGTATCGCCCACGAAAGAAGCTGGAAAAACATGCTTGGGACCTTTTCCGTGGGAACGCCGCACGCACGGAATTCGCGTCCGCATCCGCCAGCAACGCGTACCGACTCGCATGCGATCGCTTTGGATCACGCAAGGAGAACACTTCCATGTGGGATGCGTTTGCGGATTGGCTGGAGCTTCTCAAAAAAGCGAACGCCCGCTTCTTGCAGGATTCTGTTGCTAAAGAGAGTCTCGCGCAAGGCGGATGCTCGTTTTTAGAGACGTTGGTGTTGCTGTTCAGTCATCGTGAACACTGGGTCCGGTCACCGGAGCGATGGCGTCCCGGTTCACGAAATGCAAAACGACAGCTTCGCCAACTGATCCATCACCTTTTGGATATCCACATGGAGGCCCCGGCGTTTCTTGATGCGGCATGGGGAATCGTGCGCCGCTCCGATGGTCGCCAAAACCAAATTGCCGACCAACACCGAGATTGGTTTCGTTCAATCGGGGCGGGACACGGCGTTTCACAGATCGAGTTCCCGAGCAAAATGACAAAGGCCTCCAAGCGTGCGTTCTTGAGTGCTCCCGGTACGATGACGGTCGACGAGGCCATTCGCTGGTCACAGATTCGTGGTCTCCGTGGCGATCAACGACTCGCCGCCGCGGTCGCATCGACGCGATTGGTCGGCAACTACGCCAACGATTCGTTTTGGTACTCGGTCCTGGAGTGGTTCGCTGCTCATCCGATGCTGGAGCCTAGTTTGGTCGGCCCATTAATCGACTACCTCAACCACATGCGTTTCGAAGAGACTCCCCAATGGGATCCGGTGGAGCAACGAGTGGTTTCACGGGTGGCTGCGCCTCGGCTTTCGATGAAAGGACGGTCTCCGGAGAGCTTGCTGACGCAGATGGAGACATGGCACCGCCGACTTCGCAGCAGCAATTCGTTCCATGTGCCAAATTGGGAGTCTTGTGGCATTGAGGGTTTTGAGTGGACGGAAGGACGCGAGGACTCGCAAGCGTGGTGCGTTTGGACGATCCGTGAATTACGAAGTTCAACCGCACTCGCAGTGGAAGGGCGAGCCCTCCGGCACTGCGTTGCGTCGTATTCCCAGCGATGTGCCCGCGGAGCAACCTCGATTTGGACTCTCGAAAAGCGAACGCGCGAGCGACTGCAAAAGTGCTTGACGGTCGAGGTCGTGCCTTCCCTTCGCACGATCATTCAAGCAAGGGGAAAGTGCAATCGCCTAAGAACACCCCAAGAGGAAAACGTGCTTCACCGCTGGTGCCAATCCGAAGGCCTAACCCTCCGCGCCACTTGAAAGCCTCCGTCATGGCTGGCGAAGACGAACCATCATACCGCATGAGGATGATTCGACTCTCTTTGTTTGCAGCGGCATGCAGCGTGTAAAGCACCGGTTCCATCATCCCGATGGTGGACGTCATGGTTCTTTGCAGAGTTGCGTTCGCACCGACGACATCAAGCTCGTTGGCGACGGGACTCATCTGACGCACTTTCAGATGCTGGGCAACTTCTCAGCTACTGAGTTGATCGGCTGCTTTCCTGTTCACGAAGCTTCTCCCGCAATTCCATCAGGATGAGGCCCAGTCTGTTCTTGCCGCTTCCATCACCGCCGTCGCCCCAGTAGGCATCGTTCGTCGTGTGTTCAACCAGCTTGGCTTCGCCAGTTCCCAAAAGCAGATTACGCAGTTCATCGTTCTGGGTGAATTTCGCTAGAACCGCTTCTCGCATGACGTCGTCCTTCACTGACTCCCAGTCTCGGCGCAGTGTTTTCTTGCGGTCCCTTCCGAGACGTGCGGCAATCATTGGCGTTTTGGCCTTTCGGATCTCTTCCCGATACCCCGTGTCCTGGAATTTCTGAGCCTGAAAATAGTGCTCTGACGTGGGCCACGGTTTTCCCTGAAGATTGATCGGGAACGCTGCGAAGTTGGAGAACTCCCCATACTCATCGCCCACGCTGTAGAAGTTAATGACGCGATCGTTCGACATAGCTGCGTCCTCCGAGTTGTTGTCACCTTCAGTGAATTACTGCCAACGACAATTGTGTATCGGGAAGGTTCGGACGACGTGAACCATCGCCCAGTTTCTGTGTCGTAAACTACGTTCGCAGCCCATGGGATACTCCTGTTAAACCGCCGACCAGGATTCGAGAAGCCGCCAATAACGCTCACAATCATTTTACACTTGTTTGATTCCAAATAGAGATTCCGGATGCCCGTATTGGCTACTCTTTGCAGGTCGATGTCATCTTCCTTTCGTTGACCAGCCCACTCCGAGGATAAAGCCTGTGATTTTTCCAAGCGTTTTCAAGTCTGTCGTTATCCTTGTCGCTTTAGAATCTCTCTTATTCGCATCGCAAGCAATCGCTCAGCAACACGATGAGCTTGAATTTAGCAAAGGCGATATCGTGACCCTTGATCTTCGAGGGGATGTTGCAACCATCATCAAAGATCAACTCCTACAGCTAGAGATGCGGAACAGTGGCGGTAAATCAGATCGCTTTGTCAAAGCTCAAGCGAAAGTGGTTCAACTCGCTGGGACTTCCGCCAAGCTGCGAGCCGTCATCTTCAACGGCAAGGAAAAGGGAAACGCGAGGATGGTGGCTGTAGACGCCGTTGTCCCAAGGAGCCAAATAAACAAGAGCACGCCCGCTAACTCGCGCAAGCAGCCTGCCGCGTCGAGGCCCGTCGTTCGGATTGATTCACTCAGCGACGTGCAAATAGAAGTGTGGAATCGTGTTCAGACAATCAAGTTACCATTGCTCACATCGCACGAATGATCTCTGGCGGAGCTTGTACGAGGCATCCATTCAACCCTGTCGAATTACGGAACCTCGTCAAAATCGAATTCATTCGCGCCCATCGACTACTCTCGTGAGCGGCAAGGCGCTAGCCGCCGGTTTGGTAGTAGTGAGTGGAAGCCCGACGCAATGAAACCGCGGCTAGTGGCGTGCCGATCGCGGAATCGGTTCCACCAGCACGCTCCATCGACTACTCTCGTGAGCGGCAAGGCGCTAGCCGCCGGTCCGTGGCGAACGGTACGATGTTGCGATGCCAAGCAATGCCAATGACCCGATAACGCTCTTCATCACCTGGACCACGTATGGTTCATGGTTACCGGGTGATTCTCGCGGTTGGATGAAATGGAAGAAGGGCGAATAGCCACCGCAACCAGTGCTGGAAGACTGGTGCAAAGGGCGTATGAAAGAGCAAGCTGTCTTACTCGACGCTGAACAGCGTGAAGCGGTTGAGAACGTCATTCGTGAGCATGCCGAGCATCGCGATTGGGAACTGCACGCAGTTTCTGCTCGATCGAACCATGTTCATGTTGTGGTAACCGTTGTTCCAACGACTGGCAATCAGAAGTTTCGGGTTGCAGATGGTGTGAAACGAGTTCGCGATCAGTTCAAGGCGAATGCGACGCGTGTTCTTCGGCAAGGTGAGAATCCAATTCAGAATGAAAAGGTTTGGACCAAGGGTGGCGAGATCCAGTTCATTGATACGGTTGAGGATTTAGAGCAGGTCGTGATTTACATCACTGAGGCACAAGACCAGATGGGTCGAGGAAAGTAGGGCTGACGAACCGGCGGCCAGCGCCTTGCCGTTCACAAGCACAAAGCGTCCGTCACGGAGAAGGCGAAGCGGATCGGTCTAATCCGCCAAATTTGTTTCCGTGCCGGCGTGGAAAAGATCTGACTTCATCGACATCGCACTGGTGAACTACGGCTTCGAGATTCTCAACATCAGTCCCGGCCACACTGCCGAGTTGCTGAACCTTTCCTTCCACCATCGCGATCCATTCGATCGCCTCCTCATCGCACAAGCGATGGCCGAAGGTATCGAAATCGTATCGGGGGATACGCAGTTCGATGCGTATTCCGTCGAGCGAACTTGCTGAAATGTCCGCCAGAAAGCCAAGGCAGGTGGCTTGGTGCAGTTTTAGTCCACTCTGGACCAACCGATCCGCGGAGCGATCGCGTTGCTTGACGCTCGGCGCTCGGACGCCGCCGCGCATCGGGCACGACGCCCGCCTAAACTCCCGGCGGCGAAGTCGACAGAATCTGCCCCAAATGCATCTACCTATAGCAAGGCGTAGACGCCTGAGAAGTCGCAAATTACGCAGCGGTAAAGACTTGAAAAGAGTACACCCCAGAGGATTCGAACCTCTAACCTTCGGTTCCGTAGCAGAATCGAAGCGTTCGAACGTCCGTCCTGCCCGAACATTCGGGATTTTGCACACCTCAATGTGTGCCTGACGGCTCGTTCCAGGGTGTCCATACACCCAGGAGTACAACCCATTGGTGTGTGACCAGAAGTGTCACGGGGGGTTCGTAGAATCATTTTGATTGGCAGAAACCGCACGGATGGTTAACCACCGCATCGACGATCGAAAGATGAACAAATTTGAGACCCCAGAGGACCGCATCCATGTTGCCCAGCTATTCGACCAATACACGAACACCGAGCTTTTGCGACTCGCAAGGATCATTTACGACATGATGTCAGCTAGAGACCGGGATTCCGATTCGCGCGTGACTCCAGGGCGTAGTCGAGAATCTTCCGCTTGAGATCGAGGTTGGCGTGTCTCGCAATCCAACACACAACCGACTCCAGGGAATCGGGATCGAAAGAACCCCGGGCGACATGTTGGTAGACAGTGTTTCTGGTCTTACCAGTGATCCGGACGAGATCGTCGTAATCCCAGGAGTGTCGCTCCTGCTCGCCATGCTTCCGTGCTGCTCGATCGGTTCGGCCAGCGTAGGCATCTCGCTGTCCCGTTTGCGTTGAACGCGTCCGGGACACCTTCTTCTTCTTCGCCATGCTAATCATCTCGCAAATCTCCAATTTGTCCTTGGCTACCCAGACCCGCTAGCCGAGCAGCCCAACTTACACCCCAGGGTACAACACTACTGGAACGAAGTAAACGAAAGTTGGACCCGTTTTTTACGCAAAAACACGAAATAAGTGACCTCGTGTCACAGGCGTTCAGGGGAACCTGGAGTAGTTGGCTGGGGTGTTGCTGTTCAGCAACATCGACACTTGGTTTCTCGGAGGTGACGCAATGTCACCTCATTCGTCCGCATCCCCACGAATCCGAGTCGCGTTCGCTGTCAGTTCCAGCTCGATCGGGAATGGCCCGAAGTGCCCGAAGTCCGTGTAGCACTCCGCTGAGATCTCGTACGCTGGGAACGCCCCCAGGCCGTCCACATGCCGCACAGCGGCTTCCTCGGCCGCTCCGACGATCGATCGGCCCGGAAAGACCTCCATGTGCGTGTCGTCGCCGCAGGAGAGCAAAACGAGCACTTCGTCAGGCTGTATGGAGTCGATCATCGCATCGAGACCATCAGGTGACACCGCGTCATCTGCTTCCGGCTGCACCTCTGGCTCGGGTGATGGTGGCTCAACAGCGGGTGGAGCCGCTTTTTCAGCGGTTGCTTGTCGCCGTGCCGCGCGTCGCTGTCTTCGGTTACGTTTCGTCATCAATCATCATCCTCAGGGAAGACGTCAGGGAGTTCGCCCGTTTCCAGGGCATGAATGTAGGTCTGGGTCATCGAGACGCAGGTGTGTCCCGCGGCATCACGCACTTCGGCCAGCGATCGGCCGTTGTGCAACGCGTGACTGCAGAACGAGTGACGGCCGCAGTGGATCGACAACTGCTTCTGCCGAGCTTCTGGCAGCGCACGAATCGCACGAAACCATCGGCGGTGCATCTTATCGCGAGTTGGTGCTCGATCCTGCCGGGCGCGGGAGTCCATGATGCAGTAGGCGTTCTCGTCGCCGCCGGCATCGTTCATACGCCACACGTAGAAGTTTTGCAGGTCGTTGAGCGTTCCCTTGTCCCACCAAAGCGGCACGAGCCTCGCGCGTCGACGACCGTTCATCCCCTTGGTCGTTTCCTTGCGGATTCGAATCACGGGGCGGGTTCCATTGAGAAGAAAGTCCGAGAGTCGAAGGTGCCGAATCTCCTTGCTGCGCAGACCGCAGCAGCAGGACAGCCGGAAAACAATTAGGTTTCGGTGCCAGGCGTTCGCTTTGCACACCGCTCGCTGACTCAAGATCTTGTGGTTTAGGTCGTGGAGGACGATTCGTATTTCCTCCAGCGTCAGGATCTTCGTCGGAAGGGTGTTCGTGTTGATAGCCATTTTTCGCAAGTCTCCAAAGTGACGTGATGTCAGTCGCCGAGCAAATTCTCGCAATCTTCGACGGCTGTTGCTTCATCAGGGTATTTTCGTCGGTGCTGAAAATCCAGGAGGTCGGCGTATTCGATCCTCCAAAGTGCTTGCTTCGCGCCGGACGGCCGAACGTCGGTCGCAGCCAGTTCACCCGCATCGATCCATGATTGGACCGTTCGCCGGTTCACCCGCAGCAGTTCGGCTACATCGGTGACTTTGAGTCGTTCGTCGGACATGTAAGCTGATACCTCGTCGAGTGTGATTCGGTGGGGGGCGTTGGGGTTAGTCAGTTCCAGGTAAGCGGGCAGATCGAAGTCCCTGGTTCGCTTCATCGCCAGCAACGCGAGTTGCCTCGCTTCCGGCCATTGCCCTTTGTCTTCGAAGTCATCGCCGTTGCATTGCCAGCAGAGAACGAGCGTGGCGAATCGCTTGTCCAGGGCTTTCTGCCGGCTCGGGCCGTTTGCAATCTCGTGCACACAGAGCTTTGAAAGCCTACGCGGCACGCCCCGGTGTGGATCCTCGGGACACGCCCCGCAATGCTCACACTCGCCAACCTCCGCAATCAATGCTCGGCGGGCTGGTCGAGCCTCTGCTTCGCGTTTGCGACGTTTTTCACTCATCCGCTTCATTTGGTTCTCCTTCGAATGACGTGGTGTCATCTGCAAGTTCAGAAACATACTGCTCAACCGTCAGAAAGTCTTGATACCCCTTTCGCGGCTTTCTGGTCTTTGGTGTCAGGAGGGAATTCGCAGGCGCGAACGTCCTTCCAAACAGCTCTTTGGGCACGACTGGGAAAACCAATACGCTGTGTCGTTGGTAAACCCATTTTCGAATCGCGGAGAAAAGGCTCGCGGTTGAATCACGCAGCGTGAAGGCGGGTTTCACGTCCAGGAACTCGCTCACCGCCACACCCTTTCGGATGCCAATCAGATGAAAGTCCACCGTGTAGGTGATGCCCTGCAGAACCGTTTTCCGCTTAGGCTTGAGCTTCTGCCCCTTCGCCCCAGTTCTTTCGATGAACTCGTAAACCGGATCAGCCAGACGAAAAGTCGGCTGCTGGTATCCGAAGTCTTCGATCAGTTCATTGGCCTTAGCTTCTTCGCACCACCAATAAAACTCGCGTTCATCTGGCGAGTCGAAGGTGATTCCTCCGTACGTCACTTTTTCAGCCATCGGATTCCTCCAGTGACACCGCGTCACCTGCTTTCAAATCAAAATTGGTGATCCAGATCTCACCGATGTTCTTATTCGCTTGAGTGCGACTCGACGCGTCGGTGATTGTCCAGTGATTATCGGCATAGAGATCCCGAATCATCGGATGATCGCCGTAACGAATCACAATGCGGTGATGCTCAAATTTGCCTACCACATCACGCATATCGCCGTGATCCTGCTCGGTGAACTTGTGGATGTAGCGGTCGCCGGCGGTTGGCCATGGAGCATCCCAGTACGAGCCGCACTTGGGATCGTCTTTCAGCTTTGCGGCGATTTCGCGAAAGTCGAGGCAAGTGAATTCACATCGCTCGAAGTGTTCTGCCCACAATGCAAGATCATCCGCGGCTGAGCTCAAACGACTCGAATTGGTTCCGCCATTCGCAGACCAACGAATCGATGGCTTTGTTTTGTGAACTCGATCAGTTCCGCCTGTTCCTTTCCGGCCAAGCCAAACTTGAGCCCAGTATGCCCATGCAAGGTCTGTGGCACACCAAATATCAGGCGCGGCGAGCACGGCTGTGGCTTGCACCAATTCTTGCGGATGGCTAAGCGTGCTGGAGCACTGTTTAAAGAGCCACTGTCGATCGCCGTGAATCCCTGCGACCACCTTGTAGAAGTTGATCGCAAGGTTGTTCAGGTCGTTCGCAACAATCGCTCTTGCTTTCAAGTGCGGGATGATCGATGCGCCACCGACGAATGGAATCGTCACATGGGTGCATCCATCCAGCATCGAAGCAAGTTCGGCTGCAACGCTAGCATCACTGCCAAACCAAGAAAGTGCGGACTTGGTCTTCATGTGGATTCCTCCCTTTTTAAGCCGTCCAGTGGCATCCCACGAGCTTCCATGAACTCGATCAAACACCGCTCTGGTACGCGGCGATCAAGCGAACCCGGTATCGCGTACCCCTTGAGTTGCTTTGAATCGAACCACTTGGACGCCGTTCGGATTGGGACTTTGCAATGCATCGCAACTTGGCCGATGGTGAAAACCCTACTCATTTCAATCACTCTCCCGATGCAAGGATGACACCGCGTCACTTGCGAATCCGGCGATCACGGCATCAATCGCTTCTTCGTGATGCAACGAGCTCCACACGTAGACAGGCTTCATCACTTGATTTTCGAAACCCAGATACTCCAGCGCGTAGACGCCCGTTGCCAGTCGCATTTCTTTGGAGCGACTGGGAAGATTGAAAACAGGTGTTCCGGACAGAGGCCCGCCGATGCACATCACACCCTCGGGCCTGGAGTGCACCTCTTCGGCTTCAGTATCGACCTCGGGGCCCACGATCATGCTAAGCAGTTTCTTGAACATCAGACTGCACCTCGCTGTTCTCGGGAGTTTCCGCAGGCTTCGCCGCCGCTTCCAACTTTGCGACACGCTGCTTGAGTGCCTGGACATACTGCTCTTGCCGAGTGGCCTTATCCCACTTGGTAAGCGGCAAAATATGTTGCGTCAGCGCGATCGTTGCTTGGTGGTGTGATACCGCAACCACGTAGACAGGTGAGCCATCGGCAAGCGACGCGCTGTAGAACTCGCCGTCGCCAGCGAAATATTCAAGCGCTTCAAGCTTGTCCGTGAACACCTTGGATTCCTTCGACATCATTTTTTCCTCGTTTCGAGTTTCTTCTCCATCACAACCACACGCTGTAGTTGTTCCAATGCCTCGGCCCATGCCTCGGCAGTGTCTTCTAGGTCATGCGAATCGTTGATCGACTCCAGCATGATCTTGGTCATCGAACGAGCCGCTTCGCTCGCGTTTCGTAGTTTCACGGTTCGTAGCACCGCGGGGATTGCCCGTTCTTCGGTCGACATTTGGACGCCGAGTCGCCGAGCCATCAGCTTGACGAACCTCGACTTGCTTCCGTCTTTGATTGACTCCAATAACTGCCGGCCGGTTACTGACGTCATGTCGTTGGGTTTTATCTCCGCAAGGATCTCGTCCCGATCGCCATCCTTTGCGAGCACGACACCCAAAAGCATTGCATCCAGGAGCATCGTTCTGGCAATGCGTACTTGGCGATTCAATTGATCTTCTCCTTGGTGGAGCCGATCAGGTCTTTCATCGGGACTTCAAAAACCTTTCGTTTCCAGTCGATCACGCGACGAGGCATGAACGGCAAGTTTCGCTCGGGTCGGTATCCATACTCTTTTTTGAAGAAGGCTTCCATCTGAGCAAACGATCGCTCGACCTTCTTGTTCTTGAACCCGTAGTACATTTGGGTCCAAAGCTGTGCGGTGTTGTGCTTAGTCACACGTCGCGTTCGCTTAACCAACTTTCCTTCCACGAGCTTTACCGAACCGTCCTCCATGATGATCCGTCGTTCGGACTGTTTGTGCTCGTGGCCGCAGTGTGGGCACTTCGGACCAGCAGCTCGCTCACCACCACACTTCGGGCAGCGAATCGGTTCGTTAGCCTGACCTTCTTTCATCGCGTCCATGTGCATCGTTGACGCTGCATGGTCACTCAACTGCCAAAGCGAATCCCAGTCGCGATCGTGATTCGGGCTTCCATGGTTATGGTACGCGCCACCGTGATCCTGCAGAATTCCATGCGTCTTGTTTGTCGAGGGCGATGCACGCATGATCCGACCGACAATCTGCAGGAAGGATGACAGCGAACCGATAGGCGTTGCCAGGATGCAATGGTCGGCTGCAGGGATGTCGATCCCTTCCCGAAGCTTGAACCTACTCGAAAGCCCCTGCTTCGTGCCGTCTTTCACCATCCCAACAATGTCTTCCCAGACCGATCGATCGAGCTTGTGCGTTTCGCCGTCGATAATGGCACTCGTCGCGTCGACATGCACGAAATCGTGACCACGCTTTCGAAACTCGCTGGTCAGCCACTTTGATTCAGCCACACCTGGGGCGTACATCATCGCCGGCCCACCCTGGTTCAGTTCTTCATAGGATGACAGCACGTCACCTACGATCGACTGAACGAATTGTTTTTTCTTTTCGGCTTCCATCATGTATTCGCCGACGTTGTTCTTCTTGACCTTCGACAAATCAGGCTGGCTGATCGTGTAGGGATGGACCATCACCAAAGCGCCAACGTCACGCCACTCTTTCAGCTTTCCGCTGACAATGATCTGCTCGGCCCATTTGCTCATGTTCACTGGCGTTGCGGTCAGCAAGACAATTCGAGCACCCTGAGTCTCATACCAATCAAGGATGTTCTTCATGACCTTCGACTTTTGCATGTGGCTCTCGTCAACAATAACGAGACCACCCTCGCCAACGTCGTGCATTTGCCATCGACCAGACTTATAGACTCGCGCGTCTTCCGACTGTGCCGAAGTAACTTGGAAGGGTGCATCATCGTCGAATCGGTCTTCGTACTCGGCAGCTCGAATGCCCATCCATAGCCCACCATCCTGAAACCGATCAGCCGTTTGGGTGACTAGCAGTTTTCGATTTACATAGAAGTTGCCACCAACTCCCAAAGAATCGGCCCATCGCAAAAGCTCCAGTGACATTTGCGATTTTCCTGTGCCTGTGGGTGACTGAAGAATCACGCGACTGGATCCTTCATTCAGTTCGTACATCACTCGTTCAAGAGTGCGCCGCTGGGGTTCCCAGAGGAAATCGCTTAATTGGAATGACATGACGTCACTTGCTCCGCTTTAGATCAAGTCCCATCAGCATCCCTTCGCCGCCCTGGAATCGAAACAACAGAACATGCCCAACAGCGCGAGAATGCGGAGGGCGCTCGTAACCGGTGCTGTGATTGATTTCCATGTCCGGCAGTTGCAAGATTTTCCGGTAGTAGCTTTCCGCTACCTGTAACTCATCCGTGATCTGCTGATACCCGCTTCGTCGCTCGTCCGGCTTGCCTTTGCAGTCCGGGCAGACTTGTCTGCCGATGAGTCCGTCCACGCAGTGCGTGCAGTTGGCAGACTCGTTGCCAAACTCATCCGGTTCGAAAGAGAAACACTTGTCGCAGTCGGTGAGCGTCCCCAGGTACCCGTACCCTTGGCAGCGTGGACATCCGAACTCGCTCCCTTGGAAATCTGGCTTGGGAGCCGGCGTCCATTTTGAATTCGGTTTCCAAAGTTGCTTGAAAGTTCGATCCAATGGTGGAATCGAAAGCGGCTTGCCTGTGTCAGCAAGCCCCATCGTGTCGAACACACGAACACCAACGCGACCATCGCTTGCACTGGCGTTGCCAGACTCAACGAACGGCTCTCGCATGTCAAATCGATACGGACGTGAACTGAATCGATCACAAAATTGTTTCATGAGATCCATCGTGATCCCTTCCCGAATCTGCAGACTAGGAAGACAGGCAAAGATCCCTGTCGCCGAAAGCATCTTCCCGAACGTTCTTCGGTTTGGCATTTCAATCTCCGTGGTTTCGAGGTGACGTGATGTCACCAGTTTCGCAAATCCAATTCATGTGATGTCAGTCACCCAACGTCACTTGGTTTCGTCGGCCGCTTGCTTCCAACTGGCGAGGACGTCATCGAGCTTGGTAATCAAGTGACGAACGATGTCCCATTTCTTTTCGGTGACACCAAGCTTTCGCCGAGCGGAAATAGCTCGCTTCTGGAAGTCCGCAAGAGCATCGATCGCGGTATCAAGCATCTGCCGAGCCGTCTCTCGCTCTTCACGAGACTTCGCACGTTTCTCAGCCTTCTTCGCGGTAGCTTTCTGCAGCGGTGACCCCTCAACCTTTGCCATTCGGCGAAGTTCGCCCTTGATGCCTTTTGCTTCATAACCAGCTCGCTCGATCAGTGCGTGCTGCTCTTCATGAGTCAACAATTCAAGCTGCTTCGTTTGGTTATCTGAAAGCTTCCATACTGCGTCAGCCTTTGCGCAAGACGGATGCATTCCGTCAATTGTCTTCGACTTCGCCATGTCACGCTGGATCTGTCGCTCTGAAACGCCTGCCGACTTTGCGACATGACTCACAGCTTCCTTGACGGGCTTGTTTTCTTTCTCAACCAGGTAGCGAACCATTTGGGCGCGAAAACGTGACGTCACCTCATCAGGCATGTTGCGCTGTCCGCAAGCGGCCTCTTTCATGAGGAATTTCACTTCATCGATGTCCTTCGCATCCGGCCACACGTCTTTCGTGTCGAATGGAAGGTCGAGCTTCCGACATGCCTTGTAACGGTTGTGCCCGTCAACAATGGTGCCTTTCCATAGCCAGATTGGATTGAGTGGTCCGTTCGATCGAAGGAGACTTCGCTCCAGGTTTTCCACCTCATTGTCGGACAGTGGAGGCAAGAGCAATTCCAACTCTTCGTTGACCTTGATCTCGGGTTTCTTAGTTACTTTCTTCTTTGCCATTTTGGTTCTCGGGTTCTTAGAAAATTGAGTGACGCGATGTCACCTACGCAGCGGGCGGTTCGGGGCGGGAATCGCCGTCAACGAACGGCATCCACACCTTGGCACTTCGGACGAACTCCCAAGCCGAAAATTTGGAAACCTTGCCGTGCCATACCGCCCACACCGGCCTATCGTCAGCTCTGCGGTTGGTGATCCAGTGCCGGTGATCGCCGAGCGGTCCCTTTGGGATTCGATACCGAAGCTCTTCTGACCAATTTTCGTTGGAAGATCGAATCCAATCTTGATTACCCGAACACCAATACTCCGCGTGATGCTTGTGATCTTCGAAGCGGTCTCGCTTTGGGTCCACCAAGACGTGATCCGGGCCGGGATCGGGAATGGTTTTGTCCGCCGGCGGTGACGTGGTGTCGTTCGAAGGCGGTTCCATACTGGTTCCGCAGTTGCCTGCCAATGAACTGAATTCCTTTGGAAGCTTGCTTGCATAGTGCTCAAACACCATCCAAAACAGTTCTCCTTCTGAACCGGCTGTTTCAAGATCAACCCCCGCGAACTTTATCCCTTTACTCGAAGCAAACGGAAGGCTGTCGAGCATGTCTGATGCGACATCAGAAAACAGGTACAGCTTCTCAGCTTTGCCCTGCGGCGAGGCCATCGCCCTTCGGATGTCTTGGCGAAAGTTACCACTGCTAACGATCGGCTTGGCCCAATGCTTGCCAGCCACGAACCCGATGAATCTTGCAGGCGGCGATACCGCTGCCAACGGTGAATCTTCCGATGAAGGCGGCGCAGAATGATTGCCAGGGTCTTCTGGCAACTCATCGCCTACCTTCTCATTTTCGCCCGAAATCTTGTAAACGGCCTTAGATCCCTCGCCAACCGGAAGCTCAAAGTAGTGATCGAGAGACTGAAAGGGACCGGACATTTTACCGTTCGCTGACTCTCGCGGCGTGTAGCCGTTGCGTTCAAGTGCCGGGTGCCACTGCTCATCACGCCACCGGCAAGCGGCCTTGCACCATTCACCGGACTGAGATTCCCAACCACCGCTATGAACGCCCACGTTCGCAATCACACCCCAAGCGGCTTCCATCGCGTCCATCAACGCTTTGACTTCGCCGTTCGCTTGCTTGCTGGCCCGTTCTTCGCTCTTTCGCGAGACGTAGTTCAACATTCCGTCAACGCGGTCGGCGATCGCGAGAATGAGTTTGACACGAATCATGTCATCTTTAGGGTCCATTCCAAAAGCATTCATGCAGTCAACCGCAACGCGGCGAGCAGCTGATTCGCTGCTGTCCGCAGATGCCATCCAAATCCCATCGCTACGTCGTCGAACGGGATAACTCGCGTCCGGCTTCGGTTCTTGAACCGTAGACTCCGGTTCCGAATCGCTCGGCCTGAGTGCTTGAGATACGGCATTCAACGCATTCCGGATCGCCGTTCTGTAGGCGTCGCCAAGATGCTCGTCGTCCATGCCGTGATGAACAAAGGAAAGAAGCTCATCGCAAGCCTTCAACGCAAGCTGCTGAGCGAGGTAATCCTCCGCACTCATCAACACCGGACACGTCAGCGATTCCGGTTCGTCGTGCCCGTCGCCCTGGTGATACCAGAACTCGCCGGCACTATGCCGCCGAACAACCTCCAGTTCCCCACGGCATTCACGAAGTGATTCTTTCAGTCGCTCAACCTCTTCTTCAGAGACATCCGTGACCTCAACTCTTGTCATGCGTCCATAAATCTGCAGCGCATGCAACTTCCCCCGAGCCTCCATCAACTCCTGCTCCAAGCGGACATACGCGTCACGGTACTTCTGCTCTTCAACAACGGCGTCCCGCTCACGATCTTCAATCGTGTCCTCCCTCCGCTTCAACTTAGCCTCACGATTGTTCAATTCTTTCCTACGAGAGTCCCATTGCTGCTTGTACTTCGTCGCATCCGAACGAGCCTCCAGCAGCATCGACTTCAAAATCTCAACCTGACTCTCCGGATCTTTCAATTCACCTGCGGCATCCATCTCTGTTCTCCGTTTCTTTAACCAATCGGGCCTAGTTCAAAACTCACTGATTCAACATCGATCCGTGGGCTCGACCCTGAGGGTGCCTCTGAGGAACGAAAACCGGGTACGGTTCGTCCGGTGTGAATTCTTCAAACGAAGTGGGTGTCACGAGACTGTCTGGTAGAAACAGACCATCTCCGTTTGGGAGTTCAGTGGGAAACAACCAGCCGGACACGCCCTTAAGCGATCCTTTGACTGGAGCACCTACTTTGGTCGGGTGAACAACTCTTTCGCCTTGCATAACTCAATTCCTAGCTATTGGGTTTGGTTTCTACTGACATCACGTCATTTGAAGTGATGTGGTTTACTCGTCCGACTCCGTGTCACCTTCCACTTCGCCATCCTTGATGATGACTGCACAACGCTCTTCGTCTTCGCTGGTTCGCGTGACCAGCTCCACAAGGATCTGAAAGTCGTTGTCCTTCGCAGCTTGCTCCAACGAATCCAACGTCTCCGAGTCCAAGTCACTTCCATGCTCGCAAACCAGAAGGCGAAGCTTTGGATTGAGTGCCATGCCGATCTTGGTCGATGCCATGATCCGCTGTGCCGTGCTGGCCTGGGCAAACGGAAGACCGTCCAGAAGCAAACCATCCTCCTGCAGTTCCATACCCTCAACGGGCCATGGTGCCTGCGCGATCGCTTCAGACTTGGCTTCGTCGATTTCTTTCAGCCGTTCCGACTTCGCGTCGTATTGTTCCCGAACCGCCTTGAGTTCGACCTGAACCCGCTTGTACTCCGCATTCGACCGAATCTTGGCGTTGGTCTCGTCGGCAGTCTTGATACGCTCTCGGAGTGACGTCATGTCATCGGAGACGTCCGCGTAGTTGGGGTCGTTTGCCAGCGTCTCTTCTGCCTTGGTGATCGACACCTCGGTCTCTTCGATAGTCTTCTGATTCTCGCCCATCTTGCGCTTGATCTCGGTGATCTGGTCCGCAAGACGCTGGTTTTCCGATTTCAGCTCGGCAACCGAATCAAGATGGACGCTTCTCGCTCGCTCAAGTTTGGATCGCATCTCCGACTTGGCGGTTAGTTCTTCCATCGACGACATCATGTCGCTGACGGATTCCTCCTTCGCCGGTGCCGACTTGTCGAACGACAGCGAATCGAAATGGCCGGCGAGTCGCTTTGCTTCGACACCGATCTCACGTCGTTCCTCAAAGACTCGTTTGCGTTCCGCGTCGAATGACTCCAGGTCGACACCCAAGAGTTCCTGAACCGTTCTGGCTTGGTCCGCTGGCTTCATTCGGGCGAACGACAAAGGATCGAAAGCCTTGAGTGCGAACATCTTCTGCAACAGCGTCCGTGGCGTTGGTGCTTCCTCGCCCGATTCATCGAGAAGACGGAACGTCTCTTCGACCTTGCCGCTGGCCTTGCGACGCCAACGAAGCTCCGCGGTCATCGGACCACCGTTGTCCGTTCCGAAGACTTCTTCGTCGCCCTCGATCACACACTGCACGACGCCCTTCTTCTCCCCATCTCGCAATGCGACCTCGGGGTAGCCTTCCATGCCCTTTTTGCCGCAAAGACACATGAGCAACGCCTGAAGGGCACTGGTCTTGCCCTGGTAGTTCGATCCACCAATCAGGAATAGGTGGTGACCGTCCAGGTCGAATCGGATGTCTTTGACGCCAAGAACGTTGTGCGCGGTGAGTTCCAATACTTTTGACATTCTCGCAATTCTCCAAAGTTAAAACGAAGTGACTTCACGTCACTTAAAAACCACTGTTCGATTAGAAAGGCATCTCCGCTTCGGCCGCGTTGCATAAATCATGCAACTGATCGGCAGCGATCGCTGTGATGGTTCCCGATTCCGCCATTTCCTCGATCTTGGTTCTGCACCAAGCAATATCCTCCAGCGTCGTTGCCTCTTTCAGACGCTTTTCGATCTTGGCGAACACAGGATCCGGCTTTGCGCTGGCTGACTCGATCGGCCCATCAAACTCGCCCATGAACACATCGGCGCCGAACCCAAGCCAAGAAAGTGCTTTCGACCGCGTGTTGGTGACGAGCATCTTCACGCAGTCCTGGCCGACACGAAGCTGGGCATCGTTGGCGATCGCGAACGTCGCTTGTGGATAAAAGAACTCGGCGTTCAGCATCAGCATGTTCGCGGAGTATTGCACGCCATCTGCAGAGTCCTGCACTTCGATCACTTCAAACCGAAGGTTCTTGAGCCCCCAGTCTTTACCGTACGGCCCCCAGATCTCTGTGGCCTGCTGCAGTTGCCACTGCTGATTGATCTCCGTCAGCTCCTTTCGTCCCTTCTGGAACGGCTTCGTTCGTTCTTCGGGCGTTTTGCAGACTTTGTTCCAAAGTTCCATGTTTTCAGACGACATGATGTCACTTGCTCCAGGCGTCAGGGCGAATCGAATCCTTGATCTTAGAAATCTTGACTTCCATTTGTTCAAGAAAGCGGGGGATCTCTTCTTCCAAGTCGTCGATCGCGTCTTGGTCACGGAAAACCCGAAACGTGTGTAGTTGCATGTCCTCGGGGAACAGAGGGTGATACGACACGAAGTCGAGCCAGTCTCGCTCGGTCACCCAGATATTACCCTGGCACTGCCAGAAGTACTCTTTGCTGATCTTCGGAGTCAGCTCGCGAATCTCACAGAACTTGATGTGGTTCGCCGATGTGAACGGACACTTGATCTCCCCGACACCGTCGTTGTTAACGAGCATGTCCGGGGAACCACCGCAGTTATCGATGGTGGGATGGTCGATGAATCCGACCTGAGTAAGAGAGTGCCCAGTTTCGCTCCCAGAAAGCTGGTACAGGGCACGAGCGATTGGTTCGTACTTATTGCCCCAGTCGAGATACTTTGACTTGATCTCTTCGGCTGGACGACCAGAGAGCTTTTCGCCGATCAGTTCCGCCATGTACGTCAAAGCGGTTTGGCTCAGACCGCCACCGCTTCTTGGCTTGGTCATAACCTTGTGAAAGCAGGACGAAGTGACCTTGCCACTCCTTGCTGCGTACCACTCTTTCGAGCCTTGAATCAGGCTTGCATTGTCTGCCATATTTGTCCCCTCGTGCGTTTCAAGTGACATTGCGTCACCTCGGAAAGCTTAACGATCACACCCCAGGATGCAACAGTGCTTCGTCGACAAATTCTCTAGGTGACGGCATGTCACGCGGATGAGACGATGGGCAAGCCATTTACCGCTCGGGGCGTGATTTGCGCTTTGGCACCTTCTACCCAGTGGACACTCGGATGATTGAATGGAAGAACTCACGGAAATCGCATCGATCACGGAAGCAGAATCACGGGAAATCTGGCTTGCGGCGACCTTTTTCATCGTCGCGGCTGTTGCTGGATTGGGGTTCCGGGTTGGCAACCTGCGTGACCGGCCTTACCTGCACCTGCTTGGCCTTTGCTTCGTCAGTGGATTTCTGGGTATTACCGGTATCGCTCTGCTTAGCTGGTTCAACCCTCTTATCACTGTGCGCCTATGGCCTGGCTTGGGTGTGGCGTCATTTCTAGGTCTCTTCGGTAAGGAAATCGCCGAATTGATCCGTCTAAATTTCCGCAAGCTCTTTCTCTTTGGTCTCAAGAAATTTGGTATCGACTTAACGGATTTTGAAAATGAGCAAAGCGAAGATGAAGATAGTTGAGTGGGCAAGCACTGCCGTAATGACTGCGCTGTTCGTCGGCCTCACTGTTGTGTCATTCAGATCCCGCAACAGTGCGGCGAAACTCCGTCAACATCAGGAAACCACTGAAGACCACTCCGAAGAGATTGAGCGCTTTGGCAAGTGGATGAAAACCACAGATCAAAAGCTAGAACGGCTTTTCAATGAACTTCGGGAAGCACGGAAAGAATTTCGCGGCAGTCGGTTTACTCGTGACGATGCTGACAGCCTCATCAAAGAAAACCAATTGGTTGATCCAAAGAAAATGGGCTTGGAGCAAAAGCCCCAAGCCCATTCGGTCATCGCAAAAGAGTGACACGATGTCACTAGCCGTTTAATCCGCGGATCACCGCTTCCATTGCGCGTTCCAAGTCGGACACATCCTTGATCGCTCCATCGTCGGCCATCGACGACAGTTGCTCGATGAGCGGTCGAAACCAGCCTGTTTGCCAGTCAGAATCGCTTTCGCGCGGTCGCTCGACCAACACCCGCCGAATCGTCTGATCGATTGCTTGGTCAACCATTTCGGGTGACTGGTCGTAATCGACTGTTTTCAGTCGGCTCGCAAGCTTCGATCGCGTTTCCGGTTCGTCGACTTCGTCCGCCAAGTCGTGACTGAGCTTTTCCAGCTCCTGGTAGCCTGCAGAGGGCGGATCGTCCTCTATTGGCTTGTCACCGGGCGGATCATCCGGTTCGTCGACCACGGGCGGCACACGGGGCTCAACCGTAATTACGATCTCCTTGTGCCCAAGCACCACTCCATCAGTTCCGTGAAGGATGATCCGGTATTCTCCCGCTTTCTCCGGGAAGAAACCTAGTTGCTCGTTGCACTGCAGCACCTTGCCGCGAATGGATTCGGGCAGAATCCAGTTCTTCGCATTAGCAACCGTGCCTTTGGTGTCCAAGATGATTGCTTCGCCCACCTTGGCCTCGGTCGGTCCATTGATGACCAGCTTTAACTCGGCCGAGCAAGTCGAACCGATGGCGATCATCATGCAGAAAATGAATTGTCGCATGGTTCTCTAGTCTCGCGTGAAAATCTTGGGTCCGAAGTGCGCCATGTCCGTTAGCAGTTTTTCAATATCTGGGTATCCGTACCCAGAGTCGGTGTCGTAGCCCGGACGTCCCATGTCGACGCCATACTTCTTGGACAAGTCAAAGACTGGCTCAGTCGATCGCCAGTTCGGAAGACCCGACGCCAGGCGAAGTGCATGGACGCCGCCCATCACGTTCGCAAGACATGGTGTCGCCATGGATGTTCCCGACATGAAAGCCAGTCGATCCTTGCCGCGATGAGATGCACTCAAGATTTGGGTGCCAGCATCGGCGATCAGAACTTGGCCGCGGCTGCTCGATGCCGCAATCGATCCATCTTCGCGACGATTGGCGATACCAGGGACCGAAGGATCCTTGGCAGGGAAGCCCATGCCGCGATGACCGCTGTTGCCGGCAGCAGCAAGGGGAACGCACCCAAGTGACGCCGCGTCATTGCAGGCATTGATCGTTCCGGCGTGTCGCCCAGAACCACCAAGCGACAGGTTGATGACACGGCACTGTTCGCCACCGGGGCCTTTCCACTGAGTTGCCCAGCGAATCCCACGCTCGATGCCCGTGGACGAGCCTGAGCCTTGATTGGACAGCACCTTGGCTACGATGTGCTGGAATCCAACCAAACGTGTGTAGCGACGATCTGAGCCCGCAGCCGAGCCCGCAACGTGCGTTCCGTGGCTGTTGCCATCGAAAGCCGACTGCCCCGGAACGAAACTCTCCATCGCCAGCGGCTTGGGCAGGATGTTGTGAGGATTCTCCCCGGTGTCGCAAATTGCAATCACGATTGCATCAGCGTATGGCTTGATCCAATCGTTGATCTCGTCGAGCACGTCGATCGACGGCTCTCTTGTCTGCCACGATCGCTGATTCTGCGACAAAACCCCCATCGAACCAATCAGTTCGTTTGGAGGCGTCGTGTCAGGCGGGATGTAAACGGGCGGATCCTCACCCGAAAACGCCCAGTTCGGCTCTGGCTCGGGATTCGCCAAGAACTCGTCGTGGTTGAAATCTTCGTAGTTCACCTTGAAAGCCTCGAAGCGATTGAAAACGATTCGGATGACACCGTGTCACCCACGATCCACGAATAAAAGACGTGACCGCCAATTCGGTGCTCCTGTGTGCAGCAACCTGGAATGTCATGTGAGAACGAGATCACTCTCGCGCCGGGTCTCAGCCGTTTGAGCTTCGGCAGCAACGAGCGAAGCATCGGCGGATAGTGGTACAAGAACACGACGTCTGCCCCACGAACGTCCTCGTCGAACATGTCGCCCTGGATGATTTCGACGTTACGAAACCGCTTGGTTCGCAGGCGAGCTTTTCGAACCGTGGCAGGGTTCAGTTCGAATCCAACGCAGACAGCACCACTCGAAGCCGCCTGTTCCAGTATCCGGCCGTCACCGCATCCCAGGTCGTAAACCACGTCCGTCTCAGTAACCCGCGCCAAGGCGACCATCAGAGCTGCAGCGTCCTCTGGCGTCGGAGTGAATTGCGTCACCGGATCGGCGGGCTGAGGTTCCAGTCGCTTCGCGGGAACCACGGGCGTTTTGACGACAACGGATGCCGGCGGTGGCGGAGGTGCGTATTTAACGACCGGGGCTGGCGGAGGCGTGTATTGTACGACTGGAGACTGATACCGAACCACTGGCGTCGGAACGACTGACCTCGTGTCACTTCGGGCATGATTGGTCAATTGCGAGATCGGATAGCACTTTCCGCCCCAGCAAACCGTTGTGCGGCCGGCAGCCGCCGCGGCGCGTGCTGCTTGGCACATTCCGCATTGGCAATTCGTGTTCGTGATCTTTCCGTTGACAGCGGTGTAGCTGGTCACGCCGCGACTGCCGCTACTGCGGAAACCAAAGATCCCCGCGTCAACAACAGCGGGACAAAGCAGAATCGCAAGGATTACAAAGAGTCGCATGGGTCTCAGGGCCTCATGTTTGAGAGAACAATCAGCGTGGCGACCACAACGATCGCCACGCAAAACCACTTGGCCGATTCAATCATGAGGGC
>JBCBOO010000091.1:0-21820 GCA_039821235.1 Planctomycetota bacterium
TTTCGTATCAACGATACAAGCGGTGCGTCGCAATTCAGCACCTCCGACGATGTGGACGGCACGCCGTTCCTGGATGCCGGTGCAGCGGAGCAGTTGATTATCGACACGACAGAGACGACCAACGAGGCCTTCACCGGTCAGCTTGGATTCCGGTACTTCAAGTTCGTCAATCGGTTCACGTTCTCGACGGACTTCCGAGTCTTCAGCGGGATCAACTTCCAGGACTCCTTTGGAACGACTTACACCGAGACAACGATTTATGGGCCGACACCGCCGATTGCGGAGGATGCCGACGTAACCAACTTCATTGTGAACGAGACAGGCCGTATCTACACTCGAAACGACGAGTTCTTCCTCGGCTTTGACGTTCGCGGCGAGCTAAGCTACCAGCTGACGAAGATGCTGTCGGTACGAGCTGGTTTCCAGCTGATCGACATTGAACGAGGCCTCTGGAGAGGCGGCAACAACATCGGCCAGCTCACTGGTGGCCGTAATGATCAAGACTTCTTGATGGTGGGTGGAACGTTCGGAGCAACGCTCAACTACTAACCACCACCTTCCAAGGTGCAAAAGAAAAGCCGCGGCGGAATTTCCGTCGCGGCTTTTCTCGTTGTTTTCAAAGAGGGAAATCAGCCTTTCTCGGCTAATTCCCGAAGCTCTTCCAGCTCCACGCTCAATCGGTGTCGCAGTGGACTCTCCGGACGCAGTTCTTCGTCCAGTAGATCTTCCGCTTTGTCGAACACATCTTCTCCACGATTGGGATCTTTGATCAAGTTGCGGAACATCTCTTCCACGGCGGCTTCAGTAAGCAAAACGAGCACCTCAAAGCAATTTCAGCGGCCATGATTGTTGCGTGTTTGTCCCGACCAAACACCATTCCAACAACGATCACGTCGCGTAACACTCGATTCTAGGTTGGCGAGTTTCGCCCGCAAGACTAGTCTTCGCTTTTGCCAATCGAATTTGAGTCATCTGGCGAAAGACGGACCGCGTTTATCGGTACCACTTGACGAGTCTTGCTTCGGAGATTCCCGCCAGATCGGCGACTTGGATGACCCAGTTGCGTGCCGTTTGATGTACCACGCCTCGCTTTTGCCATCGACGCGCGTCCACTTCGACAGTTGCTTCGACGAGTACCGGCCAGCCTTCGCGCCGCAGACGTTGTGCCAGCCGGACGTCTTCCATGAGCGGGACCTTTGGCACCCCCCCCACCTCACGGTAGAGATCTGCTTGGACAAAGATGGCTTGATCACCAAATGGAATTCCTCGCACGCGAACTCGCGCTGCATTTCCCCATTCTAGCCAGCGATAAATTCGTCTCGGGTCGGTGATGTGCTGTCGAAAGCCTCCCCAAAACGGTTTCCCAGGCTCATGACTTCTTGCCACGTTGCAAAGTGCATCCAGAGAACCATCCGTCAGTCGATTGTCGGCGTGAAGGAACAGGATCACCGATCCGGTCGCAAGCTCGGCTCCATTGGCCGTCTGGGTACCACGTCCGCGTGGCGTCTGAATGACATCAGCGCCTGATTCAGTGGCAAGCTCCGGAGTGCCATCCTGACTGCCTCCGTCGCTCACAAGGATCTGTCCTGCACCATTTCGGACGCAGGACGCCACCGCCGATTGAATGTTGGACGCCTCGTTGAGCGCGGGAATAACAACGGAAACGTCGGAGGGCGTTAGCGAATCCAACGCGTTCATAGCGTTTGAACTTCGCGAAGCCGCATGTAGGCAAAGGGACCCAGCACCAACAACGGCATCCAAGCCGCGATGGCCGGTGGTAACAAGTAGCCTCCGCCGCCCATCGCACTGCCGGCTGTCTTGAGGGCAAAGAAAAACACGACCATTCCCATGGCTGCCCCGATCATAACGAACAGATTTTTCTGGCCGCGATTGACGACGAGCGGTAAGCCGAGCAGAAACAACGCAAAATCGAGTGGGACGCGAACAAGTCGTTCGTGCAAAAGGACGTGCGTGGACATGGGGTTGTGGACGGCCGGATTGCGAAGTCGCCCGAATAAATGAGCGGAACTGCAAAGCCGGGTCGATGACTGGTCCGTTTGAAGGATTTCTGCATTGATCGGAGTGACCACAAAACACTCCCCGGAGGCGATCCACGGTTGGTCTTTCGCAGTCATCAATACTAAACGATCATCGGTCCCCGCCGACGGGATGTAGTCGATCCCAGGCGGGGCGTGAACGCTCGTCAACAAGTATCCCTCGGGATGAGCCTCGTCGGCCTCCAGCCACTGGGCCGTTTGACCGGCGAGCACGTCTCCGAATCCGGCGTAATCGACATCCAGCCGGAAAACAGGGTATTGGATTTGCCTACTTCGCGGGCGAATCGACTGGCCTTCGAGCAGAATGCCGCTGAGGTTGTCGTAGTTCGGCAGGATCGGCTGCGGCAGGTCACCGGTTAGATCCTTGCTTTTCATCGAGAGTTCGTCTCGCATCGAGGGCAACAGAAACTCGCGGCTGGCAAATTGCACCAGGACGATTGCAAGTGCCGCGAAGACCATCGACCGGAAGACTCGACCGTGCGAAACGCCTGCGGCCAATGTCGATGTCAATTCGCCGGTCCGTCGAAGCCAACCGACGACGAATAGCAACGCCATCAAAGAGATGATCGCGCCGGTCCAATCAAAGAGGAGCAAAAGATAGGGGCCGTAGTACTCGCCCATGACCGAGGCGATTCCGACCCCGCGTTCCTCCGCGAGATCCGCGAGGTCGCCCATGTTGGTGAACGCGTGGAAAACGACGAAAATGCCCGAAAGCGATGCAAAACACACCAGGAAAGTGCGTAGAAACAGCCTCAGGATATAGCGATCAATTTGCGTCACGATCTTTTCGCGTCTCGCGGGCCATGCCGGCTTGTTATCGAAAGCCGAGAAAGGGAGTGCATCGGGTCGCGAGCATCCCAGCGGCGTAGGAATCGCCGCAAGAGTGATTTGCTACCGCTGTTCGCGGTAGGTCGTCCAGCTGAGGAAAATCAGGATCCCACCCAAACTAGCAAACGTCAGATCCATGAGCAGGCTGGCCGCTCCGAGGATGGCAAAACTGCGCAATCCGAACAGAAGCGCGATCGCATCAAACACGAAGAGGCTGACGATCAAGATCGACGCAACAAGGCTGAAGAGACAAAGGGCCTTGGGCATCAATCAAACCTCGGTGTACAAGTGGGCAAAACAGGCGAAATCGCCAGAGTAATAGCCGTATCCTGGCGGGGAAAGGCCCGCAGTATAGTTACGCAACGGTTTGTTTCCCAAACCTACGCTAAATCGCTAGGTTACCAAGTGCGGCCAAATCCAAACATCCATCCGATTTTTCAGCAAATACCATTTGGAGGGGCCCTTGAGCGACTCTCAGACCACGCCGGCATCCGATTCCGGCGTTGCGGCGATAATTGGCGAAAACGTCCAGAATTCTGCCGAGTCGATGGCATTGCTTCGGGACGCTCCCTGGCAGTGGTGGCGGAATCAGATGCCGGTCACCGAAAAATGGGTCTATCTCGACCACGCTGCCGTCGGGCCCCTGACCCAACCGGCGGCAACGGCAATCGCAAGGTATGCCGACGAAGCTTGCAGGGAAGGCGATACGGTTTGGCCGGATTGGAACCGCCGGCTGGAATCGCTGCGTGATTCCGCTGCTTCGCTCGTTGGTGCCGAACGCGACGAAGTTTTTCTGATTCCCAATACTTCCACCGGAATCAACGTCGTGGCGGAGGGATTCCCTTGGAAACCCGGTGACAATGTCGTTGTTCCAGAAGGCGAATTCCCGAGCAACTTGTTCCCATGGCAGAACCAGGGTTCCAAAGGCGTCGAAATTCGCCAGGTGTCTCGTCGTGGTCACGCGATCAGCGTCGAAGATTTGATCGAGAACACAGACGAAAACACGCGGGTGATCGCGGTTTCATGGGTCGGCTATGCAAGTGGCTTTCGGGTCGATCTGGAATCCTTGATCGAGCGTGCGCATGATCGCGGAATCTTGGTGTTCGTTGACGCGATCCAAGGCATGGGCGTCTTTGACTTGAACGTAGCCGATTTGGACGTCGATTTCCTGGCGGCCGATGGACACAAATGGATGCTTGGTCCGGAAGGGATGGGATTCGGTGTGATCCGAAGTCGGCATCTGGATTCCCTCAGATGCACCAATGTCGGATGGATGAGCGTTCGCGACACATTCAACTACTCGCAGCCTGAATTGCAATTGCGTCCGTCGGCGGCCCGATTCGAACCGGGATCTCCCAATATGGTTTCGTCGGCGGCGTTGGCTGCAAGCCTGTCCCTTTTCTTGAGCGTCCGCGAGCACCACGGGCCAACGGCCATCGAAAATCGAATTCTCGACCTCGTGGAGAGTTTGCGAGAACGGCTGGAGGCAAATTCGCTGCCGAGTGAAATTCCCGCGGATCGATCCAACCGTTCGGGGATCGTGACCCTCCAAGTCCCCGGGCAAGATCCGGCACAAGTACGCAGTCACCTACTCGATCGGCAGATTGTGACCAGTTGCCGAGGAGGCGGAATCCGTGTCGCACTGCATGCCTACAACAACGAAAAAGACCTCGATCGATTGATCGAGGCCTTGCGTGAGCTTCGGTGAGCTATGAAGTCTTTCGCGGCCAGAATTTGCGGTCGTATGGACCGCCATTGACCGCGTCGGCTGACAGCTAACCCGCGATCCGGTCGATGCGGTTGTTTGGCTGCGAAATTTCGCTCGCGTTGGGGCGGTAACGGAACTGCATCAGGTAAGCGTCTTCCACGGTATCGTCGTAGAAGTCTCGCAGCACGCTGATGGCACGGAAGCCCAATGATTTGAAAAACAGTTGGGCTTCCAGGTTGGTTTCCCGGACTTCCAACATGATTCGATTGCGTCTCTCGTGGGACAGTTTCCCGAAGAGCTTGTCGCACATGGCTTGACCAACACCGGTCCGTCGATGTTCTTCGCGGACCGCAAAGTTTAGGATGTGGAGGCGATTCTTGTGCAGTTCATAAATCATGAACCCGACAATTTCGTCGTCCTTCTCGGCCACCATTCCGATGCAATTCCGCTGGCGTAGGCAGCGGATGAAGTCCTCTTCCGTCCATGCGAACTCGAAACAGTTCTGTTCGATCGCCAACACGGAGGGCATATCTCGCCGGATCATCCAACGAATATGCACGCAGACCGATGTTTCTTTGGCTTGTTTCACTTCCTGGTCTCCTTTCCAGTGAGTCAAGATCCTTGCCGTCGGCCGTTGCGTTCGCCGTCGGTTTGCAAAAGTAGCAAACGCGTGGAACCGAACCAAGACAGATTGTGGGGTGAAATGAATGGGGCAGGATCTCAAACACCCTGGGTGGATTCATTCATACCCCCTGGACGGTTTTCCGCCAGTCCAAATCGCCTGAGTACGATTGTATGCGGAATTCTTCACAATTGCTGGGGCGTTAAAGTTTTCCCGGCCGCCCCAGAGCCTGCGATTCCATTGACCCTCACCAAGCCGTTTTGCTAATCCGAAATTGAAAAGAAGAGCTGTGTTATCACTCGGCGCTTGCCTGCCAAACTCAGCTCAACGTCCCCAACGGTGCAAAAGTGATGATCGCGACGCAACGACTCAAATGGCTGGTCCTGACATCCGTGGCGACTTGCCTTCTGGTATTCGGGAATCGACCTGCCATCGCTCAGACGAATCAGCAACGCGGCGCGACACTTGGTGGTCTGGCGGGTGCAGTCGCCGGCGGCTTGATCGGAGACCACAACGACGAAGCCGGCGCCGGTGCTGCGATCGGCGGCGTCGTGGGTGCGTTCGCGGGCGGTATTCTCGGCAACGCGGCGGACAAGGAAGCAGCCATGGCACGCCAAAGAGCCGCGTACTATCAAGCTCAACAGCGGCAGTTCGCCCAGCAACAGCAGGCCGTTGCCGTTCAATCGGCCGTCACGCTTCAGGACGTCATCCAAATGTCACGGACGGGGCTGAGCGACCAGGTGATTATCAATCAAGTTCGCCAGCGCGGATTCGTCGGACAAGTCGCCGTCGCGGACATCATCGCGCTGCATCAACAGGGCGTGACTGAGCCAGTGATTACGACGCTGCAGTCAATTGGCAATCGTCAACCCGCCGCCGTCAACGTTGCTCGGCCTTCGCAAACGGTCATCGAGCGAAATTACTACCAACCCGCTCCCGTCGTTCGCCCCGTGGTTCGTCCGGTCGTGATCGAGCAGCATGTGCTCCCGCATTACCCGCCGCCTTACTACCGCTCCTCGCGACGACACTACTACTACCACCGCTAGCCTAGTTTCGCAGGAACAATAGGTAGGACAGGATTCCAGCCTGTCACTCTCGATTAAACAGGATGGAAGCCTGTCCTACGTTTCAAATTTGCGACGCTTAGTGATCTTCGCCTCCGGCGACCCGATCCAGTACGAGAACCGCGGTGGCGGCAACGACGGCAAGGCCGATCAGAATCACTACCCCGCTATCCCATTGTTGCATTGGGATGGATTCCATCACTCGCTCTTTCATTTTCAGAGCAGCCGTCTCGGGGGTCGGGCGTTGCATCGGCCAGAGCTTTTCGACGCTGCCGATCATCAGGCCAATGAGGGCCGCCATCGTGACGCCCCGCTGATGTTCCAGCAGCCATCGCAGCACCTTTGAGAACGCGAGCAGGCCGAACAAACAGCCCACTGCAAAGACGGACATTTGTACAAGTGACTCAGCAGCCACGTCTCCTTTAACCGTATTCTTGATCATCCCGGTGATCGGGTGATAGACGCCAAAGAGCAGCAGGACAAACGCGCCGCTGATGCCGGGCAGGATCATCGCGCAAATTGCAACCGATCCCGCAAGGAATAAATACGGCAAAGACGCGGATTCCGAGGCTTGCGAAAGCCGTCCGATTCCGATGGCGACGGCAATGCCGAGTCCGCATGCGACCCAAGTCGATGGCGTCCACTTCGGGACGTAACGCTTGACGATCCAAATGCTCGCCAGAATCAGACCGAAGAATACCGCGTAGGTTTCGCTGAGGCGATGATCAAGCAACCAATGCATCAGTCCGGCCAGCGTCACGATTCCGGCACCGATTCCCGCGCCCAAGGCGACAACGAAACGCCCGTCCAAATGGTCCCAGGCGGCGGTGAAGCGTCTTCCCAGGAGATGCGCGATGAACGTGCGATCCACACGACTGATCGCTCCGACAAGTCGCTGGTAGTGCCCCAGAATGAGGGCAACCGTTCCGCCGCTGACGCCCGGCACGGTGTCTGCGGCACCCATGCAAAAGCCTCGTGCGACATTGATAACGTCCGACTTGATGGATGCTTCGGGTTGCTCCGCGTTGTCGTCAGAGCCACCTTGAGAAGGCTCAACAAACGCTTCTTCCGTTACTGCGGCGGATTCGCCATTCGACACAGTCCCGATATTCGATTCGATGTGATCAGCGGGCACCGTGTGACACCTCTTGAGGTCAATGGATGGTTTCGCGAAGGGAACTCGTCATGAATACTGCGGGCACAGTCGATCCGCTCGCAGACAGACCGCTTGCAGAGTAAGCCGGCGAGCACAGTTTGATCAGCGTCGGCTCGTTCGAGAAGTCGCGAATCACCGAAATGAAACAACCCGTTGGAACCTACCGTGATCGAAACGCTGATATTGGCCGTGGTTCAAGGAATCGCGGAGTTTCTGCCGATCAGTTCGTCCGGGCACCTCGTCATCTTGGGCGCGGTGTTCAACCATTTTAGCGGCGACGCCCCCGAGTCCTCGCCGACAATGGAGATCATCCTGCATGCCGGAACGCTGGGTTCGATTTTGCTGATTTTTTGGAAGCGGATCCTCGCCTTACTCACCGAAGATCGGCGTGTGATTCCCTTGCTGGTCGTGGGAACCATCCCCGCCGCCGTGGTCGGACTGCTGCTGAAAAGTCAGTTCGAGTCACTCCTGAAGAACCCGACCGTTGCCGGAGCGATGTTGATCATCACCGGCGCGTTCTTGATCATCCTGGGGCGCTTGAAAAAGGGTGAGGGCGAATACCGAGGCATGAGTTTTCTGGGGGCGTTGATCGTCGGCAGTTTTCAGGCATTCGCGATTTTGCCAGGAATCAGCCGCAGCGGTTCGACGATTCTCGGAGGACGCCTGTTGGGACTCAAAACCGACGATGCGGTGACGTTTTCCTTTTTGCTGGCGATTCCGGCGATTGCCGGCGCGACCGTCTTGGAGTTGAAAGACGTTCTGGAGGATCGAGCGGCGGGCGTCAACATGCCTTACAGCGTGATGGAGCTCGCGGTCGGGGCGTCTGTATCTTTCGTCGTTGGGATCGTCGCCCTGAAATGGCTGATCGGATGGAGTCGTCAGGAACGGCTGCACTGGTTCGCGGCGTGGTGCATCCCCGTCGGACTGATCACCCTGGCCGTCTGCCTGGGAAGCTAACGAACTTCTGAGATTTTTTCTCCGCCCCCGCGCAAGACTCGGGGCCAGGCGTCATTGTGATGGGTAAGTGGCCTCGGATTCGAGGCTTCGGAACACGGGTCAGCTGCTGATCGCCGTTTCCTGAACTCGCCCTTCACCCCAAGCCAACGACGCAATGCAGGCACCTGAGACCCGACTCAGCTTGATCATCCGACTGCGGAATCCTCGGGATGCCGCGGCTTGGGAGAGCTTTGTCGATCTCTACGGCAATCTCATCCGTCAGGTCGCACTGAAGCTGGGCGTCGATGCCGACGAAGCCGCCGACATCGCCCAAGAAACGCTGCTGTCGGTTTCCCGCGCGATCGATCGCTTCGAACCTCGCGAAGGTGAATTCGCCTTCCGCGGCTGGTTGGCAAAAATCGCTCGCAATCAAACCCTGCAAACCTTGCGTCGCCGTCGGCGGCCGGCGGTGCCTTTGAATTCCCTTTCCGCCGGACCGTCGGCGTCAGGCGATTCCATTCCTGCTTCCCTTGAGCCTTCAGAGTCAGATCCATTGGAAGCCATCTTTGAAACCGAGCACCGAAGGCAGCTTTTCCGGATCGCGTCCACCAACGTTCGAAAGCGGACGGGGGAGGTGAACTGGAAAGCATTCTGGATGACGTTTATCGACGAAGTTTCGTCCGAACAAACCGCGAGTACTTTGGGCATGCGGGTCGCTCAGGTTTATGTCGCTCGAAGCCGTGTGCTCGCCGCGATTCGTAAAGAAGTCGAGTTGCTCTCGGAGTCTGCCATATGATTCGTACCACTGAACCACAACGCCCCGTCAATCACCTGAGTGATGAAGTCTTGAGTGAACTCTTGACGGGTGATGACCATTCGAATTCCGCTGGAGGTCCTGTCCTCCAATTGGAATCGACTTGGGATCACTTGGAGTCTTGCGAAGCTTGTCGAGGGCGACTTGATAAGCTCGCCGGTGATGTCGCGTCTTGGTCCGAAACCCGTGACATGCTCAAGAGCGTGACCGATGCGGTGGAAAGGGTATCTGAGCCCGCGCCGACGGTTTCACTGCCCACGCCGTCGGCATGGTCGCAGAGCTTCGGGGAGATGCAGCATCGTGAATTCACTCAAGACGTGCTGCCGATCTTGCGGCAGATGCCGGACTACCATCCGGCCGACGAAACGGACCCGACATCAACCGCACAAGGACTCGGAACGCTCGGCGAATACAAACTGACCGGCGTGATCGGATGGGGAGGCACCGGCGTCGTTTTGTCGGCGGCGGATAGCAGCCTCGGACGTAGTGTTGCCATCAAGGTGCTCTATCCACACTTGGCCGCTCGCGGATCGGCGCGACAACGATTCGAACGCGAAGCACGTTCGGTGGCTTCATTGTCGCATCCGGCCATCATGCCGATTCATCGTGTGGTCGCCGAGGCGGGGCCGCCTTACCTGGTCCTGGCACATATTCGTGGCGGCTCCTTGCAAGACAAGGTCGATCGCGAAGGTCCACTCGAGTTGGAAACCTCACTCAGTATCGCGATGCAAATCGCCGATGCACTTTCCGCGGCCCACCGGCAAGGCGTCGTTCATCGCGATGTGAAACCAGGGAATATTCTGCTCGAAGAAGACGGTCACCGCGTTGTTCTTTCGGACTTCGGCCTGGCACAAACGCTGGACGAGATGCAGCTTACCGCGAGCGGCATGATTGCGGGGACGCCTCCTTACATGAGTCCCGAGCAAGCGGGCGGACGCGCGATTGATCCGCGCAGTGACCTGTTTTCACTTGGAAGCGTCCTCTACTCGATGTGGACTGGTCGCGAGCCGTTTCGCCGGCGCGGCATTGCGGCCACCCTGGTTGCCGTCGCGTCCGCCGACGCAGTCCCCGCCAATCAAATTCGTCGTGACCTGCCTCCGTGGGCGATTCGCCTGCTGGAGTCCTTTCATGCGATTGATCCCGATGATCGCATTGCCAACGCGAAAGAGGCAAAGGATCGTCTGGAATCCTGTCTGGCACATGTGCGTGCTCCCAACGAATACGCACTCCCGGAAGACTTGAATGTGGCTCCGGAAAAAGCCCATGAAGTCACTTGGAAGTCAATCGCGTTGATCGCGGGCTTGGTGTTGTTCGCTTGCCTCGCGATCGCCGCGGCAAGTGGATTCTTCGGCCGCGATGAAAATCCAGCTACTTCCAATTCAGAACGCTCCGACGAGACAAGCCAATTCTCACAACGGCTTCCCGACGTTCTCGGTCAAGGCACGTCGGCAAGCGATGTGGATCGGTTTCTGCAATTCGAACGGGCGACGGACTGGGAGGACACACAATGGGACCAAGACCTTTGGGAACTGGAGCAAGAGATGTTGAAACTGAAACACGAAATGCCTTGAGTCATTCAGTGTCGGCAAAGACTGTTGATGTAAAGGCTCTTGTCAATGCGATCTGCAAATCACAACCCGAAGCGTTAGCGAGGGATCGTTACCATCCCTCGCTTACGCTTTGGGTTACTAAATCAACGTCCCGACACGTTCTCGAAAAGTCAATTCAATGGTTTGGAATTCTTTCTCGTGCAATAGGAGCACAAAAACGATGAAACGATGGTTCATTCTCGCACCACTGGGTGCCGTCGCAGCGATCGGGCTTACGTGGCAATTGCAGTCGGTCTCCGCACAGGAGAAAGGCCAATCGAATCAGCAGCCCGAAACTGTTAGGACACAGGTCTATGGTTTTTCGGGGAACGCAAATTTCGATTCACCAGCGGAAGCCTACAACGCCGTCGCGATCCCCGGCGGACGTGCGATTGCGACGACGCCTTATTGGTCCAACTCGGCCCCGGCGACCTTTTTCCGCTCGCGCACTCGTACATCCGAGGAAGATCAGAAGGCCATCGAGATCGCAAAGACCTATTTGCGGGAAAAGAATGATGAAGAGAAAGCGGCTTTGATGGAAGAGCTGAAATCTGCCGTTGCAACTGCCTTTGATCAACAGATGGCAATGCGACAAAAAGAGATCGACAAGCTCCAGGCACAGCTCGACGAAATTAAAGAACGAATGAAAAATCGAAAGGATCTCGGCGAGAAAATCATCGAGCGGCGAGTACGGGAACTTGCCAAGCAACCTGATCAAACCGATTGGTATGAAGGTTCGGCACGTCTGCCGGGTCTGCGCACCTACACGACCGATCGATTTATTGAATTCCCAGAGATCGCCGCTCCACGAGCACCCCAACCGCCGGTTCGTTTTGAAAACCAACGTCGCGCGAAGGCCCCTGAACCAATCAATTAAGCGGGGAACAACCCGTAGGACAGGCTTCCAGCCTGTCACATTTGATCAGACAGGCAGGATGCCTGTCCTACGTCTCTCATGAGACAGGCAGGATGCCTGTCCTACGTTTGAAGTGAAAGTGGCTACGCGAGTCGATCGGCAAGGATCGGGTCGTTCGCCGCCACTCGCATCGGATCGGCGCCCAGAGAGCCGACCAGGGAATCGAGGTAGCCCGGCTGTTGTGTCATCTTCAGCTGTTCTTCGGCGTAAGCCAGCCGCGATTCGAGATCAAGATCGACTTCCGCGTGATCCGTCCGAGCCGAACGGATGGCAGCCTTGACTCTTTCGATCGAGTGTTTCCAGTGTTGCTCGTCGCGAGCTTGTTGCTCGTTCAAACGACGGCGATACCAGTCGCTCTGGATCAGGTTTTCCCGAGTGAACAATTCTCGAACCGCCGGGTCGTCGATCGTTTTGCCTTCGTATTCGCCGTGGGCCAAAATACTAATGATGGCGCGAAGCGGTGGGCACGCCAGTTCGTAGCCGCCGTCTTCGAAATACCGTTTGGCAACCCGTTGCTGTGCCTCAGCGATGTGCAGAACACCATCAGCAAACGAATCCAAGTCCTGGGTCTCGGGACGGAGGATTTCTTCCGTGAAGACTTTGCCCGGGTTGTCAAAGACGCGTGCCATGTAATGGCGGACGAAGGTCTTGGTGATGCGATAGCCCAAACGACTGGCCGGGATCTTCACACCGTTGTGCTCGAAGTCTTCGATCTTTTCGAGCATGCCTGCGGCGATCATTGATTCCGGATCGCGTTCGTCGGGTGACAGTCGGCACCAGACTTCTGGGATCAAGAGCGAAATGTCGTGTCCGACTTCGTAGCGAGGACCGATGTGGCCCGCGGCGGTGCTGAAACCGCCCAACTCCGTCAGGATCATGGCAACGATCATGTTGTTCATGTCCGTGGACGGCATCAACATGTTGAAGGGGCCTTTTGTGAGAGCACCTTCACTGCCGGCTCCCGTCGTGCTGGGGCTCTTGCCCGTCAGTGAGCACAGATAGTCCATCACCAATTCGGGCAACTGCTGATAGTGAAGCGGTGAGTAAACCGCCAGTGAGCGGATGCCCATTTGCTTATCGGGCGGATTGTTTCGCCGACCGCCCAGGACCGCACCGACGGGCTGATAGATGGGTTCGTCCGCTTTCAGTCCCCGGTAAAACTGCATGCCGCGACGCGCCACGTAGGTTTCGCGTGCGAACACCAGGTCCGGACGGTCCTGGAGGTAACGGGGGTTCTTCGTCTGCTTTCCATCGACCAGTCGAGGGTTCGATGTGCTCACCACATAGCTGTCGCCGCGGTCGTACGCCGTCTGCAAAAGCTCCGCCATCGGCTCGGTGAATTTGTCGAACTCGATCGCGTCCTGCACGATCTCGTGAATTTCGTCCCGGGTGACGGGCTGGAAATTGCTGATGAAGTTACGTGGACGCGAAAGGTCCAGTTCCGTTTGTTTGTCCAGTCCACGATGAATCGCGTCGTCAGGACGTTGGAACAATCGGTACTCGCAGTTTTCGACGAACTTGTAACTGCCGGCGACACCGGTACCGACACCGGGCACTTCGACCAAGCCCGCGGGGACAACGGTGCTGACACTGATGTCATCTTCGCGTTGGACTTTTGCGGCGGCGATGAAGTCCTGTCGCAGCTTGAACGTCCGCCAACGGGAATGATCCAAGCCGACACGCAGGTAGGTTCCCACCAGTGTTCGATCGCCTAGCTTGAGTTCGTGGCCGAGTGATCCGTTCACGATGTCGACGCCGAAACGAGACTTCCAATCGGAGGTGTCTGAGTTTCGTGTGAAGCGTTTGATGATCAAGGCCATCGAGTAGACATGCGCGGGAATCGTCGACAACCACGCGTTGTATTCATCGTTGTATTCGGGCGAAGGTGTCAGCAGCTTGATGACGCTGCCCAGACTCCGTCTTGGATCCAAGACCTGGCGGCTTTTGAAGTCGCTGTAGTCCGTTCGTCCTTCGTAATCGTCTGACCAGCGGTTGGAGTAGTCCTTGGAAAAGATCTCATCGAGCGTCTTGAAGTCTTCGTCGCGATCGTTGATGAAGATCGGTCCGTAGAGCATGTAGTCGCGCAAGCTCTTGCTGATTTCGCTTTTGCCGCCTCCGCTGACCGTACAGGGTTTGTGGCAGAAGACGCCTTCACCGACCGTGCCCACCAGTCTCCAAGACGGAGCGTTGGGGTGTTTTTCCAGACGGATCTTGTACCCGCTCGGCGCGATGTAGATTTCATCCGGTGAAAGTGGGATGCTCTGCTCGCCTTCTTCGGTTTGCCATTTGATGCAGCGTTCGGCCATCGTGGCCTTGGCATTTTCGGGGATGTACAAAATCGTCGGATCGTTGACGTCGATTCCGTAACCTTCGGGCTGGATGTCCATGAACGATGCGTAGTCGCGTGAGACGTCGGCAAACGTTCGCCCGTTAAATCGTCGGCTGTCGACCTGGAACTCTTCGCCAAGGGAGTAGGACGCGAAGGCGAGTGCCCCTCCGGCATGCTCTTCTTCCGACCGCCCCATCAGGTTGCAAGCGTAGCTGATCTGCGTTTTCACTTCCTTCTTGCAGTAACCGTAATAGTTGTCCGCAATCAGGGTGACGACGACGCCTTTCCGGTCACGACAGGTGAGTTTGAAGGCGGAACCGTTGTTGTAAAGTTCTGATTCGTCCTCCCAGCACATCCCGTCGCGTCGCTGGCGTTCGCTTGCTTCGCTGGCATGTGGCAAGCCGACTTGCTTCTTGGTCAGTGTTCCCAGATGCGGCGCGAGAATCACACAGCCGGTGTGTCCGGTCCAGGACTCGACGTCCAGACCGGCGTCGTTTTCTGGAATCAGCGGGTCACCCGCGTTGCCGAAAATCGACTCCACAAAATCAAGGTTGCTGACCAAGCTGCCGGGAACGAAGAATCGCACTTCCATCGACTTGGCGTTCGAAAACCCCGCGACGGCCGGCAACACCAACGGTCGCAGCATCAATGAAACCCAGGCCTCCGTTGGGTTTTCGAATCCGCTGGTATACGGCAGGGACATCATGCCCTCTGGCGGCGTCATCGCATACTGGAACAGCTTGACAAACGTTTCCTTGGGGACGGCCTTTTTGTCGCCCGGGATCGGCAGTCCGCCTTCGCAGATGTGAAACGTGCCGGCGGTCGTTCGACGATCGGAACGTGGGTTGTTGAGAATTCCGTTGGTGCACCGATGGGAACTGACCAAGTCATTGGTGAATTCGTCGCCGTCCATCGGCAGGCTCAGCTCTCGAGCCATGCCGTGGCGATCGAGCGTCAGTGGCCGCGATGGCAATTCCAAACTTTCGCCTGCCAATTCTTGCTCGAAGTAGCTGGCCAAGAAGTTTTCGATTCGGGTGTCGATCGGACGTCGGTGAGAAGCCAGCAGGCGAGACTTTTCACGGATGCTGTCCAAGATGCCCGTGGAAAAACCTGCGGTCTGGGTCAGTTCATGTCCGGGCGGCAGCAACCCTGCGGCGGCAAACTGCAGCATCAAGTGCGTGCGCAAAATATCGCGTTCTTGTTCGCCCGTCGCCATCAACCGATCCCAGCCGACGCAGCGGCGTAGATCTTCGGGCGTGTTCAATAACGAAACGTTTTCACTCAGCAAGCTCATGTGCGTAGGTCTACCAGCGAGGACGAACGGACGAAGAATTCCCGGCAGGATACCACATGGCTAGCGTGGCACTACCGCATGCGACCGGCTTCCCAGCGGCCTGCCGGCTGGAGCGAGGTGATCGGCCGTTCTTCGCATGAAACATGCCGTTTCACATCGATTGAGAACTTCTTCAGTATTTTTGTGGGAACCGTCAAAGTTTACCCAGTCGGACCCCGATAAGCCCTGTGTGGACAGAGTCCCGCTCGTCGCGATTGCTTCGGGAGGGACTTTGGTGGGGGGCTTCCGTTTGGACTGCTCGTGCCGAAATCAACTGCTGGCTGTGATCCTCCTTCACAGCGGTGAGTGATGGTTGGTGTGACCTAGGGAAGCTCAGGGCATGAATCGCTCGTTGTTTCAAATTGCTGCGAAGGTACAACTCGTATTGGCGGTGTTGTTGGCGACTGGATGTACGCCGACGCAACCGTTCTTTATTGGGGAAACACCTGAACTCAAGCACTACCTCGATACCGCTACGGCCATTGAGTATCCCGATGTGGATACGCAATCGTTGCCGGAGACGACTCAGTCGTTGCCGCCGCTCACGGTCAGCAATCATGACTATGAGTTCTGGGATCTCTCGCTGGAAGAATGCGTCTCGATGGCGCTTCAAAATGCAAGGTACTTGATCACCACGGGCGGGACGTCCGAAACTCGTCAGAACATCGCGGCCCAGTTCGTCAGTGGTTCGCCCAACCAGTTCGGCAGCGTCTTCGATGTCGCTTTGCAACAAACGACCACGCAAACCATTCCGCTGACGGTCGATGGAGCCGGCAACCGACTGCTGCCTCGCGGTGCCGTTCGAGCAAACCAAGTCGGTGGCGTTGAAGACGCACTCGCGGAATTTGATGCCGTCGTAAGCGGTTTCCTCGACTTCTCAAACACCGACCGTCCGCAAAACGTCCAGGTCGTGAACCCCGAAACGCAGTTCGTACGCAACTACAACACCAACCAACAGCTCGCGATCAGCAAGCGAATGACCACCGGTGGAGTTGCAACGATTCGGCAGCAACTGCAGTACAGCCGAAACGAAACCGGAAACATCGTTCCGCGAGCTGCACTCAGTGACTACACGGCCATCTTGGAAGTGCAGGTGCAACATCCATTGATGCGGAACCGAGGCACGTATGTGAACCGCATTCCGGTGATGTTGGCCAGCATGAATGAAGACATCTCGATCGCCACCTTCGAAGCACAGGTGCGAAACTTGGTGCGTGACGTGGAAGTCGCCTACTGGGACCTCTACTTGGCCTATCGAGCGGTCTCGGCCGCAGCGATCGCACGCGACAGTGCTCAAGTCACTGCGGAGTTCACGAAGCTGAACTTTGAACGCGGAACAGGCAACATTCAAGAAAAGTCGCAGGCCGTCGCACAGTACTACAACCTACAACGCCGACTGACCGCCGCACTCAACGGCTCCAATCTTCCCGGCAACGATCCCTTCGGCGTGTACGGTCGGGAACGGATCCTTCGCGAGAAGATGGGGCAGCCGGCGACGGATGGGCGATTGATTCGACCAAGTACCGAACCGACGCTGGCCCGTGTCGACTTCGACTGGAATCAGTCGGTTGCCCAGGCACTTTACCTGAGTCCAGAACTGCGAAGTCGCAAATATGAAATCAAACAAGCCGAGCTTGAGTTGGCACTCGCCAAGAACCAGCTCCTCCCGGAAGTCAACTTGTCGGTGCTGTATCGCTGGGTCGGACTTGGCGACACACTTGGGCCGCCGGATCGATCGCTCAATCGTTTCCCGGCAGGTGGCAGTAGCGCGTTGGCGGAACTGACCAGCGGCGATTATCAAGAAGCCGTCGCGAGGCTCGAGTTGACCGTTCCAAACGGGCTTCGACGCGAACTGCTTCGTGTCAGCAACGCTCAGAAGACGCTCCGAAGGGAGGCCTACTTCCTGCAAGACGCCGAGCGAATGCTTGTCAGCCAGTTGAGTGACGCGGTGGGAAAGACTGCGAGTCACTTCGCACAGCTCCAAGACGCTGCCAATGAATGGATGGCGACGGAGCAGGAAGGTGATGCACGACTGTTCGAGTACCGAAAGGGAACAACGCCGGTCAACGAAGTCCTGCAAAGTCAGCAGCGACGTGCAGATGCACAACTGGCGTACTACCAAGCTCTCGTCGAGTACAACAAATCGATCAACTATGTGGACTACCTTCGCGGAACGTTGTTGGCCAGCAGCAACATCCAAGTGGAGGAAGGTCCTTGGAACACCAAGGCCTACTGTGATGCTCTCGAGCGAGCTCGTGAACGATCCGCCGGTTTTGAGTACCAGTACGGCGTGACACGCCCCGGCGTTGTTCGCCGTGGTCCGCTGCAAGCCGATCCCTCGATGGCATCGTCGATCGGACTCGGTTCGACGCCCGACCACATGGTTCCTGAAGTCGACGAGGTCCCACTCATCGAAATGGGCGAGCCGAAGGAAGTCTTCTTGCCTAACCCTGAGATGGAAGAAATGCGGAGCATGGCAGCCCCCGATCCCAACGTGAACGGTGGCGGTCCGCTGATGGCACCACCGGTGAGCAATGGACCAGCGAACTTGAACGCACCGGTTCAAAACCCGGCCGTACAAGACGCACCCGCTGCGAGCAGCATTCTCGATTCGCGGCCCATTGGCAGTGCAATTGCACCGATGAGCTACGAGACGAGCGGCCAAGCTCCGATGCCGGTTTCTCGAAAGCAATTGCCGCAACGCGTCGGCACGCCGCCCCAAACGCCTGCCACACGGTAGGCCTCACCACTCATCCGATGGGCGGAGGAATGGTCGACCTGGTCGACCCCACGAATCGCTCGAACCTGCTTTCACAAGCGGTTCGAGCTTTTCGTCGTTTGAAAACGCAGGGCGACCTATTTTCCCTCCGGGGAGAAACGACGCGTTGACGCGTCAAAGAGGTTCAAGCTTCCACAACTTCCAAATTGGCAAATGCGAGTCGAAAGTTGTGTTCGCCGTCTTCGAATTGCACTCGTGCCATTCGTTTCGGGCCGCGGCCGGTGACTGCGATGATGATTCCTTCCCCGTAATCGTAGTGCCGAACTTGCGTTCCTTCGCGATAGGCCGTGATCGGAACTCGGGAACCACTGACCAAGTCCGACGCGGTTTTCAGAGCTCCGATGTTCGGGATCTCTTTCTTCGCCTTTTTGGGTTTTGGTGCCGAGGTTTCGGCCCGGTCGTGCACCATTTCGAACGAAACCACTGGTTCCTTCGTCGCGTCCACGTTGGCTCCAAACTCAAACGAGTCGTCGTCGCTGGCGGCGTCAACCTGGATCTCGGGGAGATCCCAGTCGTCCGGTCGGCTTTGATCCATTTCTTCGTCGAACCAATCCCGCTTGGGTTGCAGTTCAACACGCTGCATCTCATCCAGCGGAAGTTCGTTGAGGAACGGGCTGGGGATCACGGGCCGGTTGTCTCCGCGGATCATGCGCTTTTTGCAACAGCTCAGCTGCAGCCATTGCTCGGCACGCGTGATACCAACAAAGAACAACCGGCGCTCTTCTTCGAACTCCGCATCGTCTTGTTTCGATCGATAGTGTGGCAGCAGTTCGTCTTCGACGCCGACAATGAAAACACGTGGGAACTCAAGGCCTTTCGAAGCGTGCAGCGTCATCAGTGTGACGCGTTCATCCGACTCTTCGAACGCGTCCGTGTCGCTGACCAACGCCACCTGCTCCAGGAACGCTTCGAGTGAACCGTCCTCGGGGTGTCGGCGGTCGAAGTCGACGGCCGCACTGATCAGTTCTTCGACGTTGGCGATCGGACTGGTGTCGTCGCTTTCGACGGAGTGCTTCTCGAGATGCGCGATGTAGCCGGATTCCTGCAGGAGGTATCGCAAGATGTCTTCCAGCGACGCGGTCGCCTTGGATGCGATGGCGTCATACAGGTCGACGAATTTGCGAACCATCGTGGCGCTGCGTTTTGCGAGCGACGCGATTTCATCGACTCTTCGAGCGGCGTCCAACATCGGAATGCCATGAGAGTCTGCGAAGGCACGGAGTCTTTCGAGTGTCTTGTTGCCAATTCCCCGGGTCGGCGTGTTGATCACTCGTTGAAGCGCGACATCGTGTGACGGGTTGTTGATCAAATGCAGGTACGCGAGGACATCCTTGATTTCCTTGCGCTGATAAAACTCCACGCCGTTGACGATTTGATACGGGACGCCGCGGGCGCGGAACGAGTGTTCCAGCAACCGCGTCAGCGAGTTCATTCGGCAGAAGATCGCGAAGTCATTTGGGCGTGCTTTTTCTGACGCGATCGCGGAGACAATTTCATCAGCGATCGAATCGGCCTCTTCGTAGCCACTTTCGAAGAGCCGCAAGATGACTGGGTCGCCCGGTTCATTTTCGGTAAACAAGTCCTTTTGCTTTCGGCGTCGGTTGTGGCGAATCAACTGATCCGCGACTCGCAGGATGTTCGGCGTGCTGCGGTAGTTCTGTTCCAGCCGCACCGTTTTGACGGACGGGTAGTCCTTTTCGAAATCAAGGATGTTGTTGACGTCCGCACCGCGCCAGCCATAGATCGATTGGTCGGGATCGCCGGTGACCGACAGATTGGGGAAATCAATCGAGAGCGCTCGGACGATCGCGTACTGGGCCAAGTTGGTGTCTTGGTACTCGTCGACCAGGATGTAACGAAACCGTTCGTCGAGTTCGCTGCGAAGCTCGGGGTTTTGTCGCAGCAGGTTGGCGACGTGGAGCAACATGTCGTCGAAATCGACGGCGTTGGACATCAGCAGCTGGGCTTGGTAGACCGGATAGACCTTCGCGGCGACGGTTTCCTTGGGTGACAAACGCTGGCCCAGCATGACATCGGGGGTGACGAGCTTATTCTTGGCTCGGCTGATGACGTTGGCGATTTGGTCGGGCGAGGCATGCGTGGTGGAGACGCCGGCCGCCTCGATCGCACGCTTCATCGCCTGTTTGGAATCGGCGGTGTCGTAGATCGAGTAGTTTTCGGAAAGGCCGACCATGGACGCGTATCGCCGCAGCAGTTGGGCGCAAAACCTGTGAAACGTGCCCATCCAGACTTTTTGCCCCGGCACCAGCGTTTCCACGCGATTCCGCATTTCGTCGGCGGCTTTGTTGGTAAACGTGAGCGCCGCGATCTGCCAGTCCGGGATGCCGTCGCACAACAGGTTGGCGATGCGATGGGTGACGACGCGTGTTTTTCCACTCCCAGGACCGGCCAGCATCAACATCGGACCGTCGACGTGCTGGACGGCATCGAGTTGTGGGGCGGTGAGGCTGGCGAACAACTCCTCTCGCGACGGTGCATCCATGTCAAATTCAGATCTTTTTACGAGGCTAATTTACAGCCACGTACTATAACGCGTACCAATGAGTTGAGAATCAACCGAATCGTGTGCCGCTGGCGGACGACATACGATTTGGCAATGCCGAATACCGAACCCTTTTTACCCTACTTGCGAGCCAGATGGCTAAAAACGTCCTTGGAAACGATTTGGAACCCTGCAGCACCAGCCCGATGACGGGCTTTTACCGGGATGGATGCTGTAACACAGGGGCTTCAGACGCTGGATTACACGTGATTTGTGCCGTCATGACGGAGGAGTTCCTGAGTTTCAGCCAATCCGTTGGCAACGATTTGAGTACGCCCCAACCGTTCTACCAGTTCCCAGGCCTCAAGGCCGGTGATCGCTGGTGCCTTTGTGCCGCCCGGTGGAAAGAGGCTTTCACGGCCGGCAAGGCTCCGAAAGTTGTGCTCGAAGCCACGCATATTTCTGCCCTGGAATACGCCTCGTTGGAAGAATTGAAACAGTTTGAGGTCGAAGCGTAGGTGCCGGTGAGGCGTCCGAGGGCGAGGGTTCTATTGACGGTCCGAATTTGGGCTTCCTATACTTCGCGATCCCATTCGATTCCTCCCGCGTAGACGCGAACCGTCATGAATGACCGCCAGGCCGAGCTGGAAACCAATATCGTCGCTGACTCGCTCGGTGCCTTCTTCAAGAAAATCGAACCGTACTCCAAGCTGGTTTTGGCCGGTGTGGTGGGCGTCATCGTCTTGTTGATCGCTTACGGGTTGTACTCGAGCAACGAAACGGCCAAGCAGAGCGATGCAACGCTGCAGTTGCTGATGGATGACCCCGAAGTGGCGGAGAAATATCCCAATACGGTTGCGGCAGCTTGGTCGCAGCTCTTTCAGGCCAATTCGGACTTGGCCAACGGGGTGAACGCGCTGTACCAAAACCGCGACGAGGCGGAATCGTTGCTGACGCAAGCGAGCGAACAGTTCGAAAGCGCGCTCGCAACCAGCGATGCGGTTCTCATCCAGTCGCGTGCGAACTATGGAATCGGAATGGCGATGGAGTCGCTCGGCAAAATCGACGAAGCGATTGCGGCTTATGAAAAAGTGGTGGCGGTCAATGAATCCGACGAAATGGTCGAGGTCACCCAGGAACGGATCGATCGATTGAACGATCCGGAGACGGGTGAGTTTTTGGCTTG
>JBCBOO010000092.1:0-21697 GCA_039821235.1 Planctomycetota bacterium
AATTCAAGACAACATTTTCCGTTAGCTGATCTTCACCACCGGATCCACCGGTCGAAATGGCGGTCACCATGACCTTTTTCATTTCGATCACGAGGTATTCGAGTGGCTTTTTGCCAGCTTTACGGACGGTCAGGCGTGCATCGGTGAAGTGGTCACCGTTTGCACAATACAGCATCAGGATGGGTGACGCGGTGTCGACCCACTTGGTGATCGAGATGTCTTGGAACGTAGCCTTTCCCGCACCGCCACCGCCACCGGTGTGGAACGAGCCAGACTGGGACAAACCCCAGCTCCAAGAGAGAACGTCAATCTCTCCCTTGTGCTTTTCGTCTTGTGCTTCACCTGAAATTTCGCCCTTGAGGGCGAGGAACATATCAACTGCCATTTTGAGATCCTATTTCTATTCGAGTCGGGTTTAAGAGAGAGCAACGCCGCGATCGGATGACCGCGGCGCGAGGTCGATTAAGATCAACCGCCACCCTTAGCGGATGGAAGCTTGGACACGAGACGCAACGAAACCGAGAGGCCTTCGAGTTGGTAGTGAGGTCGCAGGAAGAACTTCGAGGTGTAGTACCCCGGGTTGCCTTCGACCTCTTCGACGACGACTTCGGCCGCAGCCAAAGGTTTCATTGCTTTGACGGTTTCGCTGGACGTTCCTGGGTTTCCATCGACGTACTGCGTGATCCAATCTTGCAACCAAGTCTGCATGTCCTTTCGCTCTTTGAAGCTGCCGATCTTGTCTCGCACGATGCACTTCAAGTAGTGCGCGAAACGGCAGGTTGCGAACAGGTAAGGCAGCCGAGCGCCGAGGTTGGCGTTCGCGGTTGCATCGGGATCGTCGTATTCGGCCGGAGCGTGCAACGACTGGGCACCAATAAAGGCGGCGAAATCAGAGTTCTTCTTGTGAATCAGTGGCATGAAGCCGTTGGCAGCCAACTCTGCTTCACGACGATCGCTGATCGCGATCTCGGTGGGACACTTCATGTCCACGCCGCCGTCATCGGTCGGGAACGTGTGAGTGGGAAGGTTTTCCACGGCACCACCGGACTCGATTCCGCGAATTCGCGAGCACCAGCCGTACATTTTGAACGAACGGGTGATATTCGTTGCCATGGCGTAGGCCGAGTTTGACCAGCAATAGTTGTCGCTGTTAGCCGCGTCGGTGTCTTCTTCAAACGCGAACTCTTCGACCGGATCCGACTTGGCACCGTAAGGCAGACGCGAGAGGAATCGCGGCATCGCCAGTCCGATGTACTTGGAGTCTTCCGATTCACGCAGCGAACGCCATGCGGCGTACTCGGGAGTTTGGAAGATCTTCGTGAGGTCACGCGGGTTGGTCAGTTCTTGCCAGCTGTCCATCTGCATGACAGACGGCGCGACACCGGCGATGAAGGGGGCGTGGCAAGCGGCCGAGACCTTTGCCATTTCGCCGAGCAGTTCAACATCCGGTGGGCTGTGATCGAAGTGGTAATCTCCGACGAGGCAACCGTAGGGTTCGCCGCCGAATTGACCGTACTCTTCTTCGTACATCTTCTTGAAGATCGGGCTTTGATCCCAAGCGGTGCCCTTGAACTTCTTGACGGTTTTGTGCAGCTCTTTCTTCGAGATGTTCATCACTCGAATTTTGAGCATCTCATCGGTCTCGGTGTTGTTCACCAAGTGATGCAGGCCGCGCCACGCGCCTTCGAGCTTTTGGTATTCGGCGTGGTGCAGGATTTCGTTGACCTGGCCGCTGAGCTTGCCGTCGATCTCGGCGATAATCGCTTCGATCGATGCAATGACGTCATCGGAGATCAGTGCGGTTTGCGAAAGAGCTTGTTCGGCGAGCGTCTTGACCGCGGTTTCGACGGCTTCCTTCGCTTGATCCGATTTGGGACGAAACTCCTTCTGCAAGAGCGAGGAGAAGTCATCTTCGGTGGCGTTGACGACCACTGCGTCCGCTACGCCGGCAGCTTGTGTTGCTTGATCGGTACTCATTAGGACTATTCCTCAGTTTCAGCGGGTTCGGCAGTTTCGGCGTCCGCATCGGCGTTCGGTGCGGCCGAAAGTGACTGCAGCAATGCGGGGTCTTGAAGCGCTTTGGCGAGCAGTGCCTCGGCGCCATCTTTGCCGTCCATGTAGGTCAGCAGGTTGTTGAGTTGCTCGCGTGCTTGGAGCAGTTGGCTGAGCGAATCCACGCGGCGTGCGATTGCGGCCGGCGAGAAGTCGTCCATGCTTTCGAACGTCAGGTCGACGCTCATGTTGCCTTCACCGGTCAGGGTGTTGGGAACTTGGAACGCGACGCGTGGTTGCATCGACTTCAGTCGCTCGTCGAAGTTGTCGACGTCGATTTCCATCGCCTTGCGTTCTGCAACTGGAGCAAGCGGCTCGGCGGGCTTGCCGGACAGTTCTGCCAGGACTCCCATCACGAAGGGAAGCTGCACCTTTTTCTCGGCACCGTAAACTTCCACGTCATATTCAATTTGTACGCGGGGCGCCCGATTCCTCGCGATGAATTTCTGGGCACTAGAACTGGCCATGGTAGGCTCCTGGTGGGTGAGTATGGGGCGAACGTGCGTCGCCGTTGATTAACAGGTTGATGGGATCACCAGCTCGAAGAATCTTCTTCCTCTTCACCGGATGATTCCTCCGCATCTGCGCTTCCAGCGACGCTGTTGGCGTAGTCTTGCACGATCCCGGCACCTTTCCCCAAAGCCTCTGCATGTGAGACAGCTCCGGGTGCAAGGTCGACAAGGATGTCCATGAAGCTTTTCGTTGCGAGTCGTTGTGCGCGAAGCAGCAGGATTGGCAACGGACTTGATGGTTCGTTTACTTCGTAGTAGTCGCACACCTGCTCAAGGGCCGCGATGGCTTGCGCCCGCGACTTGATCTTGGTTCCCGGTGCGAATCCATTTCCTTGAGAGGAAGCGGTGGTGGCGGTCGTCGACTCTGCCGAGGAGCTCGCATCACCGTCTTCAGCCGGAACGTCATCGGCGACGGCTGCGTCACCGGTTGAAACGCCGCGGCGAGCGAGTTGGCTGACCACCAACTCGTTCATCTCACGAAGCATGTTTCGTGTCGGAGCCAGGCTGACGGCCATCGAGGCGCCCACCTTCTCGGTCACGAATTGATCGATAGCTTGAATATGTTCGGCCGCCAGCCGCGTGGCTTCTTCGGTGGCCTGGATGGCGTCGAGATCGGCATCCGTGAAGGCCGCTTCAATTGCGGCGACCGTCGGACCCGAGGGTGCACTCTCGGTTTGCGGCGCGTCGTCTTCCGCCCAAGCACCGGACGATTCCGATTCACGCGACTCAGCAGGTTGGTCGCCGGCTTCGTGAGCCATCTCCCAGTCACGGAGGCTGAAGCGTCCCATCGCACGTGAGGACACGAGCGGGGCTTCACGCAGTTCTTTCAGCAGAGTCTCGTCGTCGCAAAGCGTGACGAGGGTGTTGTTTCGGTAGGTGGGATCGTCGTTGTCGTCCGCATCGAGTTCGGGGTGAACGGTTTCCCAGAAATTCTCGACCAAACCGCGAAGCACACGGATGGCGTTTTCAAAACCCGTGATGCCGACTTCATGAAGAGACGCTCGCGCCCAAACGACGGCCACTCGCATGTCGCGAGTCCGCTGCATCAGAGCCTCGGCACGTTTCTTAACGTCTTTCCACTCGGGCTCTTCGGCCGCGACGATCGTGTCACCGTATTGCTGTTCGGGTTTCCCCTGACACGCCCGTTCCATCTCGCCGAAATCGGCGTCGTATTCCAGGTCAGGACCGCACGGACCTTCCTCCGTGAGCGGAGCTAACAGCGCTTCGATTTCAGCGGATTCCATCATTCGGCTTCGTAGGATCGGGTATTGCATGACGTTCGCTCCCGACCCCCAAGAATCAGGGGAAAATGGTAGGAGCCTCGACTCCTAAGACCCTAGGACACGTGATTGACCTTGCAGAAGAAATCGAGCTGGGAACTATGAATGCATCCCCTCCGATCGGATCTTGCGGGTGTTGCAGGTGTTGTCAGGCAGAGGCCAAGCAAGTTTGGCGGCGAACGGGATCGACCATTCCCGCTTCGGAACGCATCTAAGATCGGTCAAGAAAAATTTGGGTTTTTCGCGCGCTCTTCGGCGTCACTGGCGCACTAACATGCAAATCACAATGAAGACGCGGACCATGACGAACGATTCGGCCATCAAGCAGAGACTTCCATCCGATTCAACGGAGGCAATACGTTCCGGCGATGCGTCGGAGGTCCCGTTGACGCTGGATGACTTCGGCGACGGCGAGTTGCTGGATGCTTGGATCAGTGATCGGCTCGCGGCGGCGTTCAGCACGTTGGTCCAACGGCACAGCGTCATGGTGCTTTCCGTTTGCCGGCGAAAGTGCCGCAGCCTCGGCGACGCCGATGACGCCTATCAATCCACCTTTCTGCTGCTTGCAAAGAATGCTCCCAAAATCCGCCGCCCCGAGTGCTTACCAGGTTGGTTACACCGCGTCGCGACGCGGGCGTCTCTGGCGACGCTTCGAAAGACGGAGAGCGATGGCATGATCGACTCACTCCTCGCCGAAGAGGATGATCCGCTGGGACGGATCACACAAAAACATGATGCAATCGTGCTGGACGAAGAGCTGGCCGAATTGCCAGAACACTATCGCGCGCCGATCGTGATGCACGTCTTGGAAGAACAATCTCTACAACGAATCGCAGATCACTTTCAGACAACCTTGGGCGCGATTCGTGGACGTTTGCAACGAGGCAAAAAGTTGCTCGCGACCCGTTTGCGTCGACGAGGCGTTGTTCCGGTACTTGCTTTTGCGGCAGCGACCACCTCTACCGTCTCCGCATCCGAAGCCTCCGCGGCGGGGACGGCGCTGCTCAGTCAGTTCGTCGGCGGCACGCCACCACCCACACCTCTTCCCGAGTCTCTTCTTCAACCTCTCTTGCAATCAGGAAAACGAGTCATGACACCTTGGAAAACAGCCGGTGTACTTGCGATCGCCGGATCGATCACCGTCGCAGCGATGCTGCCGGGTTTCGATGGGCCGGGCAACCGAGTCTCCGTGGAACAGCCCGCGTCCAATGGGGACAGTCCCGTGTTCATCGCACAGGTACCCGAGGTTGTTGGTGAGACCCCGAAAACAGCGAGTGCTTCACCTGCATCCGATCCAAGTCCCGCAGTCGTCGGGCCGACCATCGTGGGCAAACAGTATCGCCCGAATCTGCCCAAGGGACCGCTCGCGGAAACGCTGGATGTCAAAATGGATCAACAGGTGGCGTTGGCCATCGATGGTCCGATTGCCGAAATGCCGAAACAGTTGCAATCGCTGCTTGAATCGCCAGTCTTTTTGGATGAGCGGACTCTCAAGTACGTGGAACTCAGTCCTAAAACGACTCTGCAGTTCAATTCCGCTGGTGTTCCGTTGCGTTCATCACTACGCCAACTGTTGGCCCCGCTTGGTTTGAAGGCAACCATCGAAACAGAAGGGCTGGTGATCAAGCCCGACCACTATCAACTCGTCCATCGAGGTATTGGGGCGGACCGCTGGATCAACGTGGATGATGACTTCATGAACGATTCTGCAGAGATCCTGTCACGCCACATCAAATTCGAGGCGTCCGACATGCCATTGAGCGAATTTGTAATGGAACTTTCGTCCGAACTTGGTTTTAAGATCAATATCAACCGGGCCAGCCTCGAAGAAATCGGGCTGGATGCGGATCAAAGCTTGGGGGATATGAAGTTTCTCGGTGTCGCCGGTTATGACGTGTTGACCAATGTGCTTGACAACCACTCGTTGGGTTTAACCTTCCGAGGAAATGTCCATCAGATTGCTTCGTTGGAGACCTGCGAACAGCAGTCATTGATGCGTGTTTACTACCTGGAGGGCCTGGCTACCGGTGGCGACCTCGACTCACTCCTGGCATTGATCGAAAACTCGATCAATCCGGATACTTGGGAGGCACTCGGCGGGAATTCGACCATCACGCCCTATACCAACGCACGTCCGGCGATCATCGTCTCAACGACCTATGACGTCCATCGCCAGATTGAACGCATGCTGAAAGTGATCCGCGAGAACTCGTTCCAACTGGATGCCATCGAGGAACCGGTCCCAAGCCGCGGCTCAACGCAACCCGGTGGCGGAGGCTTTGGCGGCGGTGGAATGGGCGCTGCTGGAGGCGGCGGTGGTGGAGGCGGGATATTCTGATCGCTGCGTCCTAACGGCAACACGGACGCTTGCCACCGGCGGCAAATTTGACTTGGCGATGCGAAGGGAAGACACTGGGCGGCCCAAATGCCCTCCCCAATTTTTTTCTCCGCCAGGCTTTGCTCCATGATTTGTTCAATGCGTCTGAAACGTTGGAACCGGACCTCGATGGTCCTGTGGATGTGTTTTGTTTTCTCGCCGTTCTCGGTGTCCGCGAAATCACCCGAACGGCCGAATGTGATCGTCATCTTTGCAGATGACCAAGGCTACGGAGACTTGGGATGTTTTGGGTCCACCAAAATCAAGACGCCGAACATCGATCGACTTGCCGAAGAAGGACGCCGGTTCACCAACTTCATGGTCGCTTCGCCAGTCTGTACACCATCACGCGCCGCTCTCATGACCGGGTGCTACCCGAAACGTGTCAGCATGCATCAGCACGTTCTGTTCCCCCAATCCAAGAAGGGGCTGCATCCGGATGAATACACGATTGCGGATCATCTGAAGACGCTCGGGTACAAAACGGCGTGTTTTGGGAAATGGCATCTCGGGCATCTTCCGGAAGTGTTGCCGCGACAGAATGGTTTCGACGAGTACCTTGGGATCCCGTACTCCAACGACATGAACCACCCGGACAACAAAGGGAAACCACGTATCCCGTCCGATGACCTTTGGCGCGATCAAGAAACGGCGGTCTCCCACTGGAACACGCCGCTGATCAAGAATGAGGAGATCGTCGAGTTGCCGGTCGACCAACGCACCGTGACCAGGCGTTACACCGACGCCGCGATCGATTTCATCGAACGAAATCAGGAGGAGTCGTTCTTTCTGTATCTGCCCCACTCGATGCCCCATATTCCGCTGTATGTCCCAGAAGACGTGTACGATCCCAACCCCCAGAACGCATACACGTGTGTGATCGAGCACATCGACGCCGAGGTCGGTCGATTGATGGAGACGGTCCGCTCGCTGGATCTTTCCGACAACACGATCGTGATCTACACCTCCGATAACGGACCCTGGCTTCAGTTCAAGAACCACGGCGGTTCCGCGGGGCCACTTCGCGCCGGTAAAGGAACGACATTCGAAGGTGGCCAACGGGTGCCATGCGTGATGTGGGGACCGGGGCGAATTCCTCAAGGCACGACCTGTGACGAATTGCTGGGTACAGTCGACTTGCTTCCCACCCTCGCCGTTCTCACAGAGTCCGAGCTTCCCAAAGACAAAGAAATCGATGGGATGGATGTGTCTGGTTTGCTGCTGGGAACGGCTTCCGAGTCACCGCGTGATGAATACCTTTATTACACCTCGCACGGTGCGATTGAGGGGTTAAGGCAAGGTGACTGGAAGTTGCTGGTCAAACGCCCGCGACGTCCTCGCAACAAACCGAACGCAAAGTTGCCCGCACCGACGATCCATCTGTTCAACTTATCCAACGATGTCGGTGAAGCGACCGATCTTGCCGAAGAACGACCAGAGCTGGTCGCGAAGTTACGCGAAAGAATGGAAGCATTGGACGCGGAAATCACGGCCGAAATGCGTGCACCCTGGACGACACCTTAGCACGATCTCGCTAGCGTGATCGGCCACGGAAGGCCTCAAAGGCCTCACGGAACGCTGGCGGTGCTTTGCGACGATTCCCGGAATCCCGAAGACCACGAAGCCCGTCCGTTCCGGCATCCTTCATCCGCGAAGGTGAAGCTTGTGGGTTGAGGCCGAGACTCTGCAACGCCTCCTCGAGCTCGTTGGATTCCGAGCGGGGCGTTGCCGGTTGGTCAAGCTTTCGGACCTTTTCCCAACGCTTTTGAAACCGTTTCAGGTCTTCTTCGGTCCAATTGAGATCCTTGAGAAGATCTTCGTCGACTTGGTCGCGCGTCTCATCCAAGTAGTCCAGCACCATGTCGGTTGCCTTCTTGGCGTACTCGGTGTCAGGCGGCGGAGGCGGTTCCGCCGAAGTGTCTCCATCGAACGGTTCTTGGCCGCTGCCATCGCCTTGGCTGGACGATTGGTTCGCGGAAGACGATTCGCTCGGTTGCCGCGAAGTGCTCGAGTTGGGTGGTTGGTTTTCGGATGACATGGAGGAGTCGCCGTCGGGTGCATCGGACTGGCTTTGGTCGGACTGACTCGGATTCGACGAAGCGTCTTGCGAAGACTCCGAAGTTCCCTCGGACTTGCTTCCCGAGTCTTGAGTGGACGATTCTTGGCTGCCTGAATCCCCGGATGTTTCGGACGTATCAGACTGACCTTCCGATGGGGCGTCAGACTGCGATGAGTCATCACCTTGCTTACCCGATTGGCCCTGCTTGCCCGATGGGTCTTGTTCGCCCGGTTGTGGATCATTCTCCGGAGGACTGCCGTCTTGAGGATCGTTTCCTTGTGCCGCATCGTTCTCCGGTTGCGATTCACTCGGCGGGCCGGTGTCGCTGCCTTGTTCTGGCTCACTGCCTTGTTCTGGCTCACTGCCTTGTTCTGATTCTCCTGCCTGGCCGTCGCTTTCCGCAGACTCGGCGTTCCCGTTATCGCTGTCCGTTGATTGACTCTGCGGAGAATCCATGTCACTCGCGTTACCGTCTGATGAATCGTTTGACGATTCCGATCCGTTGTTCTCTCCATCGGGTGAAGGCTGATTTTGGTCGGAGGAGCCGGACGACTTGGAACCTTGCTCGTTCTGGGGTTGCCCTTCGTTCGAACCGGACTCCGGGTTACCGCTTCCCGGATCGCCCTGTTCGCTTCCGCCGGAGTCGTTTTGGCCGCTTTCGTTCTGGCTGTTGTTCTTGTTCGGCTGATCAGGCGGAGCGTCTTTCGAACCCGAGCCACCCTGGGCGTCTTGTTCCCTTTTTCGCTCGATGTAGTCCTTGATCCGTTCCATGGCTTCACCATCGTGCTTGGGCGGACGATTGGAAGCTCCTTCTTGTTGTTGCGAGTTGTCCGAGCCCGCTTCTGATGAACTGTCACCGGCCTGCTGATTCGCGGATTGACCTTCACTGCTCGACGAATCGTCGGAGTTCGCAGACGAATCACCTCCTGCTTGTTCGCTGGTACCTTGCTCTCCGCTGGGCAGCTGGTCCTGTGACTGCTCGCCGCCAGTTTGCTCGCCGGCCGATTGGTCTCCGTTTGATTGAGAGCCCGGTTGCTCACCCGGGGCAGCGTTGTTGTCTTGGTTCGACGAGCCCATTGCGTCTTGCGATGAGTCGTTTGCCGATGGATCCTGCGAGCCTTCAGTATTAGCTGCTTCGCCGGTCGGCTGGCCGCCTTCTTGGGAGCCTCCTCCGTTTTGAGCTTCGGATTCTGCGGACCGGTCGGAATCGCTCGATTGACCACCACCTTGCTGACCTTCGCCGCTTTGCTCGCCGTTCTCTTGAGGCTCGCCTTCGCCACCGCTTTGGCCGCCCTGCTGTTGTTGTCCTTCGCCCGATGACTCGGAGCTTTCACCGCCCGAGGAACCACCCTGGCTTCCTTGTTGTTGTCCAGAACCCTGCTGACCGTCCGATTGACTCTCGGACTGCTCTTCATTGCTTGCGGGGCGATCGTCCGGTTTTGACAGACCATCGTTTCCGGAAGGATCGACTGGCAGATCCGGGTCCGGTGCGACGATGCGAATCTCGAGGGCATCCGTGGTGGCTTCGCCCGGCCGAACGGATGGATCACCTTCGAGTGACCGGTTGTCGATTGCAGTCGCCGTCACTTCGATCCGATCTCCGACGCGAAGTCGATGTTCGGACGGGCGGAATCGATACTCCGTGACTTGGTTGCCACGACCGCTTTCACCCTCGTCTCGCTTCCACAGCAAAGGTGACTTGAGTGTGTCCAAACCTCGTTTGAGCTGCAGCGTGACCGAGTCGAGCTGAAAGTCCGCGTCCATTGCATGGACTTCGATCACCTGTTGTGCATCCAGCGGAATCTCGATCGGTGACTTTGTCGGCACCACGATCGAGACCTCGGGCGGCAAGTCGGCGACGACATTGATCGGATAAATGATCGGTTCCGGATTGGAACGTTCGGCATCATCCCACACCTTGATGCGATAGTTCTCCAATTCCACGGAGCTTCCGGACGATCGACGCAACACCCGCTCGGCCGTGAGCGTCAATCCATCGCTGGAAATCTCCATCGCCTGGCGTCCACCGGTCGGCTCGATCGCACCTCGCACCGTTCGGCAGTTGAATTGCAATTCGGCGCGTTGGATCGGGCGGCTGGCTGATGCGGTGATGCGTACCGTCGTTCCGTCAATCGCGTTCAAAGCAGGACTGGAAGACGTCGACTCCGCGAGGAGCGTGTACGCGGGCGGTTGATAGCGAACGCTTTCAAAGGCAACGACGGGTACGTTTTGGACCTGAATTTCATAGGGTCCCGACGTCGCATCGCCCGCTTCGACGTTGTAGCGGACGATTCCGTTGGCACCATGTTCGAGTGAGAGAGGGCCCAAGAATCGATCGGTCGATGGATCGTAGGCAAGCTGGCTTTCGTGATTGGAGACATCGTTGCTCCAACGCACCATGACGATCTCGTCGGATCGCAATCCATCGACCGCAGCGGAAACTTCGAGCGTTCGCCCCGCCAGCGCCGATGTGTCACCCGGTTTTACTTCACTGATACTGACGCGGCGTGCCGGCTCGAGTGACGCCAGTGGCAACACAACACGAATGGCCGAGGCGGTCGAGCTCTTTGGCGAGGCAACCACGTAAGTTGCGAGAATCGCGAGCGTCATGGCGGCCGCGATCCACCATCGAAAGGTCCCCGTGGCTTCACTCGGCAGATGATCGAATGCTTTTAGCAGTGACGCGGCCTTGGTGCCGATCGCATGAACCACTTTTCCCCGAACGCCTTTCGCCGGCGCGGACTGCTTCAGCGTGACATAGCTGGTGAGCTGTTGCCGGTAATCTTGGTGGTCTTGCTCGAGCGACCAAGCCGCGTACTCATCGCTGATGCGCGACCGCAGCACCGGCCAGAGCCTTCGCACCAAGAACCAACCACAAGCCCCGGTTGCCGCCAAGAATACGGTCACGCGGACGATCATCCCGGGAGAGTAGATCCAGTGGTCCACGACCAGCCACAGCAACAGGCCGCCCATCAACGCAATCACTAACGTCAACGACGTTCGAACGACCTCGCTCCACCAGAGTGCCCGTTTGGCTTCCTCGATGCGATCTTCGATCAGCTGCTGCGAAGCAGAACGCCGAGTCGACTTGCCGGCCGAAGTTGCGGGAGCAGTTGCGGTGGACATGGCAGCGAAATGCAGTTGGAACGGCTACGGAATAGGAGTGACGGCGCAGTCCGCCGAACAGTTCACTATACCTCGCCCGCAAGAATCTGTTGAATTTGCTCCACGAGGGGTGCGGGATCGTCGTGCGAGTAGGCGACCGAATCGGACTGCTTGGTCGCAAGTGTTTTCACCAGCACGTTGCTCGATGCCCACTCCTCTGTCCCCGCAATCAGTGCGAGTTTGAAACCATGAGAATCGGCATATTTCAGCTGGACACCCAGTTTCTTTGGGTCGGGATAGACCTCACAGGCGATGCCGCCATCACGCAGCTTCGACGCGAGTGTCAGATAGTCCTCTCGCCGATCGGCATCGAAGTAGGCGATCAAAACGGAGGCCGGTGTGGCAGCACTCGGCAGGAGCTTGAGCGTTTCCATGGCGGCGAGCAAACGGTCGAGTCCCAATGACGCTCCGATGCCCGGCAGATGCTGCTTGGTATACAGCCCGGCCAAGTTGTCGTAGCGACCGCCACTGCAGACGCTTCCAATTGCCGGAAGGTCATCGAGCGTGGTCTCAAAGATGACGCCGGTGTAGTAGTCCAGCCCGCGAGCGATCGCGACGTCGATCTTCATGCGACTCGCCGGAACTCCGGCCGCAAGTGCTCCATGGTAGAGGTCTTTGAGCCGAGTCACCGCTTCGAGCGATGCTTCCTCCGAGCCGATGATGGACGGGAGTTCTTCGAAGATGGACTCCGCGTCTCCGCTCAGTTCAGTTAGTCGCAAGACTTGATCGGCTTTGGTTGACGTCACGCCTTCGGCTTGGCACATTTCCGCGGCAACTTTTTCGCGACCGATCTTATCGAGCTTATCGAGTGCTCGTAGAACGGGGACGGTTTGTTCCACCAGATCAAGACCGCGCAAGAGCTCCGTCAAAACTTTTCGATTGTTGATGTGAACCGTGAAGGCATCGAAACCGATTGCGGTGAGCAGACGGTTGATTACCGCGACGACTTCGATGTCCGCCATTACACTTTCGGTGCCGATGGTGTCGAAGTCGCACTGCACGAACTCGCGATAGCGTCCGGCTTGCGGTCGTTCTCCACGCCACACCGGCGCGATGTGGTAACGCTTGAACGGAGTGCCCAACTCGTGCATGTGCTGGGCGGCGAATCGCGCCAGTGGAACGGTGAGATCAAACCGCATGCCGACGTTCCGCCCGCCGTTGTCTTCGAATCGATAGATCTGACGATCGGTTTCATCGCTGCCTTTCCCCGTCAAGATCTCCAGGTATTCCAGGGTTGGCGTGTCGATCGGCGAAAAGCCATGGCTGCGAAAGACACTGCGCGCGGTCTCCATCAGTTTCTCGCGAGGAATCATCATCGCGGGCAAGTAATCGCGGAATCCACTGAGAGTGCGTGGTTTGATCAGGGACATAGTGAAGGGGGTGAGCGGTCGATGGATCGGTTGCCGGGCCGTTTACTGACACGGAGCGGCGGAAACATTTGGGAGACGGGTCATGTCTTAAAGAACAGGCAAGCCGGAAGGGCGACGACTTCTCAATCGATGTTCATGAGCGACGCTCTCATCACGAAACTGCGGGCCGAACAGTGCGTCGGCGTACTCGTCGATTTGTTCGGGGGTTTCGAAGTACTGTTCGTAGCACCAGTCGTCATCGAATTCGCAATCATCGGTCGTGTATTCGCGACAGATCTGCGGCCGTGTCTCATAGATGCCACAGCGATGGTCGTCCTGAAGGTGCTTGCAAGTCGTGTGAACGAGCAGGTACCACGTCTCATCTTCCACAAAGACCGTCGCTCGATCATGCAAGAGGTACCATCGGATGTAGTCGTAGTCTTTTCGAGTCGACGGGGCCTCGATTGGCAGCGCAAAGTACCGACAGCACTTTGCCGTGCAGTGATCACAGAGACTCTCGCCCTCCGGCACCTGATCGCGTTTCAGTCGAGAAATCGGGGGGGCATTCACGGAGCAGCGGTCGTGGGGTGCGTGGGATGGAAAAAAATGGCGGAAACCGAGACAATTTGGATAACAGCTGGAGCATTCTAATGGAAGTCGTCATCACTGCACTCGGGCCGGACAACGTTGGTCTGGCCGATCCGATCATTCACCACGTCACCGGTCAGGGCGCTCGGATCGCCGAGATCCAAATGTATGACCACGACGAAGAACAATTGTTCGCGATGCTGTGCCGACTTTCCATCGATCGAAAGCACTATTCGACGCTGCAGAAGGCCATGCGTCAGATCGGCGAGCACACCGGATTGGCCATTCGAGTCTGGAGTGCCGATGCGAGCGAACGTCCCAAGCTGGCGGTCTGTTGTACCTATGCCGAGCACACTCCGAGGGCGGTTTTGGAAGCGATCCGCGGCGGTGCGATCAATGCGGAAGCTGCCGTGGTGCTTTCCAACCGAAGCCGGCTGGCGGGGCTTGCGGAAGAATTCGAAGTCCCCTTCCACCGAATTGGAGACGAAAACGGCGTGGCCGACGATGATCAAATGGTCGCACTGCTGGACCAATACGATGTCGATTACGTGATCTTGGCGAGATACATGCGTGTCTTGCCGGCAAGCACATGTTGGCAATTTGCCGGTGGCCGGATCATCAACTTGCACCACGGACTGTTGCCAGGATTTCCTGGCTTTCGTCCCTACCACGATGCCTTTGCTGCGCGAATGTTGACTTACGGTGCGACGTGCCACTTCATCATCCCCGAGCTCGACGCGGGTAATCAAACGATCAACCAACGAACATTCAGCGTCGACCCCGGAACGGAACTCGACGAGATCATTCGTCGCGGCCAAACCGACAACGAACCCCCGTGCCTGGTCGAAGGAGTCCGAAGAGTCGTCGACGGAGAAGTCCGCCTGCACTTCCACCGCGTGATCGCGACCGCCAAACAATGAATGCCAACCCGACTCCCGCGGTCGATTCTTTTACCAGCACCGATGATCAGCGCGTTGCCGGTCCGCTGCGGCATGCCCAGTCGATCCAGCTGGGTCAGCCGTTGGAACTTGAGCTGGGTGGGCAGCTCGATGGTGTACGCTGCGCGTTTGAAAGTTGGGGCAAACTGAACGAGGACGCGTCCAATGCGGTGTTGATCTGTCATGCGGTCTCGGGTGACTCACATGCGGCGCGACATGAACCCGATGATGATCCGGGATGGTGGGACGAGCTGATCGGTCCCGGAAAGACGGTCGACACCAATCGCTTCTTCGTCGTCTGTCCCAATGTGCTCGGTGGCTGCCGAGGCTCGACCGGCCCCGGAGACCTTTCTCCGCAGACCGGAAAACCCTTTGGCGCCGACTTTCCAAGGATCACCATCGATGACATGGTCGCGGTCCAAACGCATCTTGCGGATCATCTTGGTATCCAGAAATGGAGAGCCGTCATTGGCGGTTCGTTGGGCGGACATCAGGCGATGACTTGGGTGGCCAGGCACCCGGCCCGCGTCGCGCTGTGCGTCATCATCGCCTCCAGCCCGCGCGTGACGAGCCAATCGCTTGGTTTCGACATCATTGGTCGCAATGCGATCCAAACGGATCCGCATTTTCATGGCGGGCAGTACTACGATCAGCCGCAGGGGCCCGACACAGGGCTCGCGATCGCGCGTATGCTTGGGCACATCACTTATTTGTCCACCGAAGTGATGGAACAAAAGTTTGGATCTGATCGACACGATCCACGACAAATCTCGAGCGACTTCGAACAGCAGTTCAGTATCGGAAGCTACTTGGCGTACCAGGGTCAGAAGTTCACCACGCGATTCGATGCCAACAGCTACATCACGCTCACGATGGCGATGGATTTGTTCGACTTGGGCGCGAACCGGTTGCAGTTGATGGAGACGTTTAACGACGCTGAATGCGAATTCCTGGTCGTAAGCTTTAGCAGTGACTGGTTGTTTTCTCCATCACAGTCTCGTGACATTGTGAATGCACTCGCGGCGCTTGATAAGCCCGTGACGTACGCTGAAATCACTTCGCCTCGGGGACATGATTCCTTTCTCATCCACGAAGACATTCAGCAGTATGCTCCACTGATCCGATCGCGATTGGAGAAACCACGCCTCCAGATGCAAGCACGCATTTCAAAAGTTGAGCAGTTGATTCTGGATGAAATTCCGCCAGGCTCTTCGGTGCTGGACCTCGGATGTGGCGATGGCGAGTTACTCGCTGCTTTGAAGCAACGTGGGCACGAGAAACTGGTGGGCGTGGAGGTCGCTCAGTCGAGCATTTTGAACGCGGGAGCGCGTGGACTGAACATTATCGACTACGACTTGAACGAAGGTTTGCCGGCGTTCATTGACAAGCAATTCGATATCGTCGTTCTCGGTGCGACGCTTCAGGCGGTCGCGAACGTCGAGACGCTGTTTGATGAGATGATGCGGGTGGGAAAACGCGTGATCGTGAGTTTCCCAAACTTCGCCTATCGTGAACTTCGCGAAGACTATGTCAAACGCGGACGCTCACCGAAGGCACCCGGCGAATTCGCGTACGAGTGGTACAACACACCCAACCGCCGGTTTCCATCGATCGCAGATGTTCACGATCTCTGTCACGCAAAGTCGCTCACGCTGGAACGCGAGCACTATTTCGAGACTTCGTCCGGGCGACAGATCGCTGCGGAGGAAGACCCCAACCTGAATGCCGACACGGCGATCCTGGTGATCACCGCATAGCCAAGGAACCGATGGGATGATTCACTGCGGTTCCTTTTCGGATTGGTTTTCAGGCTGCCTCTGCGAAAATCGACTCGAGAAGCGTTTCGAAGCGACGATCGGCTTCTTCACGGCGTTCCATTCGCTCGGCGAGCGACCAGGAGGAGCGAATGTTTCGGACGCGTCGCATGATTTCCGCGTCGGGAACGCTGACTTCCACCGTGCCTTTTGTCTCAATTTGAGCTTCGGGTCGCGATTCCAGAGCTTCTGTGGGGCAAATCGCAGTCATCATTTTCAATCCCTCGTAGTAGAAAAGGGTCGATTCGCTCGAATCGACAGGTTGGATTCCTATCTGCCAAATGCAACTCATTCGACGATTGTGTGGAACAGCACAACGCGTGCCAATTAACCACTTAGAGGCGGGTGAACCGGTTGAGTTCGCCGAAAAACCTGAAAAAGACGGGCATTGGCGTTTCAAGAAAGTTTATTGCCCTGTCAACGGCTTGCTTCAGATGGCCCAGAATCAGTCAGTCATCCATGGATCTTGCAACCGTTTGCAAATTCTTCCACTGCCGCGATGGCAATACCATCACGCCGTATTCCGAGACATTCGTCGTGCCGGCAATGACTGAGACGAGTTCCACAAGCTGCGTCCCAGAACAATGCCCTCTCAATTCGACATATTGGATCTCCGTGTTGGCGTCGTAAACAATGCCGACGATTTGATGCGTCGGGCTCGCCCACGCAATTGACCCATCGGGCTCAAACAAGACCGACGGCATCACTTCGCGAAGACGGTTCTCGGTCGCCTCGAAACTGGACGGGATGCAGTTGGGCGTCGGAGTGGATGCGCGACGGGGGCCATAAACGTGTAGGTGAAAGGACGATGTTTTCATGAGAATTCGTTTTCGCGGCGAGATTTCGTTAAAGGTTTGCAGAGAACACGAACCCGCAACGTTGGCCGTACGGTTTACCTGATCGCTGCTCTCGGGGTTAGTCCTTACAGGGCGTTCTTTGGCTGGCCGAACTCCGCAGATTTTGGAGCCAATCCGTCGAGGGCGATTGCAAATGTTTAACGGCCGGGAATGTTTCGTTGTCTTCGAAACTCACTCATCACATGGAGCGTGAACGATGAAACATATTGCACTCGCCGCTGCCCTCTCTTTTCTGCCCGGCAGCTACGTCTTTGCACAAGGGTATCAGTTCGGGAACTCGGTACTGAATTCTCGAGTTGCTCAGACCGAGGAACTTCCGCTGCTGGACCAGCCGCTGAGCGATACGCCTTCCCTTCAGCCAATCACGGATGGGGCAACCCGTGAAATGACGCTGGATGCCATGCCACTGGCACCAACGCCACGGACAACGGAGTCGGCAACCGAGAAACCGATGGCGCCGGTTCCAGACGTGAGCAATTCGGCTCCGTCGCTCAATGCGATGCAAACGAGAACCGGCATCGCACCTCCAGTCGTCTCTCAGCACGATCCAAATGCACCTGAGCCGCCTGCGCAACCGATTCCGGGGCAACCGCAAGCAAAACAGGTTCAAGGGCACTCGCATGTCGGCCACGTTCATCAGCACGGGCACATGCAAAGCGGGGCTCGCTACTACCGCGTGAAGAAGAAGCAGAACGTGTTCCAAAAGCTGATGGAAATGGAGCGTAAGAAGAACGCCTGGCTCAAACGAACGTTCTTGGGCAAGTAACGCTCTGATCTGAGTCGGCATCATCATCCAATGCTTGCCAGCGACGCATCCGTTCGAGTTTATTCTCGAGCGGGTGCTTTTTTCGTTTCTTGAGGGCGCTCCAGTTGCGCCGATCGACTCAATGGAACAAGCCTGGACTGCCAAAAGCTTGGTTTTGTGGCTGATTCTGCTCGCGCAGCTTTCCTTCCGTTTCACTTCGTTAGTCGTTTTCCGATAGGCCCGGAGGGTCACGGCTCAAGACAAAGGTACTGAAGCGTCGCCCCAACCAATCCAGCAGTCCCAACCAGTTGGCAACTCAACAGGCATCAGTCCCGGAGGGACGCTAGCTCCCTGCCGGTGGCCTTGGCCACCGGATTGCTGCGAAACACATCCGCTAGCCGCGGAGCGGCGACAGACTCTTAATCCCAAACATAGCGCTCGTCGTACTCGACGCCTGCCAAATTCAGCATCCGGAGGTACTCCGCAGTAAAGTCTTCATTTGTATGGTGCTGTACCTGATTTTCGATGTAGCGGATCACAGCATCCTTGTTGCTGGGCCCGACCGAAAAAACGCCATACCCATCCTGCCATCCAAACTTCATTAGCGCACCCTGCTGATTGAACTGCTTCGATGTACTTGACTTGAGTTCCCGCATGAAATCGCTGATGACATGCGTCGTTTTTAATTTGATTAGTAGGTGCACATGATCAACCCAACCGCCAATACGTATCGGCACGCCTCCCAACCCACGGACAGTCCCACCAAGATACTCAAACATTCGTTCCCGCGTTTGGGGTTGCAGGTAGGGTTTTCGATTCTTGGTGCTAAAGACGAAGTGGTAGAGTAATTGGTGGTGCGTTGACATGTCCTTCAATTCGAAAGTGGCTATCGTCCCTCCGGGACTTGAGATTCGGTTGGTGACGACACCGGTGGGCTCGCCCACCGGCAGTGTGCTGCCGCCGCTCCGCGGCTCAAGACGATGGTATTGAAGTGTGTCGCTTCAACCAAGGCACCAGCCCGGCTTGGGGCTAATGCGCGGAACAAAACGCGCGCAATCTAATACGGCCACAACCCCAAACTTTTGGCAGTCCATCACAAGCCTTAGGTTCAGGGTTGGCAACGCACCAGCCGCGTGCATGCTATTGAGCCTGACTCCTCCGTGAGTGGTTCAGTCTTCGAGCGTGGCGAGCACCTTGTCGGCCGCATCGATCGTTTCATCGATCATCGCTGCGTCATGGAGCTTGCTAAAAAACAGCGCTTCGAATTGACTGCATGGCATGTAGATGCCTTGGTCAATCAGGCCCCAGAAATACCTTCCAAACGCGTCGCGATCGCTCTGGTCTGCACCGGGCCAATTGGTGACGGGGTGTTCGTTGAAGAACAACGTCAACATGCTGCCGACGTGTTGCACTTGGTGGGTGATGCCATGTTTGGTTGCCGCGGCGGACAAACCGGCGGCGAGGCGATCTCCCATCTGATCGAGGTGCTCGTACGGAGGGTCATCGGCGAGCGATTGAAGCGTCGCGCTCCCGGCGGCCACAGCCACGGGATTCCCACTCAGTGTTCCCGCTTGGAAAACTTTGCCGGCCGGTAGAACGTGGTCCATGATGTCGACGCGACCGCCATAGGCGCCCAGAGGCAGACCGCCACCGACGATCTTTCCAAGCGTGGTCATGTCGGGAACGATGCCAAAGCGCTCTTGGGCTCCGCCGTAGGCGAGCCGGAATCCGGTCATGACTTCATCAAAGATGAGGATGGCGCCGTCGGACTCGGTGACGCTGCGGAGTGTCTCGAGAAACTCCACGGTTGCCGGTACACAGCCCATATTTCCGACGACGGGTTCCAGAATGACCGCCGCGATCTGACCCGGAAATTCCGCGAATGTCTGTTGAACGGCTTCCGGGTCGTTGTAGTCGAGCACGATCGTGTCTTGACCGGCACCCGGAGTGACGCCAGGCGAATCGGGCACACCCAACGTTGCCGCGGCACTCCCGGCGGCAACCAAGAGACTATCGACGTGGCCGTGATAGTTCCCAGAAAACTTGATGACTTTGTGGCGGCCGGTGGCACCCCGCGCGACACGAATCGCGCTCATCGTTGCTTCGGTACCGCTGTTGACGAGTCGGACTTTCTCAACGCTCGGGACGGCCTCGATGATTTGTTCGGCCAGTCGAGACTCCGCTTCGGTTGGGGCCCCAAAACTTGTTCCGCGAGCAATGGCCTGCTGGACGGCGTCGATCACCTCGGGTGGGCGATGACCCAAAATCATCGGACCCCACGAACCGATGTAGTCGAGGTAGCGATTCCCATCGATGTCAAACAAATACGGTCCGTCCGCACGTTCGATGAAAAGAGGCGTTCCGCCGACGGCGCCGAATGCCCTCGCCGGACTGTTGACGCCGCCAGGCATTAATTGGCGTGCACGCTCAAACGCGGAGACGCTTTTGGGACCGGCGGTCGGTGGAGTCTTGGTGCTCATACTCGATGCTTACTCGATCTCTAAGTTGAAGTCGCCCGTCAAATCTCGCCACACACAGTGAATGTGGTTCGCCGGATTACCCGCAGCATCGGCTTGCGTGTTCACGAATTCAATCAGGAAACGCTTGCCGCGTACTCGGTAGTAGTGTCCGATCCCGGGCTCGGTCGCACCGGCCCAGGCGAAGTGAACGTCATCCCAACCGTCCTTTTCGATCATCTCGCGGCGTTGTTTGGCAACGCCATCGACGACGGCATCGGCGTAGGTGTAGACCAGCTCTTTCAGCAGGCTGCGTTTTTCATCACGCAACTCCGAGTAGGCGATGCCGTCGGGTTCGCCGACCGCTGGTTGCGGGTCACCGGCGAATCGAATTTCGGCCGGCGCGTCTTGGTCGATCATCGCGATTGCTTTCTGAGCGTCGTCCAGCGAATTGATGAGATCGAACGCAAGTTGTTCTTCCTCTTTGAGAACACGCGTTCCTTTTCCAAGTGGCCCGGCTACCTCATCCATCACGGTGGCGGGATTGGATGCGAAAAACTGCGGCGTGCTATCAACCAGGTCGCCGTCCAAAAAGCTGAAGTTGAGCGAGAGGTGATGTCCTTCGAAACTCAATCCCCACGCACCTTCTTCCACGGGTTTTCCAAACAGCGTGACGAAGTACTTCTGGGGATCGCGTTCCCAACGTCGATCTTCTCCCTCGAGTTGTCGCAGCACGCCTTCAAGCAACATGATGCGGCTTGCTTTGCGATAACCTGCCTCGCTTAATGCCGATCGAAGCATTCGCAGGGCGGCGAGCCGTTGGGCGCGATTCATGTCGCGAAGCACCAGCCCTTTGCGCGTGTCCTTGGGAATGAAGTGCCAATCGACTCGCTTGTCGCTCTCGTAATTGAGGACCGCCGTCGAGACTTGCTCGTCATCGAGTTGTTCGAGAAAGCTGTTCGCGTAGGTTGCGACTTGGTCACCCGGTTCGGCCGCGAAACGAAATCCGACTTGGAAAAGACACAGCAGGGCGAGCAATAGAGACGACCAGCGCATGGGGAACGCTCCGGAGGGCGGGGAGAATGGCGAGAGAAACGGCGACGCGGTTTTGACCGTGGTTCAGCAACCGAGTGTCTTCATCGCGTCGGCCTGAGTTTAACGCCGCAAAGCCGACCGGCACAGCAGACCCGTCTCTGCGGGTTTCTCAGAATGTGTCCGGATAGATCACCAACTCGATTCGCCGGTTGGTTGCTCGGCCGAGTGCCGATCCGTTGGGAGCGGCTGGGCGGTTGGCACCCTGGCCGACAATGAAGAACTGCCCGAGGGGCATCGCAGCCCGACGGGTCAGTAAGTCCAAGACCGCAGACGCCTGTGACGAGGCAAGCTGATGCCCCAGCGCCGTGCCACCGCCGTAATTTTGCGAGTTGTCGGTGTATCCCTCGATTCCAATGCGTTGCCTTGGAAAGAGTGTCTTCAGCTGGGCGGCGACCGGATCGAGAATCTGG
>JBCBOO010000093.1:0-21579 GCA_039821235.1 Planctomycetota bacterium
GATGAAACCGGCTCCCCCTGTGACAAGACAAGTTCGGCCAGAAAGTGAGGCTCGCAATTTCGGATCGGAAGCGGACATGGGACCAACCTTTGGCAACGACGGATTCGGTGCGCTAGGCGAGGGCCTAGCCCTGATCAAATTGATGACGGAACGTCTTGTGAATCAAAATTCACTGAAACAAAACAATTGTCGAATATAAGACGGACCAAGGCGAAACGAATCGAAATTGCGAGCCTCACTTTCTGGCCGAACTTGTCTTGTCACAGGGGGAGCCGGTTTCATCGGCTCCCATTTGGTTGACGAACTCTTGGAGGCAGGCGCGTCGGTGCGAGTGCTGGACGATTTCAGCTCCGGTTACAAATCCAATCTTGCTCACGTCTCGGAGGATGCTCCGCTGGAAGTCCGAACCGGCGACGCGTCGGACGCGGATGTCACCGCACAGGCGGTCCAAGGCTGCGACACGATCTTCCATCTGGCTGCAATGGTCAGCGTTCCGCGCAGCATGCGCGAGCCGCAGAAGTGCCATGATCAGTGTGCGACCAGCACGGTCAATTTGCTTGCGGCGGCCGAAGCTTCTGGAGTTCGACGACTGGTGCTTGCGAGCACCAGCGCTATTTACGGTGACTCCACGTTCGTCAGCAAACGCGAGTCCGATCCACCGGCGCCACTCTCTCCTTATGCTGCGGCAAAATTGTCAGCGGAGTCCTATTTGCAGTGCTTCGCGAAGAGCTCTTCCGTGGAAACCGTCGCACTACGTTTTTTCAATGTCTTCGGCCCACGGCAGGATCCGCAAAGCGAATACAGTGCAGTCATTCCACGGTTCGTCTCCATGATCCTTTCGGGGGATCGCCCTGTCATCTATGGAGACGGAAATCAGTCGCGTGACTTCGTTTTCGTCCGCGATGTTGCACAGGCGAACGTTTTGGCCGCAACGGTTCCGGATGTCAGCGGTGGCATCTTCAATGTCGCTCGCGGAAGTAGCACAACACTTCTGGAATTGCTGACGACTCTGCGAGAATTGCTGGGCCAGGAAATTGCCCCGATCCACAAACCCGCACGGTTGGGAGATGTGCGCGATTCGCTAGCCGATACAAATCAGATACGCAGCCGGCTCGGGTTTGAACCTCAAGTGTCCATTCGCGAGGGGCTGCGGCAGAGCATCGAATACTACCGATCGGTCTGCGATCCCGTGGGAAGCTGATACACGATGAATCAGTATTCGACTTCGACACCGAAGTAAGGCGTCAGTCCCGGCGAAAAGACAACCGTCTGTTGGTTCACGGTGTCCTCGTCGGCAGGCAATCGCAAGTTCAAGTGCTCGAAGTAGTTGTTGTCAAACAGGTTTTCGGCACCCAACGTCACGTTGACATTATTTGTCGGACGGAAGAAGGCTCGAAGATAGGACGTCGTAAATCCGGGCGTGGCGGTTTCAAGTTCCACGGGGCTTGTGACCGGTGCAACCGGACGAAGCGTTCCCAGGCGGTCCTGGTTGTCGACCATCCGCAAACCCCATTCGAGCCCCCATTTGTTGGCGGTCACGTCGCTGAACCGCAATCCGGCTCGACCTTCCAAGGGGTTGATGCCCGGCAAAGGTTGGTTGATTTCGCGATCACGACCGTCCAAGTACGCGAGACTGCCGAACGCTTGGATCCCATCAATGAGATCCGCTTCACAGTAGTACTCGAATCCGGTGAGCGTCGCGTACTCGGTGTTAATCGCTTGCAAGAGTCTTGCACCGAGTGGAGGCTGAATCTCGTTCGCTTGATAGGTCACGTAGTCAAGAACCCAGCTATGGAACCCGCTCAAGCGGCTTCGAATGAAAGGGGCATCCATGCGGATTTGGGCGTCCACTTGCCAGTTGCGTTCCTTGGAAAGCGAGGGATCACCGATCACGCGGCTGAATCCGTTTTGAATGACGGCGATGTAGGTACCGTCGCTGTATCGCTGCTCGAGCGTTGGTACGCGTTCGGCATAACCGGCACCGACGCGCGCCGACCACATCGGGCTTAATTCGATTTCGTTGGTCAGGAAGAAGGATGTCAGCACATCGGACACATCCAGATCTCGGTTGATGGTCTGATCGAATGGATTTCGAAAGTTGGAATCAGTATCCACGTCGTCGGGGTCAGCTTGGGTGTTGGCAAATCCGACCCGAACACCTGCCGCCGTTTGCAGGTAGTCGCGTGGTGCAAACGAATACTCGGCATAAAGGCCGGGCTCGAATACTTCCGCGGTTGGCACTCCACCGTCGAAGGCTCCAAGTCCGTCCGTTCCGTTGGACGTAAATCCGTTGACGTCGATCACTTCGTCAATTTCTTGTCGCACGTAACGAAAGTCGGCTCCAAAACCGACGCTTCGATCGCGGTCGATTTCCTTGGTGATGCCGGCACGCGTACCAGCACTCCACAGGTCGCCCGTGACGCCACCGAAGAACTGCCCCGGAATGAGCGAGCTGTCCGCAGCCAGGTTCGTGTTCGGAGAGTTCGTTAGCAAAATCGACTGGTCGACTCGCTGCAAAACCGCAAAGTCGGATCGACGCTTGCTCGCCGCCGACGTATCACCGTCGAACTCCGTGTAGTTGGCCCAACTGTCCACCCGATAGGCGAAACCCGTTCGTTCGTTACGATGAATCAAGCTGTGCGTGATGCCGTCGCTATCCAAGTCATCGACGTCAAAGAATTGACCCGCGTACTCGGTTTCGGCTTGATTGATGCGCGTGTATCGCAGTTCACTACGTGTATTTCGGTCGATGTCCCAACCCAAACCGGTAAACAGGTTGAACGTGTCATAGCTACTGGGCACCAGCAGTCCGTCACCGGCCGCGTAGTCAGAACCCTTGCGGTATCCCACGTTTGCAAAGTAACCGACCGATTCGCCGCCACCATAGAGCGTCGCGGTGTTGTAGGTCTGGCCACCATTGGTGCGCACATTCGTCGCCATTCTTAAGTGGTTTTCCCAGCCGCACTCGTATCGGGGCGTCGGGATGGTATCGACGTTCAAAAATGAAAAGCCACTTCCATACTTCACGGAGTAAGGACCGCTAATGATTTGGACGTTGCCAATCAGAGCCGAGTCGATCTTGGAGAATACACCATCCAAATCACTTCGGACCGGGAATTGGTACGACGTGTCGTGCATGGCATAAATTTGGCCCGTGTAGAAGCCGCGAACTCGCAAGTCGAAACCGACCGAACTTCGTCGGCGTGCCCGAACGGTTTGCGTGGTCGTGGTGGTTGTCAGCGTTTCCGTCACATCCGGTGGCGTCGTCAGGTTGAATGCACCCGGCGTCACGATGTCGACCGCAGGAGCCTCGGTCAGCGAAACCTCGCTTGTTCCTTGAACCTGTTCCAATTCTTCCAAGAAGGACGCCGACTCAAGCGGCGAACTTGTATCGGTGCTCAACGATGGTTGGCTGATCAAGCTCCAGTCGCTGATCTGAAACTCTCCAGGAAGACTCAGGGTTTCGGGCGCAAAGTCAGCGGTGTTCTGAACGTCGAGCGGCTGAATTCCCTGATTGCCGAGCGGCTCTTGTGCGGTCGGAGCAAAGATATTTTCCGGCTCGAACTGCACGGGTTGTACAAGACCGTACTCGAGGGCTTCTGCGTATTCGAGCATACGGAATGCCGGTTCTTCCGCCCGGGTTAGTCCCGAGCAGAGAATTGCGGCCATCATCACGATCGAAATGCGGCGTCCGTGCCATGCGCTGATCATGTCAAATCCTGTCGACATTCATCGGTCCGACTGCGAGTTCCCGTTGTAAGCGTCCGTCCATGTCCGCCTACCGAGAGCCAGCTACAGTCGGTTTCATCGACAATCCCCCTCCACTGACTGGAGGGAATGGTCCTGAATTCGGTCGAATTTGCCTAGTTCACCCAGCCCACCAGGTTCACAGCATGGCGTCCCAACGGAGACCTACTCGAACTCCCGAAGAGTCTCCACAAGCAGTTCGATTGAAGTTCTTTGACTGGGTCGAGACGCGGACAACCGTTCCAGTACGACGATCAGATCATCCGTTTTTCGATTGCGAAGCGCCTTTCGCAAGGCCGAATCTGCCTTACGGGTCGCTTCCGTTCCTTGCAGTCGTGCCTCCATCCAAGGAATCATTGCGGTGTACACGGACAGCATCCCAAACTGAGGAATGAGTCCTCGGTAGCTATCTTCGGGGCGAATGAGCTCTGCTAGCTCAACGGCGTAGGCCATCATCGCATCAGGATTACGGTTCATCGCAGCCGAGTCACCCCTGGCTAAAACAGTGGCGAGGGCCATGTATTTCTTGTTCGAGCCCGACTTTGCGTAGGCCTCAAACTTCCTGATGAGAGCCGACAGATCCACCAAAAGCAGTTTCGTCCAGCGCATGTCCCTTTGGCCAACGGTTTCATTCACTTGTTCTGACGATGCTAGCATCGCTAGTTTTGCAAGTTGGTAGGTCGTCTCCTCATTTGTCTTCGAAGACTTCGGTAGCTCCAAACCGGCAACAATTCGACTGAGTCTCTTCAAGGAATTGTTATCGACGGGCTTTACGTAGAAAGTGGCAAAGTCGCTGACCATCCCCATCCGCTTGACTACGGAGTCGAAAGGCCCCTTCTCCTCAAGCACCAATAACGACTGAATCGCTTGCTTCCATGCTTTCGTCTTGCCGTAGGCGGTTGCACATTCAATCGCGATCAAGTTCCTGTACTCGATTGAAACACGTTCATTTGTGACGTATTGAAACGCGGCGTCGGCCAAACCTCTGCCATCGGCCGAGTTCTTTAGTGCGTCTTCGACCTGCAGTTTCCAAACGTACCATTGGGCGTTGTCCGCCAGTTGTTCCGTTGAAATTTCGTCGCCCGTTGAAATGGCCGGTGGCTTTCCAAGGGATCGTCTGGCGTCCTCCAATACGCTCTCTTTCTCAGCGGCGGGCAAGCTCAGAGCATAACGAAACTGAGCGCGTCCCAATGAATATCTAGACTTGGACTCTTCGCTGCGACTAAAGACTTCGGAAAAAAGCGAGATGGCTTTTTTAAAACTCTCCACCCTGCGCTTCCGAATCTCCGGCTCATCACCCTGCGAGCAGTAGAACGCGATGTCCTCGTACGCGTTGGCAAGCGAGATTCGTGCATCCTGCACCACGGTGTTCACGGTTTCGTTCCAAGAGTCTCGATAAAGGTCCAAGGCTCGTTGGCCTCGCTCGCTCGCGGGTAACAGCAACTCGAGTTTGCGATCGATGTCATCCGTCAAGAACGCCAATTGCACGGCAATGTCGGTTGATCTTGCCAAGACCTCGTACTGGTGTTTCTGTGCGAGCTCCGATTTGCCCGCGTCTTGGTTAAGCGATTCGAGCGAACGCATCATGTCTTCGAATGCTTTTCGAACCAGCTGACGCTTTTCCTCGCGAACACTTTGTTTTTCGGAGAGCCGGTAGTGTCCGACGCCACGCAAGTAGTTCAGTGGTGCCGAGTTCGCACCCAATCGTTCGATTCGATCGGCCAGACTCAACAGGTCATCGCCTTCGAGCGTTAGAAGATTGACGGCAGCATCAACGACATGCCAAAGCATGTCCGCTCGTCGGTCTGACGCTTCTCTCGTTGCGGCTGCAGAAATGGCGAGTAGGATTCGTTCACGTCGCCAGTCCGAATCGCTTTCGTATTGCTGCTTGACCAAGGGATCGGAGTAAATACGAAACGCAAGTTCCGCGAAATCGAGTAACTCACCCGAACGTTCTTTCAACAATGGAGCGAACTTCGTTGGGAAAACATCGCTGTCCTTCTGTTGAACCAACAAATCGATCGCCGCTCGAACGGTGGGAAGAAAAACTTCTTGGAGAAGGACACGCTTCTCAGCCGAGTCACCCGTTTGAACGCCGAATCGATCGATGCCGAACCGTTTGACCAAGACGCCTGTCGGCTGAACGCAGGCATTCCATATTTGGTTTGCAGTCGCGTTACCATCATCAATCGAGCGGATGCCGGATTGGTGAAGTGCGAGCAAAAGTTGGTTGGACGCGGATTCCAGTTGAGTCGTTGTCGAGAAACGCTGCCGCCAATCTAGTTGGGCGGTGCCGAAGGATTGCTTCGTGAACGCGGACAAGATCAGCAACTCGGCAGCGAGGCGATCGGTCGGGCCGTCGTCGAGGTGCTCGGCGAGAAATTTACCAGCCGATAGATACTCCAACGCGTTCATCGGTCCTCCGGTGGAATATCGCCGATCGGTGATGCTGTCTTCGTCGATCTGCGAGACCTGTGAGGCGGCCAAGGCGAACAAACTGCATCCGGCGCGGAGCCTCGAACGGCCGAGCGAACGGAGTGCGGATGCGGGAAGGCTGGTCAGTGTCTCTCGATCATCTCCAAGTTCTTCCTGTCGGGCTGCTTGCGAACAAACGCGTAAGAATGCCGAGTACGCCGGCGAGACTTGATTGAGAATCTCGGGACGCCCACTCATTTCGGGCAACGATTCTGGATCCGAAGCGTCAACCAAGTGTCGTTCCATTTCCATCGCTGCAATCAAAGCTGCCGAGCTGTCCGTTTGCTTGATGCGTTCTGCGATTTGGATCCATCGATCGAAGTCACCCGTCAGATCACTTCCTTGATCTGAACCCATCGACCGAAGCCGAGAGACAACGGATGCCTCCAAGTAGACGTCGGGTAAATCCGTTGCCGTCTCCGACGAAACCCAATCGGCATCTTCGAACTGCAAATGAAATGCCGCCGGCGTGACGACGTCTTGATCGAGCAGTCGTTGTCCCAAGAATGCGAGGTAGCCTTCGATGGGTTCGGACAGCCGCAGTTTTGCTGCTTCTGCCCGGTTGATTCCTTCGCCCGCAAGAGACTCGCGAAGAGCGGTCACGGCATTCTCGCGTTGCCGTCGATCGAGCATTCCTGCCATCAATTTGAGGGCTCGTTTTCCGTCGGTGTCGCGAACGATGGGCGTCAGCTCTGCAATCAATTCGGTTGCGTTGTTCCACTGGGAGTCGCGAATCGCGATTCGTAGATCCGCGAGTTTTGCCTCAAGTTCCAAGTCGGGGAATGTCATCAACAACCGTTGTTCGACGTCGCTTGGCAGTTGACTGCGATCATTCCCCGTGATTACGGGCGAGAGCGAGACCAGGAAAGCCTCGCGGACTCCCAGCCAGCGAGACCGGATGGATGGAGCCTCATTGTTGGTGGCTTTCGACTGAAACTTCTCCGCCCGGATGACATCTTCCAGACGTGCCGGATCGAGCCAATCCTGGCTCGTCCACTGGTCGGCGTTGTTCTGTGTTGCCGACAACAGCGGGAGCGTCGCGATCGTTGCGGCATCGACTCCCTTGGAAGTTGCCAGGGATAGCTCGGCGTCCGTTCTCGAACAGGCGTTTCGGATCCGGTCCAGAGTCTCCGTTGGAGTCATTTTTTGCCGCAACAGATCAAAACGCACCCGCGCCGTGTCATGAAGCAATTGATGGCTCCGTGCGGCCCGCTGTTGGGACGGATCCTCGCTGCTCAAAAGCAATCGATGCCCCTCCAGAACGTGTTGCCGGTCCGTTTCTTCCGGGGCTTCCATCCCGTTGGGATCAAGCAGTGAAACAGCGAGACGAAATTTTTTACCACGATCGTCGGTGAGCGGCACACTCGACTCTGACTCGGCGAGCGCCTGATGCATCGCTTCGCAGAGACGGTCCATCACGTTTCGATAAACGGCAAGAGCTTCCTTTCGACCTTTCTCACCCGACGAACGGGCGATTTCGGCGGACTTGTTTGCCACATCGATAAGGCCATAAGCCGAGTCGTCAAAGGAGCGTGATTGATTGGCCTCAAACGATTCCTTCACCATCGCGAGCTGATCTGCCGCACGCGCTTGGCTGCGCGAAAAGATGGAGTCAAAATGTTCCGGGTTGGTGTATTTCCATCCCGCCAATCCAACGCCCGTCAGGCAAACCAGCACGGCGGCCGACGCGATCAATCGCCCCATGGTAATCCCGCCTGCTTTGTCGACGCCCGCGGCGACGGCCAAGGCATCAATAAACTCGGTGCAGGAGCGATAGCGTTCGGTGGGCTTGCGCCGCATCGCTTTGGTCAGGACCTTTCGTTCTGCCGGAGGCAATGCCTCCAGGTTGAGCTTGCCCGTCGACTTTGCCACCAACATGCTGGCATGGGTGGTGACATCAAAGGGAAGCAGGCCGGTGCGCAGTTCGAAATAGGTGACGGCGAGCGAGTACTGATCCACGTACAGTGTCTCGCCGGCGGCCCGTTTGAGGAGTTGCCCTTCCAAGATCTCCGGCGACGCGTAGGCGGGCGTTGCCATCGTTTGCTGCGTCTCACGCATGTCCGCTTCGATCTTCTTTGCCAGTCCAAAGTCACAGACCTGAGCTTCGCCGCCGACGAGCAGGATATTCTGAGGCTTGATATCGAAGTGATAGACGTCGTGTTCCAGATTCAGCAAGTCAATCGCGCTGGCGGACGCTCGGAGATAACGAATCGTCTCGGCAGCATCGAGACCGCAGGGTGTGTGAATGTCGTCGTAGGCAAGACCCGCTTCTTGACGGATGAACTTCAGTCGGTCGAAGAGCGTGCAATCGCCCAAGCCCATCACAACAATTAACTGCTCTGCTTTTACCTTTGACTTTACAGGCTCGTTGTGCGACGCGGGGTTTTGCTGCGAAGGCGGAGCAAAGTCTTCGAGGCCGCCAACTGCCATGGTGCCATCGAGAGCTCCCGAGTCGGTCATCTTGGGATGCATGTCAGGAGGCAACTGTCCCATGTGCGACGAATCGAGCGTCAGCTCTTCGGTCTCGCCGTCGGCGAGGACTCGCCCATCCGCGTCTTTGGTCCAGAACCCAAACAGTGGGCAAAGATTGGGATGGTGGACGTCACGAATGGTCTTCAGAGCCTTCAATTCCTTTCGCCCCCCCACGTCCGACAGTGACCGGACGACTTTCAAAGCGACGCGGATCCCGCCGGCAGCCTGCGCCTGCCAGACATCGCCTGCCATTCCGCTGCCCAGCGGAGTCATCAGCGTGTAGCCAGGAACAACTTCCATTCCCGGCTGGAACTCGATCGGCGGTGGTTTGCTCATCGTGGTCGATTCAATTGGGCGAGGCACTCCGTTTGTCGAACCTTTTGATACCAGCTTCGGAACCTGTTTCAACCGCTTTGATCCCGGTAGGCCTCGAAGTTGCCGATTTGGGCCCCGGCGGACGGTTTTGTTGAGGTTTTTTGCTTGGTTAGGTGAGCAAACTGGGTGTTTTGTCGGTGTTGGCTTGTTTTTCAGGGCAGGGCAACTTTACTCGGGGGGCGGGTTGCATCGACCGATAGGGGAAGATGTTGTCCGTTTCTCCGAAATTGTACGGCCTTTCAGCGATTCGCTAATCCGTCAAGACTCACCTCACACGATCGCTCTGACCGAAAAATGCCCCATTACTGGTCCCAGCAACTGTTGCCTCAACGACTGATTCAAAAGCTCCGCACGCGACGCCGTCGTCAGGAGCGGGCACGAAGGAGTCATCGCAGAAAGGGCTTGGCAGAGTCTCTGGAACCGCGACGCCTGCTTGCGGTCGTGGCGTTCGATGAGACGATCAGCGGCGATCTGGGTGATACTCCCTCGGCCGCCGTCTTCACGTTGGATTCGACCGGGACCAATGTCTGGACGGGAACCATCGAGTCTCCCGGCGACCTGACGGACAGTTTTCAGTTGGACTTGGCACCCGGAACATCCGTCACCGACATCCGCCTCGCTTACACCGACGCCAATGAGGCGACGGATCCCGATCAAGACGTGCGATTCAACGGAACGCCTCTCTTTGAACATTCCGTCTCAGGAAGTGAGAACGTCGCCGCCGGTAGTTTCTCAGGTCTCAATCCGACGCTTCCCGTTTTAAACGCGCAGTTCGTCAATGAATTTCTTGCCGAAGTCATCATCGACGCAACCGATGTCATTCCGGCCGGAACGTGGACCATTGAAATCGACACCACGGATACAAATCTGGCCCCGCAATTTGTAACCACTGCTGCAGTATCGACGCCCGAGAATGATCTGTCCGTCGTCGATCTTGAGGCAACCGATGATGACGACGCAGAAATGTCGGGGCTGACGTACTCCATCGTTGGCGGGGATGATGCGTCGTTCTTCCAGATTGATATGAGCACGGGGCAACTTGATTTTGTTGCCGCGCCTGACTTTGAGATGCCGGGCGACTTGGACGTCGACAACGTGTATCAAGTCGATGTCCAAGTCACCGACTCATCGATGGCGAGCGATTTGTTGATGCTGTCCGTCACGGTGGACGACATCAATGAGCCACCGACTGCGGCGGCGGGTGGGCCGTATGCGATTGACGCGGGCGTCGCCTTGGTTCTGGATGCAAGTCAATCCAGCGATCCTGATGCTGGTGACGTGTTGACATTCGGTTGGGACTTGAATGGCGATGGTACGGACGATGTTGTCACGGGAGATGCTATCACAACGGTGCCTTGGTTGACCGTGATCGACTTGATGCAAATCGGTTCGCAGTCGATTGATTTGACAGTGACCGACGCCGGAGGCCTTGAGTCGACCTCCGCTGCATCGGTCGATATCTCAGATCGGTTTGTCTATTCACCTGAGTCCGACTTGGCCGACGACGCCTACACGATCCGGGTCGAATCAGGTGATGTGAGGGTCGTCAACACGGCCGATGATGTGCTGTTGAGTCGCGTCCCACTGGCCCCGATTGCTCGAATTGATGTGTTGGGAGGCGATGACGCAGACTCACTGACCATTGACTTCGCCGGTGGACCTTTCGGAGTTCCCATCGATTTTGATGGTGGGCTGCCCGGGCCGCCGAGTTCGGGGGATTTGTTGAGACTGGTCGGCGGCTCGGCCGATACGGTCGTCCATGAATTTGACAGTGCAGCCTCCGGTTCGATTTCCATTGAGCTGAGCGGTCAAACGGAAGCGATTTCGTACGACGGGCTGGAGCCGATCATTGACAATCTCGATGCCGTCAATCGAGTCTTCCAGTTCAACGGTGGTTCGGAGTCCATTGTCCTGCGCGACAACGACGTCATGGTCGATGACAATCTCCAGTTCATCGACTCGACGCTTGGAGAATCCGTTGCGTTCCTCAGCCCGACCGGTTCGCTGACAGTCAATGCCGGCTCGGGTGAAGACACCATCGTCGTCGAAGCGCTCGATCCGCTCGCCGTTTTTGCACAGCTTGACGTCAATGGCAACGAAGCGGATGACACGATCACGCTCAATGCGTTGGCCGCCACTGTCACAGCCAACCTCGCCGGTGGCGACGGAAATGACGTCATCAATCTTGGTGTCGACTCGCTCGACGGCTTGGAGGGGACGATCAATCTCAATGGCAACGCGAACGAAATTGCCCCGACCATCAACTCGACGGTTCTGGTAAAGACCGAAGGCGTCGCTCAAAGCGTGATCGTTGGGGACACGCTGAATTTGAACGAGCAGTCGAATGTGGTTGGCGAAACCTACACGCTCACCGACACAACGTTTGCACGTGCTTCTCTCACCGCATCGATTACCTACTTCGGCATCGAATCCATCTTGCTTCAGGGCGGATCTGGAAACGACACCGTTGAGATCACGGACACGCCAGAATTTAGCCAGACCACCGTTCGTTCAGAAGCGGGCGAGGACACGATCAGGGTCGCGGATACGGGTACCGCTAGTCTCTTGACGATTGATGCTGGCGCTTCCGCTGACACCATTGAAATTTCGAATACGGGTGCCGGAGTCATTCCTGGCACCGATGACGGAAGCATTACAAGCGTGCTGGCGGGAGAGGGTGAGGATGACATCACAATTCTCGCAACGGGCATTCTGAGTGGCTTGACGGTAGCCGGTGGTGACGACTCCGATTTGCTCACGATCGCGGACACCGGACTGCAAGCCCTGGTGAGGGCGGAGCTTGGTGACGGAGCGGACATTGTCAATGTTCGTCGAACCGGAGACCAAAGTCTGACCGATTTGTTCGGAGGTGATTCCACCGACACCTTCAACGTTTCTTCCGATGCGGCTGGAACACGTGCCGTTCCCAGTAGCCCCATGAATGGCGTGCTAGACGGGCTCTTGGGCGAGATTTGCGTGTATGGAGAAGCCCCCGGGGTCGAGGCTGGGATTTCTCAGTCCGTTACCGCGAAAACACGAACCGTGACCCAGAGTTATGTAGCGGGTGACGTCTTAAACGTCAGTGATCGAGGCAGCCTCGTCGGTCACACTTACACCCTCGATCCAGGCTCGCTTTCCCGAACCGGGTTGAGTGGGACGATCACGTTTGAAACGACGGAGACACTGCTGCTTGAGACGGGTGATTTCGTCGATGAGGTCTTGATCAACAGCACGGCCGACGAGACTCAAACCACGGTACGTACCTTTGCCGGCAACGACTCGGTCACGGTCACGACCTCTGGGGTTGCGAGTGTCCTCACGATTGATACTGGTGAAGACGACGACTTGGTTGATGTCAGCAATACCGGGGCGGGCGTCGTTCCGGCGACCGACGATGGAAGTGTGACGCGTGTGATCACCGGTGCCGGTGACGACGATATCAACCTTGCGTCCACGGGGATCGGCAGTGGAGTGGCGATCGAGTCGGGCAGTGGCGTCGACGTGCTCAACCTATTGGGCAATGGTGACCGAAGTGTGGTTCGAGCTGAGATGGGCTCCGAATCCGACATCGTGAACGTTCAAGCCACCGCGACCGACAGCGTGACGGATCTTTTCGGCGGTGAAGGAATCGACACCTTCAACATTTCTTCGGATGCCACCGGCACTCGAGGAGCGCCCGACACGCCGCTGAGTGGTGATCTCGACGGATTACTCGGGGATGTTTGTGTGTTCGGCGAAGCCCCCGGGTCTACCCCGGGAGCCTTCTCAGAGACTGTGACCGCCAAAGGCATCATGGTCACGCAGTCATTCGATCTGGGGGATTCGCTGCACGTCAGCGACGAGAACAGCGTTTCTGATCAGACCTACTCACTCGACAGTGACTCGCTCTCACGTCTGAATCTCACCGGTGTTCTTACGTACGCAACCATCGAGACGTTGACATTTGAGTCAGGTGGGGGCTTCGACACCTTAACGGTTGACTCGACCGCCGATCGCACACGGACGTTCATCGATACTCTCGATGGAAATGATACCGTCATGATCGAAAACACCGGCACCGAGAGTTTTCTGTCCGTACGAACCGGGATTGGAAGTGATTCCGTGACCGTCAACGGTACGGGAGCAGGTGAAGTCCCCGGCACGGACCAGGGAAGTGTGACACGCATTCTCACGGGGGACGATGACGATGATGTCACTGTTTCGGGGACGGGTGTTCTGAGTGGATTGGCAGTCGAGACCGAGGCTGGCGTTGATGTCGTCACGATCGGGGGAACCGGTGCTCAAAGCGCTGTAACGGTCGAACTCGGTCTTGGGAATGACGTCGCCAATGTGCGTGGTACCGGCCTCGATAGCGCGACGGACTTGTTTGGCGGTGACGGTACGGACACGTTCAATGTCTCTTCCGATGCCTCCGGTGACCGTATGGATCCCAACCCCGCGCTCGGTGGCGTTTTGGACAATCTGCTGGGTGAAATCTGTGTCTTTGGCGAGTTACCTGGACCAGTGGCGGGTGCTTCAGAGAGCGTCGAAGCCAAGGGAAGGACGATCTCTCAGAGCTACGATCTCGGTGACCAGCTCAACATCAGCGATGAAGGCAACTCAGGCTCGACCGCGTTCTCGTTGAGCGCGAGCGTGTTGTCGCGTGATGGCCTCACCGGAACAATCGCATACGAAACCATTGAAACACTGACTGTTGAGACGGGTACCGGTGCGAATGCGGTGACCATCACTTCCACGGCGGATAACGTACGGACAACAGTGGATACGCTCGACGGAAATGACACGGTTGTTATTGAAGACACGGGCGTCGAGAGCATTCTGATCCTCAATACCGGTCTTGGTGATGACGCGCTCACCATCAGTGATACCGGTGAAGGTGCCATTCCGGGTACCGACGACGGCAGTGTGACTCGTGTTTCCTTGGGCAGTGGTGAAGACGATGTCACGATTGAATCAACCGGAGTGCTGAGCGGACTTGCCGTTGATGCAGGCGATGATGACGACCTGGTCACTCTCATTGGGAATGGTGGGCAGAGTGTTGTCAGCATCCTCCTCGGTACCGGCGACGACATTGCAAATGTACGCAGTACCGAAACCGACAGTGTCACGGATCTTTTCGGCGGTGACGGTCTGGATACGTTCAACGTTTCATCGCTCGCAGATGGAGATCGCTCACAGCCGAACAACACCACTCCAGGCAACTTGGATGGTCTCCTCGGTGACCTTTGTGTCTTTGGTGAAAGTAACGACTCTGCACCGATGGACTCGGACAGCGTTACGGTAAAAGGGAATACGGTCACCGTGTCGTATTCGACTTTCGATTCTCTGAACATCAACGACGCCTCGAGTAATGCGGGGCACCTGTATTCCCTCGATTCGAACCTCTTCGAACGCGATGGCCTCGCCGGCAGTGTGATCTACGAAACGATTGAATTGCTTTCAATCGAAACCGGCAGTGGCGATGACCAGTTGACGGTCACCAATACCGCTGACAGTACACGCACAACCATCAGTACTGGCGAAGGTGCGGATACCGTTGATGTGACATCGACGGGCTTGACGAGTAGCGTCTTGATTGGAACGGGGGACCAAGAGGATGTTGTCTCCATTCAATCGACGGGTGAAGCTAGCATGACACGTGTTGAGACAAGTCGTGGGAACGACGATATCAACCTTGTCTCGACGGGAGATGGCAGTGGTGTTTCGATCGACGCGGGCGAAGACATCGACGTGCTTGGCCTTTTCTCCACCGGGCTTGGCAGCGTCGTTCTAGCTGAAATGGGGCTGGGAAACGACATTGCGAATGTTCGATCGATTACATCTGGTGCGGCAGCAGATATTGGAGGAGGCGAAGGTAACGATACTTTCAATGTCTCCTCGGATGCTTCGGGAAATCGGTTTGACGCGGCAAACAATCCCTCCGGAAATCTCGACGGGCTCGTAGGGGATCTTTGCATTCGAGGTGGAGCTCAGATTCCCGGAAATGACTCCGAAGTCATCCGTGCACGTGAGACCCTCGGCGGCGAACAAATCGTTTCGCAAGACGTGGAGACGGGTGACACATTAAACACGTCGGACGAATCCAGCGTCGCCGCACACAGTTACTCGATCAACGCTACCAGCCTCCAGCGATCCGGTGGCGGACAGATTGTCTATGAGCTAATTGAAAGCCTGAATGTGGAAGCCGGACAGGGAGCAAGCGATGTGGCCGTGGACTCGACGGCGGTCGCGACGGCTTTGCGACTCGACACCTTTGCGGGCGATGACAGCGTCTTGCTTTCAAACACCGGCGCTGATTCGATCAGTCGTGTGTTCACGGGCACCGATAGTGACACGGTGACGTTGGTGTCGACCGGGATTGCCAGTGCGACCGTCATTGATTCGGGTGACGAAAGCGACACCTTGTCCGTGCAATCGGTTGGCGACCGAGCAGGGGTTCGTGCTCTGACTCAAGGTGGAAGCGACACAATCACGTTGGAAGAGGAAACAGCGCCACCGAATCGAACCGGTAACGCCGTGCTTGATTTACGTGCTGGTTCAGGTGCCGACGAGTTTCAAGTCAATGAGGTTTTCTTGCGAACCGTCGTCGATCTTCAGGGAGAAGACAACGACGATACCTTTCGTTTGACAAGTCAACAGGCGGACGCGTCCGGGAACCTGGTGAATCTTAACCACGACCCGTCGGGTTCCGAGGTCCTTGCGAGTACACGTCAACTCTTGCTTGACGGTGGAGGCAACGATCTGGGTTCCAACTCCGTGGTCGAAGGAGTCGATGTCATCTCAGATGATGTTGCGAATCAGGGTTCTGTCGACAACGTCGCAACAGGGGATCAGGTCTTCGTCGATGTGGCAAACAGTACGAATCCGCTGGACCTACGTCTGGCAATTACGGCTTCATCACAAGCCGTTTTGGCGACGACGACGCCTGCCTCGGATCCTGCAAACCGCAGTGACACTGGAAATGAGGTCTTTGAATCGGTGGGAATCGAAAACACCGAAATCGTCGGCAGCCAAGTGGCGGACTTTTTCACCGTGTCTTCGGATGTCGCCTTCGGCATCGGTTCGACGGGGCAGTTGGTCGGATTTGACGGTGGCGATGGCGATGACCAGTTCGAGCTAATCGGTACGGACCAAGACGACCTGGTGACCGTCGGTGAGTTGGGCGGGGACCTGGAGCCATTTGAAGTTGCGGGTGTCGAAGAGATTCGCGTCGATGGCGGTGTCGGTTCCGATCAGATTTCCGTTCAAACCGGCGCTCGAACGGCGCTCAATGGTGAGGACGGAAACGACGATATTCTTGGCGGCTCTGGAACCGATTTGCTGACAGGAGGACCCGGTCGAGACAGGCTCTTCGGCGGCGATGGGAACGACGTCATCCTGACCGACCGGACGATCGGTAGTAACGAGGACCTGCTCGTCGACAATGAAGTCCTCAACGGCGGTTCGCAGGACAACCTGTCACCGGGTGACGTCTGTCTTCAGGTCGGGCTCGATCAAATTCGCAATTGTGAGACCGTGGTCGACGGCGGCGGCATCAAGGACGTACTGACTTGGTTACGTGGGATCTTCATCAGTGCCGAAGAGGCTCAAGTCGCGATTGATGATTTTGAAACGTTAAACCAAGCTCCCCAACCACTCGTCAGCGTCACGGAGCCGAGCCAGTTGCCGTCAGTTGCACCCTCCGGCAACCAAGGCGGTGGCGGTGTGCCTCGGGTCAACCGGCTTGATGTCAACCGCAGCGGAGCTGTGACATCGCTCGATGCACTGATGGTGATCAACTATCTCAGTCGAATGCCCCGATCGAGTGGCGAGCAAACCGGGTTCGAAATTGACGGACTCAAAGACGTCAACGGTAACGGGACGGTGGAACCGCTCGACGCGTTGATCGTGATCAATTTCCTGGCTCGAAATCAATCGTCCTCGGGAGAAGGCGAGCAGGTTTGGGGAGAGTTCGTTGACAACGCATTTGCGGATGATTCGGACGATGACGAGTGGTTGACCGATGCGTTGTTGTTTTAGGTCATCGAAATTGCACTGATGTTGCAAAAAGTCAACATCGGAGTTTGACGCACCTCGCAAGCGACCTAGTGTTCGACGATTCCTGATAATGCGTCGGGAGATCGAATCACGAAACGTCAAATTTCTATTGATGACACGGGGAAGAGCTACGATGTTTTTCGGGAAAGCTATCGGATTGGTAATCGCCACCAGCTGGTTTGCGGTGGCGGCGAGTGCTTGCGATGATTGTCAGTCCTGCGGCGGATCCGGACTGTGCGTTGAGACGGTAATGGAAGCGTGCACGGTGATGAAAACCGTCACCGAGACGTGCTACCGTGACGAGCAACGAGTGGAGACCGTGCTGGTTCCCAAGACGATCACCGTGGAGAAAGAGGTCCCTTACGAATACAACGCATTGGTTTGTGTTGAGAAAGTGGATGAGCAAGTGATCGAAGTCAAAACTCCAAAATTCCGCTGGGTCGATCAGGAATACACCATCACGGTGCCAGGAAAAGACACCGTGACACGGGTTCGCAAGCGAACGGAATGTGTCCCCGTGACCGAGATCAAGACCTGCATCGAAGATCAGGGCCATTACGAAACAAAGATGGTCACCACGGATGGCTGTGGCGGTTGCCTGTGCACTGAGAAAAAGGTCTGGTGCCGCAATCCTGTCGAAGTCGCCAAAGAAGTGACAGTGATGAAGGAAGTCTGTGTCGAGGAGCCCTACGAGTGCGAAGTCGACATCATGGTGCCCATCAAGAAGACGCGGAAAGTCAAAGAGTACTTTACCAAGACCGAGAAGAAGACGATCAAGCATCCGTACAAGACACTCGAGTACCGCAAGAAAACAAAGATGGTCACAGCGTTCATTCCGGAAACCGTCCAGGTGGAAGAGCAGCGGACTTGCACGGTGAAGGTGCCCTACACGGTCGAGAAACTCGTTCCATGCACCGTGATGAAACCCGTCGAAAAGAGTGTGCCTTGCAGCTGCGGTTGTGGCAATTGATCAAACCACGGTTCCTGACCATCCTCAAAACGCCTCGCGTGTTCACATGCGAGGCGTTTTCTTTTTTGCCGGTTGGCAAACGTCTGCTGTTGAACGGATAATTTGGTGCGGCTAAAACGGGGCGTCGATCCTCCGTCATCGTTTTCCTCTTCTCGAATCACTTTTCACCGGGTCTCCCTTCACCGATGCAGGACCCCTCCAAGTTTTCCCATCTCAGTCGGATTCTGACACGCCCCGATATCTTGCGTGACCCGGCGAGTTTCTTCGATGTCTACCAAACTCCCATTCGCAAGTTCTTTTCTTGTCTCTGCCGTGATTCCAACGAAGCAGACGAACAGTTTCAAGAGTTCGCTGTCAAGTTTCTCTCGGGTGCGTTTGACAATTTCAATCCGGAACGGGGACGTTTTCGCGACTACTTAAAGACATCTCTTCGAAATCAAGTTCGACGTCAAGCAGCCAAGAACGCAGGTCTGGTTGCCGCAGGAACAGAAGAGCTCTTGCAAAATGAGGCGGACCCCGCTGTGGAGCAGCCGGTCGACGTAGCGATGAAGGCATTCGATGAGGTGGAAGGGGAGCACATTCGCCAACTCGTTGAAGCCGACATGCTGGACGAAGAGCGAGCTGGGAAGAATCAATTTCATTCTCTGTTACGATTCGCGATTTCCTATCAGCAACAATTGACGGATCCCGAGTCCAATTCTGCGAGTCGACGAGTTCCCGTTTCCGCGGTGATCGAGTTTGTTAAGGAGTCTTTTGGCGAAACGATCAGTCGAGATACCGCCAAGCAGCGGATGTCTCGGGCAAAGTCTGCCTTTGCCACCAAGATGATCTTGGAGATCGGAACCAGGATTGGCGACGCTTCGATTTCCGCCGTCGGCCAAGCGGCCAGCGAACTTGGGCTGGCACCCTTCGTCGGCAAAGAACTTCAGCGGCGGAAGGAAGCAGGAGAGTCTTAGGCAATGGAAAATTCCTCGGAAGGCGATTCTGGATTTAGCCTGGACGACATGCCAGTCGACTTTGGACACGCAAGCAGCGAAGAAAACGTCGACCTCGAATTCCCATCCATACCCGGGTACCACATCCACCGATTGCTGGGTGCAGGTGGAATGGGCGTGGTGTATGAGGCCAGTCGGGAATCGGAGGCGACGCGCCGTTTTGCCCTGAAGACACTTCGCATTGGGCAATTTCAAACGCTTTCGGAAGCAGCTCGGCAGCGGTTTCGACGAGAAGTGTCATTACTGAAAGATCTTTCGCATCCGAACATTGTTCCCGTCGTGGATTCCGGGGAATACAGCCAGCAGTTTCAGCAAATTCCGTTTTACGTGATGCCGTTGCTGACAGGCGGTGACTTGTCCGAGCTACTTGCTCATAGTTCGATCAACTCACGCGAAACGCTCGCCGAGTCGGTTGGACGCCTCACAAGACTCATCGCTGGACTCGCGGAGGCGCATGCCCGGGGAGTAGTTCATCGTGACATCAAGCCGCGGAATATTTTTGTCGACCAGTCGGGCGAGTTTATCTTAGGCGACTTCGGACTCGCGAAAGGGCTGGAGGAAGATGCCGAACTGACATCAACCATTGGGCACATGGGGACAACACCCTACGCACCACCGGAACAATTGCTAAGCGCGAAAACAGCCGACCGCCGCGCGGATATCTATGCCATCGGAGTGATTCTTTACCAGTTCTCATGTTATGGCTTGCGTCCGTTTTCTCCCGATCATGAGTCCGGGGACGATACCAGTGAAACGAGTTCCATTGCCGAGTGGCAACGAAGCTCGCACCGCAAAGTGCCCCTGCCAGGTGATCGCACGCGTCACCTTTCCGATGCATCGCTCGATTTCATCGTTGAAAAGTGTCTGTCGTACTACCCAGAGCATCGTTATCAATCCCTTGAAGATCTGTCGCACGACTTAACGGCGTGGAAACGGGGGGATCGCGTTTGCGGTAGCGTCGCCGAGAGATTACGAAAGTATGTCGCCGGGCCAATTCAAAGGAACCCGAGAAGAGTGGTGGCCGTGGGCATTGGCCTGTTGATGCTGCTCGGTGTCGTTGTGTTTGCGCAAGTCAATTCGCTGACGGCAGACGTAAGTCAGGCCCAGCAAGAAAAGGAGGTGTTTGAGCGGAAGCGAGAGCAAGAAAGACGATCTCAACTCGATTCAATACTTCCGCGATTGCCCGGCGAACCCAGGTACTACGAAACACAACGCACTACGGATCCCGACCGCGAGTCCGTGCGTTTGCAGAAAGAGGCCTGGCAGCTTTGCAAAGATCTTCGGCTCGAGGACTCGACACGATTCGAAGATCGACACCGATATTGGATTGTGCGTCGCAATGAGCCGGAAGGCGAGCGGAAGGTGGAGAAGTACCGTTCTCGCTTGGAACTCTGTGAGATTGCGATCACCAACAGCAAGCTCGCGCGCGACGAATCGCAAATTGCAGAGGCTTGCTCGGATATTTGCCGCAGTTATCGACTGGTATTCGAAGTCTTCTGGGACGGATTCAACAACGAATCAGAGTATTTCCCGGACTTTCGAGATCGGTTCAACGAACATGCGGAGGAGTTTCAGAGGGTGATTCGATCGCTTGAATCGCGAAGTCAATCCAAGGCGAGTGACCGGATCCTTCAGCTTTCATGGATGGATTTTCAAGTACGGCATCCCGATGCCAGTTGGGCTAAGGTCTACGAACTCTGTTCGAACGACAAAGGACGTTTCCACGCCGATCAATTGCGTCGCGATGCTTGCACGCGGCTTCAAACGTGGTACCTCGCCTGGTACATCTATCAATCGTACTTTATCGCAGCAAAAGTCACTGAGCAGTCTCTTGAGGATCAGGTTCGCATCGTCTCCGCTTGGCTAGAAAACGTTGAAGCCACACCCCACGAGGTCCGAACCCAGAATCTGCAGTACATTGATGACAAACGCTACGTGCAGGATCTTCAAGCCGATGTTTTCAGGGGCATGGGGCGACTGGAAGATGCGCGACGGATCTACCAAGAACTTTGGGACAGCGGTCGATACCTGCGCGAGTTCTACCGCAAGCGTCCGAACGTCTGGAAGGATTGTGATCAGGTCCTATCGTCGCTACTAGCAATCGCAACCGAGACCAAAGATCGTTCATCCCTTTTGGAGTGCTATCGACTTGGGGAACAACTGAACCGTGAATGGATCGCGCTGATGGAGGAGAATTCCACTCTCTTTCAACCCGACACCGTCAGTAACGTTCACTACGAACTTGGCGTTTATGTTGGCAAGCAACTCAATGAAGGTGAGACGGTTTCTAGCACGCGTCTGCAGGCTGCGATTCGCAGCATCGAAAAAGTCAGGCGCATGAATCCCGATGGTTTTCGAGGGGCCAAGTCGCTTGATGCATTCCTGAGGGCCGAACTTATGAGTCGTGAAAGTGAACGAAAACCGCCGCTTTCACTTGGTCCGGTGGAATGATCGGACTAGCTGCGACGATTCTTTCGATTCATGAATCCGAGCATCCCGCCGAAGCAG
>JBCBOO010000094.1:0-21419 GCA_039821235.1 Planctomycetota bacterium
GCCACCGAGGATTCTGGCGATTTTGGTGGCACCTCAAAAACGCCTGTCAGTTTCACGACACCCCCCGCGGAATCGGAAGGCGAGAACGCGCCGAGCTATACCGAGAGACTGCTTGAAGCAAAACGTCGAGCCGCCCGCAAAGACGACAAGTAAGGGATTTACTGATCCGCAATCGTCACCTGACCCAACCCCGGGGGCGGCGTGTGTTCGCCATCTTTTGCTGCTAAAGTGGTTTTGTTTTCCTTTGTCGACGACTATTGGCGTATAATAGATCAGTGCCGCATGAACGAGCAATTGCTGTCGCAAATGCATACCGATGTGGCAGATTCGCAACACGAGTGAGGTGGAAAAGCGGCAGATGGCTTTCTGCTACGCCATTTTTCGGAGTGGTAAGGTTTTTTTTCATTGGAAATCCCCGTGAAACACAGGGTCGGGGAGGTGACTGGAGGAAGCCCGCCAGACTTTTCCACCAAGCTGGCATAGAGATTGCTCCGTGTTTGCGGTTAGATCAGGACAGCGAACCTGGCAGCTCGTGGAAACGTCCCGATTGTGAGGCGTTTTAATGCCTGGTTCCGAGATTCTTTTAGCAACCCGAAGGAGGGTCTACCCATGTCGACGTCCAACGAATCGCAATTGCCCGAGGCCAACGATCAAGTTGCCGCGCTGCAGATTGATTCTGTCGATTGGAGCTCTCTGACGGAGGCCACCCATTCGACCCGTGGCGAGTTGGAGACGTGGCTCGGCGAGCAGCTGACCGAGCTGGAGTCTTCGCTCGAGGCCTTCGTGACGAAGAAGAGTCGCTACAAAGGTCGCCGTTGAATCGGCGTTAAGATGCGCAAGCTTGGTCAGCCCCAAACGTGCGGGCGACCCAAGAGCTGTTCCAGGTCGGCAAAAAACTGCGGGTACGTCTTCGCGGTGCACGCGGGATTCTCGACCTCGATGCCTTTTGCGACGAGTCCGGCGAGCGACAAGCTCATCGCCATCCGGTGATCGCCGTAGGTGTCAAGCACTGCATGCTGGGGCCCTTTTCCGGGCGGCACGATGGTTAGGCCGTCTTCGTGCTCGTCGACCGTCGCCCCCATTTTCCGGAGCTCGCAAGCGAGGTCTCCAATCCGATCGGTCTCTTTGAATCGGTTGTGCGCCACACCGCGAACCCGTGTCGGGCCCTCTGCGAACAATGCGACCACTGCCAGCGTTTGAACCGTGTCACTGATGGCATTCATATCCACATCGACACCGCGTGCCGCGCGTCCCGAAACGGTCAGGCTGTTCGCGTCGCCATGAACTCGGCATCCCATCTGTTCAAGCACGCGACAGAAATCAACGTCTCCCTGGAGGGCATCGAAGTTCAGTCCCTGGACGGTGACCTCGCCTCCGGTGATGGCTGCCGCGGCCCAAAAGTAGCTTGCCGCAGATGCGTCGGGTTCGACGACATAGTTCGTCGCGTCGTACCGTCCCTGAACGTTTACGATATGGGACAGGTCGTCCGTCGCCGGCATCAAGTCAACGTTGGCTCCGAAGGCTGACATCACGCGAGCCGTCATTTCGACGTAAGGCAGTGAAACCAATTCACCGACGACTTGGATTTTTGTGGATGCCGGTGCGCCGTCGCGACGGCTGAGTGGCGCCGCCATCATCAGTCCGCTTAGATACTGGCTGCTGACTCTTCCGGCCACTCGAATCGGCGAGTCTCTCCAGCCGGTGGACTCAATGACGACCGGCGGACAACCTCCGGTTGATTCGGCGTGGACATTTCCCAATTGAACCGGCTGCAAGGCACCGACCAAGTCTTGGATGGGTCTGGCATGCATCCGCTCGACACCCGAGAGGCGATAGTTTCCTCCATAGGCCGATAGAGCTGCAGTCAGAAACCGAACGGTCGTTCCACTATTGGCAATGAACAGTTCGACAGGGTTTTCGTCGGCCGTCGTGGCCGGATCTAAGTGAGGGCGATTGCTCATCCCCGAGACCGACAGCGTTCGCCCCCCGCCGGAGGAGTTGATGGCAACGCCGCAGCGGCGAAGCGACTCGATCATCACTTCGGTGTCTTCGCTGGCAAGGCAACCCGTCAGATTGGATTCACCCTGGGCAAACGCGGCGCAGAGTAACGCTCGGTTCGTCAAGCTCTTACTGCCCGGTGGTTGGATCTTGCCAACGACGGGGCCTCCCGGCGTAACACGAACGGTCGGTGCGGAGTGGTTCGGATCGTTTTCCATCATGCTTGGAAATGTAACTGAAGCCTGATGTTTGTCCCACATCCTTGCGAATCCGAAACCTTACAGAAAACCGAATCCGCCGGTCGTCATCCAGAAGGTCACGATCATGCAAATCCAGACGACGTCCAGGAAGTGCCAGTAGTGGGCGGCGAAGTCGACTGGCCAATGACGTTCGTGATCATAGAGCCCTTTCGCCGAGCGAGCGGAGACGATGCCGAGGGCGAAAATCCCGCCGAGGACATGAAGGGCGTGAAGCACGGCCAGAACGACGACCATCCCCACGACGCCACGTCCGGGCCCTTGAAACGACGCCGGTCCCAACATCAGTTTCCCCATGGCCAAACACTGAATGACCGTGAATACGATCGCGGAAAAGGTGCTGATACCCAGCAGCCACGCCGTCGCGCGAAAACGGTCCCGCCGAATTTGACGGGTCGCAGAATGCACCAGGCCGCTAATAGCCAGCAAGCACACGGTGCTGACCAGGAAGGACTGGGGCAGCGGCTGGGCACTCAGTGGATCGTCTTTGCGCGAAAACGCGTACAAGGCGTAGAGAATGATGCTGGAAATGAAGAAGATGACCAGCGAGCCCAGGAACAGCCAGCCGCCTTGTTGAACCCGTTTGTCGACCGGCAAAACTGGCTTGATCGGTTTGTCTTGTTTCGGACCCGAAACTGGCTTGCGTGTCGTTTTTGACGAGAGATCGGAAGCCATGGTGCGATTCAAATAACGAACGTTGGATGGAAACGGGGTTGCCGTCGGAGATCGTAACGCCAAAGTCGTTTCGATTGGACGAAGCGGGGGCTACGGGCATGTTAGCCTCAAGGCTACATTAACGACCGAAAACTCCCGCCGAAGTTGACACCCGCTCGCGAAACATGGACATCCGCAACTTCAGCAATGCCGATTTGCCTGCCTTGACCCGCGTTTGGAGCGAGCACTGGACGGCAGCCCAGTCACCGCCGCCGATCAGTGCGACGATCATCGAACGCGCCATTCTGTCGCGATCATTTTTCTCGCCCAGCGAGCTGTTGGTGCTTGAGTTAGACGGCAGGCTGGAGGCTTGGTGCCACTTTAGCTGTCCGGGGCGAGACGGCGACGAGTGGTCTTCCCAGACGCAGAGCGATGTCGCCATTCTCTCCGCGATTTGCTTCACGCAAGAAGGCCTCCATCACAGTGACGCACTCCTGGCAGCCGTGCTGGAGAGAGTTTCCGAGTCAAACTGTCGTCAGATCGTTGTCGGTCCCCTTCGAGACCAGCAATGCGGGTACGTGGGGCTTCCACCGGTCGGGCATGGAATTGGGATCCCAGACATTGATGTCCGCGTCTCGTCATTGCTCAGTCGAAATGGATTCTCGCCGTCGCACAACGCGGTGCGTATGGTCGTCACGACTGCCCCATACCGACCTCCCGTCAACCGCGAGATGATGCAATTTCGGCGCACGACCCGGTCGGAACGCTCGACGGTGCTTCCACAACAGGGACGCTATGCGGCGGCGATGTCGCACCTGGACATCGAGCATCATCAGCTGGTCAACCACCGCAGCGGCGAGCGACTTGCCAACGTCCGATTGTGGCTGAGTGATCCAGAGTCGCAGGTCATGAGTTGCAGCGAAGCCATTTTAGACCTCTCCGTCATTGAGTCGTCGGAACAGCTGAGTCCCGCGGAATCCTTTCTCGTGACGGCGCTGGTTCAGTCGATGACGACGCGTTGCGTGTTCCAAGTGGAAACGTCCGTCGACGCCGCCCACACGGAGATCATTCGGCAACTCGAGACGCTACAGTTTCACGTGGCCGGGCGGGGCCATCGTTGGTCGAAAGAGCTTTAACGCAGTTGGTTTCAATGTCAAGAAAAGAAAAAATCCTGGCCATGTTGGCCGATGAACCTGGCGACACGTTCTTGCGATATTCGCTTGCGATGGAGCTTCGGGGAGAAGGCAGCCACGACGAGAGTCTCGAGAAACTGTCGGAGTTGATGAAGGACACGCCGCCCTACGTGCCCGCATTCTTCATGTCTGCCCAGCAGCTGGTGGATCTTGGGCGAATCGAAGCCGCTCGGGCGAACCTACGAGACGGCATTGATCAGGCACGTGCTCAGAATGACGCCCACGCCGCGGCAGAGATGAGTGAGTTGCTGGCATCCCTGGGCGCGATGGGCGAAGACGACGAGCTGTGACGGCACAATCCGAAGCGTTGCCGGCTGTGATGTCATGACGCTTGTTGACGCGACGCTCAAATCATCACACGAAGCGTGAGCGAGCGGATCATTTCCATCCCTCGTTGACGCCGCGCGTGACTCAATCAACAGCCCGGGTGGCGAGGGGCTATCCCTCGTTGACGCTGCGGGTTGTGCAATCGACACGCCGTGCCTCGCATTCCTTTACCGAAACCCTGACGGAGCACTCGTGTGGCGGCCGAGCAATCGACGGCGTTGGTTCTTCGAACGATCGAGTTCAGCGAAACCAGTTTGGTCGTCACGCTGTTGACCCGTGACTTTGGACAGGTCGCGGCGCTTGCCAAAGGAGCTCGCCGCCCGAAGAGTTCTTTCGAAGGCTCGCTTGACCTGCTCGCCGTCTGTCGTGTAGTGCTAATTCGGAAATCGTCCGACGCCCTCGATTTGTTGACCGAAGCCAAGCTGATCCGCCGTTTTCGCGGTGCCGAAAAGTCTTTGGAACGGGTCTACGCGGGGTACTACATCGCCGAAATGCTTCGACTCTTGACCGACAATCACGATCCCCACCCCGGCCTTTTTGACCTGGCGCTCGATGCGTTGGGTTTGATTGATGGCAATGGGTCTGCGCCATTGGCGGTGCTCGGTTTTGATGTCGCAGCCCTCCGGTTGCTGGGGCATGCCCCTTCGACGCGAACCTGCGTGGATTGTGGCGAAGGCGTCGCGCGGACGGCTCGGATGGCGTTCGCGCCGATCGCTGGCGGAATGGTTTGCCAGCGGTGTCGATCCCGACAACACAGTTTGATGACGCTTTCGGCAAGCTCTGTCGAACAGCTCGAACGCATCATCGCGCCTCACAGTCGACTGCCGATTCAAGTCGACAACTCCGCCTATCGTGAGCTTCGAGCCATTTTGAATCGCTATCTGCAAGCGCTCTTGGGCTCGGTGCCAAGGATGCAATCGTTTCTGCCAGCTCGGATGGATCCGGCCCAATGAAAAGTCACCCACAAGCCACTCCATTACTGCCCCGCACCCTGCTGAATCCATCGCAGGCGGCATTGCTGATGGCGACGCTGCTTTTGCTGGGATCGGGGTGTCGTTCCTTTTCCGGGGACACGTCCGAATCGCGAACATGGTTTTCCAACCCGTTTTCGGCTGCCAACCGCGAAGCGGAACCACGTTTGCCTCAGCCACCGGAATCGCCGATCGAAAGCACGACGCGAGCGACGGCCCGCATGGTCGGCTTCGTGACCGGAAATAACCAAGACATGGATCGCGCACGCGAGCTGTATCAGAAAGGCGACGCGCTCTTTGAAGAAGCGTCCAAGGAACCCAAGGCATCTCGTGCCAAGCGTTTTGCGGCGGCCGCAAAGTGGTTCGGAAAAGCAAGCGATGCGGCCGTCGGCTCAGGGCTGCAGCAAGACGCGCTCTTCATGCAGGCCGAGTCGTACTTCTTTGCGAACGACTTGAACAACGCACGTGACACCTACGAAACGCTGCAACAAGAGTTCCCACGCAACCGACACAGCGACCGCGCTGCGGCTCGTCTGTTTTCGATCGGAAAGTTTTGGATCGACGTGACGAAAGCCGGCGGTGATTCGTGGATTCCAAACTTCTTTGACGACACACGCCCCATGCTGGATCCCGATGGGCACGCGATCAAAGTCCTCGATCAGATTCGTTACGACGATCCAACCGGCAGCATCGCCGATGATGCGACCATGGCCGCCGCGGTCGAACACCTGCGTGCAGAACGTTACGAACAAGCCGACGAGTTCCTGACGGACTTGCGCGAGACATTTTCCGACAGTCAGCACTTGTTCATGGCCCACTTGTTGGGCATCGGATGCAAGTTGCAGGTTTACCGTGGACCGCGTTACAGCGAAACGTACTTGGATGAAGCAGCCGAATTGATCAAGCTGACGCGGCGGCGATTCCCGGACAAGCTTCGTGAACCAAAGTACGCTGAACAGTTGGCCAAGTTCTCAGCCGAAGTCGCGTTTCATCAGGCCGAGGATCTCGCCGAGCGGGCCCGCTTCCGAGAGAAGCAACGACGTTTCGGCGCGGCTCGTGAAATCTATCAGCAACTGTTGCGAGACTATCCGACGACGCCGCAAGCTGAACGTGCTCGCGAGGTGCTAGGCGAAATCGAAACACTACCGGCGAACCCGAAACAAAGGCTCGCGTTTATGACACGAATTTTCCCATCGGCAAGACAAACGTCACCGTTGGTGTTGAAGAAGGACGCCGCGCCAAGTGAATTGACCGAAGAAGGTGAATCCGAAAGCGTCGGAAAACGCATGTTCCGTTGATTGTTTCTCTCGCAGGAAGAAATGGATGACTGTTTCTCTTCCGCTGTGAGAGACGGCCGTCTCAGCGGCCGGAGAGGGGCTCTTCTCGGGAGTCTCAAATCAAAGGCACTTCACACAGAAATTCCATGACTCATCTCGTCAACCGCTTTGCCCTGGTCGTTTGCCCGATCCTCCTACTGTTCGGGGCAACCGGCTGTGCGTCGTATCGATACGGCTCGGATGCTCTCTTTCCTGCCAACGTCCGTACGGTTCACATTCCAGTGGTTCGCAACGAGACCTACCGGCACGACCTCGGTCCGCAGCTCACCGAAGCGTTGATTGAAGAAGTGCAGCGTCAAACTCCCTACACGGTAGTGGGGAACCCAAACGCCGATTCGGTTCTTCAGTGCACCATTACCGGGCAATCCAAAGTCATCCTGACCGAGACGGCCACCGACGACCCTCGGGCACTTGATACGGCGGTTGCTGTCGCAGCAAATTGGACCACCCGCGATGGCCGACCGTTGATGCAGAACAGCTTGGCAATGTCCGAAACGGACGCGATCGGATTCAGCCAAAGCAGTCGATTTGTTCCGGAAGCGGGCCAGTCGATTGACACGGCCAACCAGGATGCAATCGATGGGTTGGCCAAACGCATTGTGGCTCAGATGGAATCACGCTGGTAATGAGTGACGCTGATTCAGCAAAGGGATCAAAGACTTGGGATCTCGGAAAGCGAACGTTGTTCTTTCAGCAACGACCGCTCGTCATGGGAATCCTGAATGTCACTCCCGACAGCTTTTCCGACGGTGGAAAACATCAGGACGCTTCCGTCGCGATCGAGACTGCGCTGCGAATGGAAGAGGACGGCGCGGCGATCATCGACATCGGCGGCGAGAGCACTCGTCCCTACAGTGATCCGGTGGCCGTCGAGGAAGAGCTGGACCGTGTAATCCCCGTCATCGAGGGTCTGCGTGACCGATTAGGTATTCCGATTAGCATCGACACCAGCAAATCGGCGGTCGCGGCCGCGGCGATCGATGCCGGGGCAGAAATCATCAACGACGTCACGGGGCTGGAAGTCGATCCGGCGATGGCATCGTTGGCCGCCAGTCGTGCCGTCGGCGTCTGCGTGATGCACATGCGTGGCACTCCACAAACGATGCAAGACGATCCGCACTACGAAGACGTTGTGGGCGAGATCGAATCCTACCTTCGCCAACGATTGGACTTTTGTCTGGCGGCGGGAATCGCGCGAGATCGAATTTGCTTGGACCCGGGCATCGGTTTCGGCAAGACACACGGCCACAATTTGGAACTCATGCAAAACACCGAGCGATTCGCGGCGTTTGATGTTCCCGTGCTGATTGGCCATTCACGCAAAGGCTTCATCGGGAAAATCATCGGCGACAAGCAAGCCGACCGAATGGCCGGGACACTCGGTGTGAGCTTAGCCGCGGCAGCGAAGGGAGCCGACGTGCTGCGAGTGCACGACGTGCGCGAAACGGTCGAAGCACTCAAGCTGTTCCGAGCCTGCGGCGGTCTCCGCTAGTGACTGGGCTCGGAAGAATCGTAGGACAGGCATCCTGCCTGTCTAGTCAATCGTGACAGGCTGGAAGCCTGTCCTACTTTGATTTCTTACTGCTCATCGTGGCTTTCGTTTGGCTTTCAAGATCGCTCGAACGGGTGCTGGATAGCCTTCGATGGTTCGGGTGGGATCGTTTGGGTTTAAAAAGTCCTTTAGCGACTGAAACGTCATCCACTCCGTCGACCGTTGTTCATCCACCGTCGTTGGTGTGACGTCGATCACCTCGATCGCGTCGAACCCGGTTCGCCGCAGCCATCGGCACAGCATGTCCACCGACGGAATGAACCAGACGTTTCGCATTTGCGCGTAACGATCTTCCGGGATCAAGACTTCGGTCGTATCGTCTTGTACGATCAAAGTTTCCAGCAAGAGCGTCCCGCCGACGCGCAGTGACTCGCAAAGGCTACGGAGATGATCAATCGGACTGGTGCGGTGATAAAGCACTCCGGCGGAGAGGACGACGTCGAACGCTTCCAGTTTCGCTGGCAAGTCCGAGTCCAACATGGGAACGACGTAGTGTCTTTGTTCGCGCGTTGCATAGCGTCGCATGACTTCGAACTGTATGACGAAACGCAAGATCGGATCGATTCCCAATACGATCGCCGCGCCGGCTTCCAGCATCCTCCAGCCGAAGTAGCCGTTTCCGCCGCCGACATCCAAAACGGTTTTGCCGTGCCATGACACCGCGTCTGCCATCCGGTTCCACTTCCAATCGGATCGCCACTCGGTCTCGATCGGCCATCCAAAGAACTCAAACGGGCCTTTCCTCCAAGGGTGAAACTTCATCAGGCACTCGCGGACTTGCTCGCGGTCGTCGCATGTTCCGTCAACGACCACTCGTCCGTCTTTCAATTCTAGTTCACCACTCTCCGGGCCAGGCAGTTCCGAGAGGGCTTGGACCCATTGGCGCAAGTCTCCGTTGGTCGGCTGATCCAGCCGACGCCGGCAGCACGCTTGCACGTGGCTTCGGAAGGACTTGTTGTTCAGTCCAACGAGCCATTCATCTAGTCCGCTGCGATCAAACCAATGTGGTCCAAAGAGACCCGTTTCGACGTCCGTCATCCGGAACGAACCGCCAGAATGGATGCAAAATTAAAACACTGAAACCACGGAACGACCGTTTCAAATCCGACGCGTCTCAGCCGATCACAGTGGGTCGGAATGGATTCTGGGATCAGCGTGTTCTCGAGCGACGTTCGCTTCTGCGCGATTTCCAGTTCGCTGTACCCGCAGGCACGCTTGAAATCCAAGTGCAACTCGCTCAATAGCGTTTGTGATGCGGTTTCTTCGAAGGCGACTTTCTCGCTCAGGACCAATGCACCACCTGGATGAAGTGCTTCGGCACATCGTGCAAGCAACCGTTCACGCTTGGCTTCGGGAATGAACTGAAGCGTAAAATTGAGAACGATCAGCGATGCGTTCGACAACGGCACGTCGCAAAGATCCGCGAGTGTGATTTCGACCGGACACAGGTCTTGTTCGGGTGATTGTGCCAAACTCGAACGCAAGCGGACGATCATTGCCTCGGAGTTATCGACCGCATGGATGGTGGCGCTGCGTGGCGCGTGCCTCCGCACCAACTGCGTGACGGCACCCAATGAACAACCCAAGTCGTAGACGTTCGAGCCTTCGCGAACGAAACGCATGGACAGCTGTTCGGTCACCGAGAGGATCGACGCATAGCCCGGAACGGACCGCGAGATCATGTCGGGAAAGACATCCGCGACTTGATCGTCAAACTCAAACCGTCCGACCTGATCGCGCCGGAGAGCGTAGATGTCATCCTTCGCCATCAATCGTCGCTACTGGCCGATGGCGGCTTGAACGAGATTTCTTGCCACTTGATGCCCTTGTCCATCGGTTCGATCTGCATTTTCAGAAACCCGTTTTGGTACAGTCGCACGGTTCCGGTCGACTGGCTGACGACGATTGCGATCGCCTTCGTTCGCCGGGTGATCGCCGCCGCGGCCCAGTGACGCGAACCGAGGCCCTTGGACATGTTCAAGTCTTCGTGCAGGACTTCCAGCATTTGTCGGCTGCGTTCAATCGTGCCGTCACCGCTGATCACAAACGCCCCGTCCAGTTGCGACAACTCTTTCGCATCTTCTTGGATCTTGGGGTCCAGCAGGTTGCGAGCTTTTTTGTTGTACCCGCGGAACGGGTCCACGCCGCTATCGCTGGCGTGCTGCAAGACCGTCCGTGTGTCGCCGACGACGAATAGCCCACCGGTCGGTTTGCCTTCGCGTCCTTCGACGCCAATTTGGACCGCCAGGTCGACGACGGCCTTGAGTGTCTTCAGCGGGACACTACTTTCAAGCGACTGCAGATCACGGGCACTCAGCCGACGCATTCGCTCGTCGAGTTTGAGGTGGCTGATCGAGTCGAGTCGCCCCGCGGTAAACCCGCTGTAGGCGGCGATGATTTCATCGTTCGGTTTAATAAACTCGTCCGCCGCGGCTTCCAGCAACGCGTGCTGCAGCCGTTCCAACAGTGGGGCCTTCTGCTTGTTGAGGGCCAACGGTTTGAGACCCGCTTCGGCGGCTCCCTCCAGTTCCTCTTCGGTATCCACCGCGACCACGACCGGCTTGTCAAACTCCTGCTTGGTGACTTTTTCAGCCAACCGTTCCCAGTCTCCGGCGCCTTCGAGCAACAAGACCAATGCATCGGCCGACAGGTCTTTGGCGAGCGCAATCGCCGAACCCAGCATTGCGTTGTTGTGCTTTGTCAGCCGGAATTGTGGCATTGCAAATTGATTTCAGCTTCAAGATGGACTTGTTCTTCGATTCGCCCCACAAAATTTAGCTCACAATTCAAAGCAGCGACAAGCCCATGAGGCTAACGTTCACCATCTCTTCCAAGGTTTACCCTGGTCTTGAACCAGGACGTATCGTCCGGAGGATTCCGGTTGCCAATGGGTGATGGCTCCTCCTGGCCACCGCACCGTCAGGCCGGGGAATGCGTTTTCATCGCCCTCGCTTGCATCTCTTAATCCCACAAAAATGACACTCTCATTCTTGGCCAGGTAGCCGTCGCCGCTGGTCAGCGGTAGGCATCGGGTTTGGTCTTCACCGTGAACGAGGACGGTCGCCCCGATTGCATCGCGTCCACACTCGACGCCGATCAGTTCCAACTGCAGTGAACGACCTACATCGGTGGTGCGGTTTTCCAGCAGTGCGAACCGATCGGTCAGGTCACCGACTGCAACGTCCACGCGACCGTCGCGATTCCAATCCAGCCGAGCAACCCCGCGTGAGAGTCGTTTGCTGGACCAAAATCCCTGGGGCGGTTCGACAGCAGCTTCGACGAACCGCGTTCGACGATTGATCAACAGCTGCGGCGGCATTCGAAATGGTTTGCCTTTGTAGCGAAAGTCCTCGATATGTCCGTTGCCGACGAAGAGGTCCGACCAACCGTCGTTGTCGAAGTCGAATGCCTGTGTTCCGAAGCCGAGCTGCGAGACGCTCGCCTGATCGATTTCGAATCGGATGGCCGCGTCGCTGAACGTGCCTCCCTCTTGTTGAAGGTAGAGATTCGACCGCTCTCCCAAAAAGTTCGTGATGTGCAAGTCCGGCCAGCCGTTGTGGTCAAAGTCGGCCGCGGCGATCCCCATGCACGCCATCGCTTTTCCGCTGGTTCCGTATCCACATCCCAGCGCCGTCGCGGTCTCCGTCCAATCAAGCCCGTTGAGGTTTTCGTCAGAGCTTGCGTTCCACAGGTGGTTTGCATTCTGGTCATTCGCGATGAAGACTTCACTGCGAGCGTCGCCATCAAGGTCGCCGATCAATAGCCCAAGCCCCGTGCTGGCGGCTGATGCATCGCCGAACGTTTTTTCATCGAGGCTGCCATCCTGCTGCGTCACTCGGTAATGCGACATCGCCGCACGAAACTGTTTCGGCCCGGGCAACGCGATTGCTTCCCCCTGTTCGTCCCGCAGGACGGCGTCGAAGACTCGGGCATCGGTCACATAGTTTGCCTCGACCAGATCGGCCAATCCGTCGCCGGTGACGTCCGCGATTGCAACCGACGCGGTAACTGTCTCGAGTTCCGAACCGGTACCTGTCGAGAGGTTGATGTTCTGGAACGTTCCGTCGCCCTGGTTCAGCCACAGAGTATTCGTGCCAACGTTGCCGACCAGAAGATCTTGAAAACCATCGCCGTTCCAGTCACCCGCCGAGACGCCGAGGGTGTAGTCCGTTCGAACGAGCCCAGCGGCCGTTGTTCGGTCCACAAACTTACCACCCAATGACCGAAACAGTCGGTTCGAACTCGCGAGAGACGAAGCTGGTTTGTCAGTCGTGCTCGGTTCGGCGGGTGGATCGCATCCGCCCTGCCCTAAATACAAATCGACATGCCCATCAAGGTCGTAGTCCACGCATGCGACGCCGCCTCCGAGTGCCTCGAATAGACGAAACTCCTTTTCGATTCGTGTGGAAGCGTTGCGGTAACGAAAGTCAATTCCGGAGTCCACTGCGATGTCTGCCAGGACCGGCTGCGCGCTGGGGCTTGCCGCAACATCAGACGCTTGTTTCGAAGAATCAGGCGAGCCGGAACCTGCCGCCAGTTGATCAAGTGCCGCGTCGAGTGCCTCGGTACCTGACCGCTCTGCGACCCGTACTGCCAAGCTCTTGCCGGCATCCAATCCGCTTGGAAACCGCTGGAGTGTCTTTGCTTTGTATCGAGTGAGTTGGAGGGCAATTTCCGATCCCGGTGACATCGCTCCAAAAATCGACTCTTGCCACGCGACGGACTCAACCGGCCGTCCCATTTCATTCAACACACGACCCATTTCCTTGGCGAGCTCAAGAGGCGGCTGATCTGACGATCCAATCTTGAATGCCAACACTTGCGACTCGTTCAGTCGTGTCATGAATCCTTGCAGTGACTCCGTCAATTCCTTTGGGCCGGCCACGACGGTGGCTTGCGACAGGCCTGCCGCAGCGGTCATCGATCCAGGTTCCCGCCGAAGTGCCTGGGCGAAACAAGCTTTTGCGATATCCGGTTGTTGCTTCAGGAGAAAGAGATTTCCCATGCCGATCCAATAGGCTGGATAGCGTTTCGGTTCTTCACCCGCGTTCGTCGCCCACTGGGTCAGCTCGGTCTCCCGCTGGTTCTCCGCTAGCAGCCACCCCATCATTGCAACCGCGGCGGGATGCCCGTCGGAGTAAAGTGGATGATTTTCAAGGCACTCGATCGCCTCACGTACATCACCGGCAGCCCGCAGTGCCGCAACGACATTGAGTACACCATTCTGCGCGACGAACGACCGGTCTCTCCAATCGGGCTTTTCCGCAAATGAAACCCACGTCAAAGTCGGGTTGATCAATGCGATGAGTTCGCGGACGGAAAGAGGCTGACGCGCCGCCAGGAATCGAAGCTGCTCGTTGGCATCAAATCGAAAGCCTCGTTCGTTGAGAAGCGAAGCATACCTGCGTCGAAGATCAAGCGACCCTGGATTCTCCTCCACCAGCCCACTCAGTCTTTGAAGGGCCTCCTCGTAGCGTCCCGACTGCACGAAGACCGAAACCAGGAGAAGCGAGGAATCAACGTCACCCGGATCGGCCACCAGCAGCTCCCGGCAGAGTGACTCGGCTCGCTTGAGCTGACCTTGAACCAAAGCTTGTCGCGCATTGACCAATGTTGCCGGAATTCTCTCGGCTTCGGCTACGGGCTTGCTCTTCTTGGGCTCCTCGGGAACCGAAGGCGCACAACCTGGATGCACCAGCAGCAAGCACACCAGGGCAAATGCAATGCGATTCAAGCGGTTCATTCGCGGACTGAGCATCGTGGGAGCAATAAGTAGGACCGGCTTCCAACGCTTCTAGCCTGTCACTGTTGATTAGACGGGCTAGTGCTTCGTCAATTTTTAAAATGAAGGTTGGTTTTTGAGTAGCACGGCTCTCCGAGCCGTGAGGTCTCTGCTCGGAGAGCCGAGCAACGATCACGATGCTACGTCTGGAATACCAACAAAAAAAGCCTGCCCATCGACAAATCGACGGGCAGGCCAAAATTTTCTGAAAGGTCAAAGAGCTTACTGATTCAGTTGCTCTTCGATGACTTCCGAGTTAGCACGAGTACCGAGTGCACCCCACAGTCCGTAAGGGCTGGCGGAACCCGCCACGCTTCCTGGGAACTGGTTGTTGATGCCGCCGTTGAGACGGACAACCGGGTGACGCTGGTCGCCGGCTTCAACCGAGTCGGTCATGAAGATGACCGCACCGTCGCCCATCAGCACGTGTGCACCACCCTGGTGACGGCTACTGGCACCAACGACACCGGTGTCAAAGTCACCGCCGCCGCCCATGCAGACTTCGCTGTTCGGTGGGCGAATAGTCGTGAAGCTGGTGTAGACAGGCACCGAGTCGCACCAACGGAAACCACGCTTCCAAGTGTTGTTGCGAAGACCTGGGTTGGTGTTTCCGACCGTGGGAGCCCAGAAACGGGGACGTTCTGGATCCAGCAGGTTCGCGTCAATACAAGCACTCGGGTTGTTGTGAATCGTGTTCCAGCCGATGCCGTAGTAAGGATCGGTTCGGACGTCACGGTCCCCAATGCCGGTCGCGATTTCGCCAGCGGCAATCGTGTTAGAGAGGCCGTCAAGGCAATCGCGGAAGGCGGTCTCTTTACGGTTGTAGAAGAAACCACGGTTCGAGGCGTTTGCCTGGTTGATGTGACCCTGGTTCCAGCTACCACCTTGCCAACGCCAGAAACCCCAGTTCACCCAGTCGGTGGAGTCACCGATGTTCGCAGCGTAGTTGGTACGTGCGAGGCCTGGAGGAGACTGACCCGGATCGCTGGGGCAGCGAAGGGTTGGGATCTGTGTTCGCCATGGCTCGTAGTTTCCACGCCATGGTCGGGGGCCCATCGCGGGATAGTCCAGGACTCCATCGTCGTTGAAGTCATTCGGGTTGCTAACCAATTCCCAAAGACCTTGTTGCTCCATGAAAGGAGTCAGTCCGACCAACCAGCTAAGACGCCAGAAGTTGTTGTCACGAAGACCTGCATCGAGGCCGCCGCGTGATCCTTCGACCCAAGTACCACCCGATTGCATCGGAAGATTCTTGTAGGCCGAGTGGTAGTTGTGCATCGCCAAGCCGATTTGCTTGAAGTTGTTGCTACAACTCATTCGGCGTGCGGCTTCGCGTGCGGCCTGAACCGCGGGCAGGAGAAGTCCCACCAAAATGCCAATGATTGCAATGACCACCAACAATTCCACCAATGTGAAACCCTTGGCTCGCCGGGAAAACTTGCTCATACGAGTGAACTCCGGTGTAAGCGAATAGAAAAGAAAATAAGGGAGCAGATCGCTCTCGCAGGAAAGCTTACAGGAAATCGGTCTTACATTGAGGGCGGGATCACCGAGATCAGGAGATTTTCTAAGGAATTCTGAGCACCCAAATGTCCCTTTGACGTTCCGGAAATTCACTGTGAAAGGTCAGTGATGCTTCAAAACCCGGCAAAAAGGCGTGTTTTCGGGGGGTGAACGATTCACCAATCGTGAGTGCGGCGGGGTGAAATCGTGTTCTCGCTCGGGCAAAAAAAAACCGCCGGTATCTCTACCAGCGGTTCTTCGTCGCGTGTTTGATGCTCGAAATCTTGGTTTCAAGCGATTGGAAGCAATCAGTTCTGGGCTTCGTCTTCCGCACCAGCGTCATCGCCCATCGACTCATTCTCGTACTCGTCGTCGCTCATCGCTTCGGTGTCTTCTTCGACGACAGAAGTTTCAGTGCTTCCGCCGCAACCGGTCATTGCGGTGAAGGGAACAGCGAGGAAGGCCAACAAGGCCAGTAGTTGTAACTTCTTCATTTTGTACTCCATAGTTGGAAAACGTTGACTCATTGACAAAGAGACCAAATCCGCGACAACGCTGCAATCGGGTCGGCAAATTCTTTGATAATTTAGTCCGGTTAGAAAAAACATCACGCCGGATCGTAAGCGGAATTCCCGAGGCCGGGTCCTCGAGGGATAAAATGACACATCATGATTCCCAGGAAATAGAGGAACATCAGCGGCACTGCGAGTGCCACCATGCTAGTCACATCCGCAGGTGTGAGGATCATCGAAAGGAAAAAGATGACCAGGATCGCCACTCGCCAACTTCCGACGTACATCTGAGTCTTAATCAGCCCAATTCGCTGCAAAAACAGCATGACAAGCGGGAGTTGAAAGGCCAGTCCGAACCCGAGCGGTAGCAGCAAGACGAAGTTGATGTAGTAGCTGAGTCGTGGTTCGACGGCGACATCCATGCTGCCGTTGAACGCGAGCAAAAAATTCAGCACGTAGTGCAGCACCAGGAAGAACGCCAGGACGACACCCGAGATGAAGAGCGCGACGCTGAATGGCAGGTAAACGTAAACATATTTTCGTTCGTGACGGTGCAGCCCCGCGGCGACGAATTGCCACAGGAAATAAAAGACTCCGGGCGACGAAACGACCGCTCCAACGATCAAGCCCGCCTTCACCCAAATCATAAACGACTCTTCGACTTTGAACGTGCTTAACCCGGTTTGATCACGTTCTAGTTGCACGCGAGGTTTTAGCATCGAAGGGTCCGGAAGCGCCTTTAGGATTTCGGCGATCTCTCGTGGTTTGACTGTTGCGACGGTCTTCCCGTCTTTGTTCTTGGTTTCGATGGTGGTCGCGTCAAGATTCTGCAACTCGTCGGGGATCTCGTAGACGACTCTCCATTTGAGCGAACGCTCGGTCATGATCGGCAGTAACTTTTGCACTGCCGGATCTTCGAGGTCGTCGTATCCGAGAAGCGAGAGGTGCTTTTTGGCATTGAAGTCCAGGATCGCGACTTTCAACGGATCGGCAACGAAACGAACGACTTGGTTGGCAACCGTCAGGCCGATCGCGAGTCCGATTCCGAGGCAAATCAGTGCACGCACAAGGCACTTGCGTAGTTCTTCGAGGTGCTCCCCAAACGTCATGGTGGAGTTTTCGAAGAGGTCGTCTTGCGGCCGAGAGAAACTGGGCCCGGTTGAACTCGATTTTGGTTTGGCAGAATCCACAATTCATCCATAGATCAGGGGGCAGGGCCTCCAGGATGAGCAATCGAACGAAATCATCCGACTCACTCTGGTACCGGAAGCGAATGGCACATAGAGGCGCTCCGAGGGCACACCATGCCTCGCCAAACCCGATCATGGTGTGAAGATCGCTTCACTTACGTTATACCCACCGAACTGCGAGTTGCCAGCGCCGGCGAGTTTTTCTGAGGTGCTTTTTTCGGATCTCGCTGCCGGCAAAATCTTCACCCTGATATTCGGCAAAATAGAAAAAAGACCCATGAGCCAGCCTGCTTATCCGCTCCGTTTTCAGCCACTGATCAAGCAGACGATCTGGGGCGGTGAAAAACTCGGGACCCTGCTTGGAAAACCGATCGGTCCTGGTAGCGACCACGCGGAGAGCTGGGAAATCGTTGATCACGGTGACGACCAGAGTGTCGTTCTATCGGGGGCCGTTGCCGGTCGCTCACTGGGCGAGTTGATGACTGCCGATCGCGAGTGGCTGTTGGGTGAGCACGCGGGGATGCCGATGCCCTCATCGGGCTTTCCGCTCTTGCTCAAGTACTTGGATTGCAATCGTGTTCTCTCGGTCCAGGTCCACCCCGATGATGCCTATGGACAGGCGATGTCGCCGCCGGATTTGGGTAAGACCGAAGCGTGGTATGTCGTTCATGCAGACCCCGAAAGTTTGATTTATGCCGGCCTCAAAAGCGGTGTCGACCGTGGTCAACTCTCCGACGCGATGGAAGCGGGAAAGACAGACGAGGTGCTGCATTCGTTCGTCGCCAAAGCAGGAGACTGCGTTTTCATTCCCGCCGGGACAGTCCACGCCCTTGGGGCAGGATTGGTCATCGCCGAAATCCAACAGTCCAGCGACACAACGTTTCGTCTCTTTGATTGGAACCGAGTCGGGGCTGACGGAAACCCGCGGCCGCTCCACATGCAAGCATCATTGGACGTGACCGATTACCAGCGTGGACCCATCGCCGCCCGCCAGACGCCGACCGACCAACCGGGGTGGCAACCGTTGGTCGCGTGCGACAAATTTGAGTTGAGCTCACTCACCAGTGGCAGCGCGCCGGTCGGAGGTGACCATCGATTTCACATCCTGACGGTTCCGCATGGAGAAGCCGATCTCGACTGTGATGGCGAGACCGTTCGGTTGGTTCGCGGCGAGAGTGTTTTGCTTCCCGCCGCGGCGGGTTCCTGTGACCTCACCGCAGTGCAGGACGGAACGACGGTCCTGGAAGCGTGTTTGCCGCATCCGAGTTGAACGTGACCTATGCTCCGCGAAAGTAGCGTGAGTCACACCCTTTTCACGAAAGCGAAGGCGGTGATGATTCCTTCACCCGGCGAGCATCACTTGGCCGGGTAATCCGACAGGTCAAACTTGGCCACCGTGTTCGCGGTGTGTTGATCGTAGTGCCGTTCCATTTGCATCAGCAATCCCCGCAGTGTCCAACGACTGCCCGGTGCGCGGGCATCAAGCGGTACTCCGTCGAGCAAATAAGCGAACTTGCGGCAGAAGACTCCGACCCGTTCCATCCGCCGCGCCTCTTCATGGCCGTCCCAGGTTGGATAGGCCGGCGTGTAGTCCTTGGGCATTTGTTTGGGGTTGAGATTCATGACTGGAATCGTCTCGTCCTGTGCATGGTAGATCTGCGAGAAGAAACCCAGTTGACGTCCCATCATGTGCTCGGCGTTCCAACGCGGCGTGTGCGTTCCATTGGATGGCTGGAAATTGAGTTGCTGCGGCGAGAGTTTTTCAAACACGCGTTGTGAGTCGCGGTTGGCCCGTTCCATTTTCGTGAACAAACTCTCAAGTGTTTCCGAGAGCTCGTAGCTGCGTTTCTCCACCATCAAGTGAACGGGCGCATCACCGCTCGGAAACGTCGACGAAAGGGCAACACAATTGTGCTCAATGCTCTTTGCGTTGAAGCGTTTCGGCACCTCGCTTCCTGCAGACCAAACGACCAGTTCGGTTTCCTCGATGCTTTTGGTGAGGGCCGCAACTTCGTCGGCAGAGCGGTCGCCAAGAATCACAACCGCCCGAACTTGCTCCGAATCGTCCGCGATCGAAATCTCGGAAACGGTCGGGGAAACGACAACGCACGTGACGCCATCGGCTTCGATAACGATGACGTCGCTTGCTTGCGATGTGACGACTAGCTCATTTGAATCCGCTTCTCTATCGGACACCGGGACCCACTTCGCCGAGTCTGCCAAGGCGGGACGCTGCCACGCATGCTTGTGCGGCGAAACGAAGTCGACGGATTTGATGGTTTTCGTTTCGCTGTCTTTGGCTCCGACGTGAATTCCCAGTCCCCAAAAGTTCTCGATCACGGCGGTACCGTCATCTTTCAGTTGGATGGAGAGCGGGTCACCGGTCTCAGCGTTTGCGTCAGAAGTCACCGCGGCCGGCAGGAGCAGGAGTGCGAGTCCGAGGGATGCGAATCGTTTCAAGGCGGCCATGGGGGCAGAATCTCGAGGGTGTTTGGGTGGCGTGAAGGCTGCAGTCTAAACGGCTTGCCTCTGTCATGACCAAGCGTGCGTCAAAACCGCCGCTTTGCACCGCCTGGACTTGCTTGGTCGCTCTTTGCAGCGAAGGCAAGCTATGATGTCCATCTTCGCCTCTGGTTCTGTCTCTTCTGACGATGTCTCGCTCCTCTCCAATGCCACCTCCGTCCACCCCGCCAGCCGGTCGCATCCTGCTGCCGTTGATTCCCGCAGCACGTCTGGGGTCTTCTGCGTGGCTTTTGCACCTTCGATCCTTTGCGGTGGTGGGTCAATTGATCACGGTTTTGTTTTGCCAATGGGTTTTGGCCGTCGAATTGCACTATGAAATGCTTTTCGGGTTGGTGGCTTTTACCGCGGCGACCAACGGGGTGTATTGGGTGTGGTTGCGTCGGCATGATCCGAGAGCGTCCCGGTACAAACCGGAAGAGGACTATACCAGTGAGCATGATGCGACGACGGTCGCTCAGTCGGTCGCGCTGGGGTTGATGTTGCTTGACCTATTGATGCTTACCGCGATGCTCTACTGGAGCGGTGGAGCCAATAATCCGTTCAGTTTTTTCTATTTCGTGAACTTGGCTGTGGGAGGCGTTGTCATCCGCCCCAAAGCCGCATGGTCACTCGCGCTCATTGCCACAATCGGCTACGCGTTCATCCTCAGTTCGTTTGTGGCCGTGCCAGAGCTCGCCACCGGCGGGCGGATGACTCCAGGCACTTGGTCGTTGCATTCGACGGGCCTGATGCTGGCTTTTGCGACCTGTGCCTCGGTCGTCACGCACTTTGTGACCCGCACAAGCGGATTGTTGCGTGCCCGCGAGCGACAACTGCGTGAGAGTCAACTTGCTCAGGCGGCGGACCGGAGGCTTGAGTCGCTGACGACACTCGCTGCCGGTGCGGCTCATGAATTAGCGACACCGCTTTCGACGATTGACGTGATTTCGCGCGAGCTTTCGCGCCACTTGGAAGATGTCCCAAAACCCGAGTCCGTCGATCACGACTTGCGATTGATCGATCATCAACTGGAGATGTGTCGTCAGATTTTGCACCGCATGCGCGGCGCCGCCGGGGATTCGATGGCACAGCAGTGGTACAAGACCACCGTGGGTGACTTGATTGACGCGACGTTGGAGGGTGTGCGGGATCCGCACCGTGTGGATGTTTTGGATGCTGCCGAGAATGTCGAACAACAAACCCTTTGGATGCCAGAAGAAGCGGTCGCGCAAGCCATTCGAAATTTGATCCACAATGGACTGGATGCGAGCGAGTCGAGCGAACGTGTTCGTTTGGAGTCGCGGATTGTTGGCACCGACGTGACCTTTACCGTTCGCGACGAAGGTCAAGGAATGAGCGATGAGGTGCTCAACCGTCTCGGAGACCCCTTCTTTACGACGAAGGAACCCGGTCGCGGTATCGGGCTCGGTTTGTTCCTGACACGGAATGTGATTTCGCAGCTGGGAGGTTCGATCGAATTTGATTCCAAGCCCGGTCAAGGAACTTTTGCAACCGTGACGTTGCCGATTGCCAACCCGGCGAATCGAATTTAAACGCTCGACAGTTCCGCCCACGGAGTGTGCGGCGACGGATGGTCTTCTTAATGTCGCCGCCGTCTCCGAGGGCGTTGTCTTTTATCCT
>JBCBOO010000095.1:0-21282 GCA_039821235.1 Planctomycetota bacterium
CCAACGATCATCTTCCATGGCACGGGAGACAAGACCGTTCCCTTTGAAAATGTGCAGCGTTTCACCCGACTGATGCAGAACGCCGGGAACACATGCGTTCTTGTTTCTTTCGAAGGAAAGGGGCACGGCTTTTTTAACGGAGCCTTCTTTCGGTCTTCGAACACGGACACTGATTTCCATCTCACGATGGACAAGGGCCTTGAGTTTCTGAAGGGACTCAACCTTATCGACGAAGAGAAATAAGCCGCTTCGAACGACGATCCGGATGCCCCAAACAAGAACCGTCGCTTGAAAAACTCGACGACCACCCCAGCCAAATGGTAACCAAATTGATTCGCGTGATCGGTTTACAGACGGTTCTGTTCGCAATCGCAGTGACGTTCCCGTCCGACTGCTTTGCCGAGCACTACGACGTCTACTTGTTGGCGGGTCAGTCGAACATGGATGGGCGGGGGCTTGTGAGCGAACTGCCAGCAAGCCACGCAAAGCCTGTCAAAGAAGCGATCCTCTTTTACCGCAATGAGAAAGCCGCAACCGAGGGCTGGCGGACCCTTGTTCCCGGTTTCAGCGTACCACCCGGTTACAAAGGCGGTCTGCCATCAACGACGTTCGGCCCCGAGATTGGGTTCGCCCGAGCCATGTTGCAAACCAATCCGGAACAGAAGCTCGCCTTGATTAAAGGCTCCCAAGGTGGGACAAGCTTGCGTGCGGACTGGAATCCCGGAGTAAAAGATGACGTGGAAAGCCAGGGTCCCCAGTATCGCGACTTCATCAAAACCATTCAGGTTGCGACCGAGCAGCTGATGAAGCGTGGCGATTCAATTTCCATCCGTGGCCTGCTGTGGCATCAAGGTGAATCTGATCGAAAGTCAAGCACTCCCGTCTACCGTCGCCGACTGAAGCAGTTGATTGCCCGTCTTCGTGAAGATGTCGGTGTGCCTGATCTACCAGTCGTTGTCGGCGAAGTCTTTGACAACGGTCAGCGAGACTCTGTCCGCGCTGCGATTCAGGCAGTCGCTGGTGCGAGTCCATCAGTTGGGCTGGTTTCCTCCGATGGAACCACCACGTCCGATCCCGGCACCCACTTCGACACGAAGAGCCAACTGCTGTTAGGTCAACGCTACGCCGAAGCAATGAGAAAGCTTCCCGCAGCGGCACCATTACCAGTACCGAGACGGCCGGCGAAAAGCGATCCGCTCACTTCGACCTCTCCAACAAAGGCAGCTGCTGCCCCAACCTGGGCGAAATGATCTCGGCCGGCGAATCAGAGCCGTGTGGAAACGTCCTGTTAGGAGGCTGCTCACAGTCTCCACGGAAAATGTGTTTGGTGAACAAAATTCCAATCACATTTGAGCGCAACGCTCCCTCACAATTTTTTTCACTTTCTTGCAGGCAACCCAAATGGGCTGCCGCATACGGTACACAAATGATCACGCCCGCGTGCTCGGCGGGCCATTTTCACCCGGGAAAATGAGAGTTTTCATGACAGGGAGCCATGGACTTCATCCGGGAGAACGGCAACTCGGGCACGACAGAAACCTGGCTATGATGTGGAGACCCTTGCCCAGCCGATTCACCCCTCGACAAGCCCTCGATGCCTTCATGCCTGTACGCATCTTTCTCGTGTTGGTCGCCGCACTTTGCCTTCGGCCGACTTTTTCCGCGGCCGACGACCGTCCAAATATTCTGTTCTTGTTTTCAGACGATCATGCGGTCAAAGCCATCTCTGCCTACGGCGGACCGCTTGCTGAGGTCGCACCGACTCCGAACATCGACCGGATCGCGAAAGAAGGCGCGGTGTTCCTGAATTCCTTCTGTGCGAATTCCATCTGCGGCCCGTCCCGTGCCAACATTTTGACGGGCAAGCACAGTCACAAGAATGGTTTCATGCGCAATGGGAACCGATTTGATGCCAGCCAGTGGACGGTTGCAAAATCGCTTCAACAAGGTGGTTACCACACAGCCGTCATCGGCAAATGGCACCTCAAATCGGATCCCGTTGGATTCGATCACTGGGAGGTCTTTCCGGGGCAAGGCAGTTACTACAACCCCGTGTTCAATCAAATGGATGGAACGCAAAAGCGATTCGAAGGCTACGCGACCGACCTGACAACGGAGAAAGCGATTGCGTGGCTGGAAGCTCGAGATTCATCCAAGCCCTTCTTTCTGATGTGCCAACACAAGGCGCCCCACCGAACGTTTGCACCTGCCCTTCGGCATCTTGGCAGCTACGACGACGTCGTAATCCCGGAGCCACCCACGTTGTTTGACGACTATGCCGGACGAAGCAAGACGCTGGCGGGAAACGAAATGGAAATTGATCGTCACTTCGATTGGGCCTACGACGCCAAGATCCGTAAAGACGAACGGGGCGATGTGATTTTGCCCAAGCCCGATCGCTACGGTACGCCCGAATACAACCGCATGACCGAAGCGCAGAAACGGGAATGGGATGCACACTTCGGACCAAAGAACCAGGAGTTTCTTGCAGAGTTCCGAGCAGGCAAGCTCAGTCATCGCGACGTCGTGCGTTGGAAGTATCGCCGATACATGCGGAACTATTTGAGCACCGTCAAAGCCGTCGATGAAAGTGTTGGCCGAATGCTGGCCTACCTGGATGAAAATGGCTTGGCCGAGAACACGGTGGTGATCTACTCGTCCGATCAAGGGTTTTACCTTGGCGAGCATGGTTGGTACGACAAGCGATGGATGTTCGAAGAATCCTTTCGAATGCCGTTCTTGATTCGCTGGCCTGGAACGGTTCGGCCGGGACGAAAACCCGCGGAGTTGATTCAGAACATCGACTACGCGCCCACTTTTCTGGACATTGCGGGATTAGATATTCCCAGTGATGTGCAAGGAAAATCACTCAGTCCAGTGCTGCGTGGAGAGACGACCGAATGGCGCAACTCACTTTACTACGCGTACTACGAACTCGGTGAGCATGCCGTGCCGCAGCATTTTGGCGTTCGAACCCGTGACCATAAACTGATCTACTTTCCGAAGTCGGACGAGTGGAATCTGTTTGATCTTCGGAGTGACCCGATGGAGATGAAAAGTGTTCACGCGGAGCCCGAGTATCGCGACACGCGAAAGCGATTGGAGGCGGAGTTCACCAAACTGCGTAACCAGTTTGACGCACCGGAATACGAAACCGACTAAGCTCTCCACTTGCCCGCGTTACGGGATGACGGCCTTTAAAATCACACGAGCTGTGGACTTCGAAATGCATCAGGACTCTTGGCGTCTTTTGGTCTGCTTGCTTCTGCCTTGCTTGATCAGCTCTTTCGGGCGAGCATCGGAGACACAACCGAACATCGTCTTGATTATGGCAGATGATCTTGGTTGGAAAGACCTTCACTGCTACGGAAACAAGAAACTCGACACGCCCAACCTCGATCGGCTTGCCGAACAAGGCTTGTTGTTCACGGATGCTTATTCTGCGGCCCCCGTTTGTACGCCAACACGTGCGGCATTAATGACGGGCGAATCACCGGCTCGTCTGAACATCACGAATCATGCCGGCGGGCACCCACCCAATTTCCAGAAGGCGGGCACCGATCTCATCACACCCACGTGGCTTCGGCATTTGCCTTTGGAACGAGTGACGCTAGCCGAGCAACTAAAAAAAGCGGGCTATGCAACGGGTTTCGTCGGCAAGTGGCATCTCTCCCATCGTCCCCGCGCCAAGACAGAAGCCGAACGAAGGCTGCCAACCGAACCGGAATTGCGTCCGGAACATCAGGGTTTTGACATCAACGTCGGCGGCTGCCGTTTCGGGGGACCACCAAGCTACTTCAGCCCTTACAAGATCCCGAACCTTGAAGGAAAGTTCGACGGAGAGTACTTGCCGGACCGGTGTGCCGACGAGTGCATTCGCTTCATCGACTCGGCACAGTCCGAATCAAAACAACCATTTTTTCTCTGCTGGTGGAATTACTCGGTTCACTATCCCTTTCAAGCTCCCGAGGACTTGATCGCCAAGTACGACGCGAGGAAGGGGCCCGGTGTCGAGAATCCGACGTACGCTGCGATGATCGAGGGCATGGACCGGTCGATCGGGAAAGTGATCCAAGCGATCAACGAACGAGGTTTGAGCAATGACACGCTCATCATCTTCACTTCGGATAACGGCCCCTTCGCCGCCAACGTCAAACCACTGCGGGCAGAGAAAGGTCATCTCTACGAAGGGGGAATCCGAGTCCCGATGATCATTCGATGGCCGGGACATGTACGTGCTGCAGAAACCACTGCAACACCCGTCATCACCATGGACATTCACGCGACGGTCCTTGAAGTCACCGGGCTCGAATCCGATCCTTCGAATGTTCCCGATGGCGTTTCGCTGGTGCCACTATTCGGCCGTCAAACCGACTTGGGTCGCGAGTCCCTCTACTTTCACTACCCCAACTACGCCTTCCACAAGCAAAATCGATTGGGGAGTGCCATTCGCTCGGGGGACTACAAGCTGATCAAGTACTACGACGACAACTCTGTCGAGCTGTACGACTTGAAGAACGACATTGGTGAAAGTCAAAACATTGCGTCGGAAAGAGCGGAGTTGTCCGACAAGATGCTGTCCGAGTTGGAAACATGGCTGCTGGACACGCGTGCCAGCCGACCACAAAGAGTGAACACGGTTGGCCCCGAGGATGACCCGAACCGGCCGAATGTTCTTTTGATCGGCGACTCCATCTCGATCGGTTACACCCCACACGTTCGTGAGCAATTGTCAGGGCAGGCCGATGTGTTTCGAATCCGCGGAAATGGGAAGCACTCCTCCTACGGCTTGAAAAACTTGGAGAAGTGGATCACCACTCGCCGCTGGGATGTGATTCATTTCAACTGGGGATTATGGGATCTCTGTTACCGCAATCCCGCTTCCAAAACACAGGGCAACCGTGACAAGATCAATGGAACTCTCACGACTACGCCAGATCAATACCGTGCCAATCTCGAAGCAATCGTGAGCCGACTCATACAGACGAAGGCACAGTTGATCTGGTGTGCGACGACGCCGGTCCCAGAGGAGGAAGCGGGACGTAAACTGGGTGATGACCTGGAATACAACCGAATTGCTAAGGAAGTCATGGATGCCAACGGGATCGCCATCAATGACCTGCACTCTTATGCCCTTCTGAAGTTGCCCGAGATTCAAATCCGCCAGGGCGACGTGCATTTCACGCAGCCAGGATACGTTCATCTGGCCGAACAAGTCGCGCGAGAGATTGCGTCAGGATTGGAGCGGCAATCCGCCGACGTCAAGGCGAAGCCGATTGGAATGCCCGGTCGTTGAATCTGGATCGGCGGTGCAAATGACGTTCGGGCACCTTCGCGGAACGGGCTGTTGATGTAACGGCTCTTGTTGATGCGATCTCCAAATCACAACCCGAGGCGTAAACGAGGGATCGCCCGCGAAGTCTTGGACCTGGAGTGAATACCGGGCTCGCAATTCACGCTGTACGACTTTAGCGGCTCAATGACAACAAGAAAGTTGTCTCGTATTGCTTCACTCAGCTATCGTATCGGTTTGGAATTCGCTCCCTCACACCGGCTGGTGGCTCAATGATCCGATTCTGTCGTGGGACCTGCATCAACGATCTCGGGAAAGGTGTTTTCCGTGTCGGGCCTTTTTGCATCGACACCGCACGCTTGTTCTCGTTGCTGCTGACCAGCATTTTGCTTTTGAGCAGCGCTTCGGTGGTGTTGGCCAAGGAAAGCGAATTTCCGGCTGACTGGTATTTTGACAGCATGCAAACCATGCGCGAAAAGCTTGAGGGGCTGCCGGCTCCTGAGATTTCCACGGACACTTGGATCGGAGACACCACGACACTCGATGAATGCCGCGGCAAGGTCGTGGTTCTCGATTTCTGGGCGACTTGGTGCGGCCCATGTGTGGCGTCGATTCCCAAGAATATCTCGTTGGTCGAAGAACATTCGGATGACCTGGTATTCATTGGGATGCACTCCGCGACGTCCGGCTGGGACAAAGCGGAGGAAATGGTCGACAAACGCGGGATCAACTATCCAGTTGTTCTTGATTCGGGCGACACCGCGGATGATTACCAGATCACGGGGTTTCCAACGTATGTGATCATTGATGCCGACGGAATCGTTCGCGCGGCGGGTGTCTTGCCGACGCACGTCAAAGACATCGTGGAGCGGTTGCTCGAGGAATCAGGGACACCCGGTAATGCGACACAGTTCACCTCGCTCAACCGTGATTGGTTCTACCGTGGAGCGAGCTGGATGCGTTCTTGGCAAGACCAGCTTGGTCAACCTGCCGAGCCGATTCGATCCGCAGCATGGTGGATGCCTGGCGACGGAGCTGACGAGCCAGAATCCGTTGATGTTGCGGACGCTGAAATCGATGCCCTCGCCGAAGTTGAAATGCCGGAGGGATACTCCGAGCTCGATCTGGAGGGTTCGGTTCGTGTCGTGCACTTTACCCGCCCGGGCTTGCCCGTTACGGACAAGCAACTCGAACTGCTAAATGAAAAGGCGGCGAAGTACTCGCCGCAGGGCGTCGTGTTTTTGGCGGTGTGTGATCATGAAAGTGATTGGCAGGTCGCGAGATCGCTTGCAACACAACTTGACCTCAAAATGCCGCTCGTGTTGGACCGAGCAATTCCTTCCGTTGCAGATGAATCCAATGAAGCAGCATCTGAAACAGGGAGCGAAGCGGAACGTGAGTCTTCCGAACCGACCGGTGTCATAACCACGAGTCCAACGGAAGTGACGAAACCTCGAGAAGCCGGCGAGACCGCGCAGAGCTACCACATTCGGATCGCACCGGTGACGGTGCTGATCGATCGAAAGGGACGCATTCGTGCAACGGGAATTCGTCTCGATCAATTGGGTGATGCTCTGGATTTGCTCTTATCCGAGCAGGCCGGCTAGGTCAGCTCGAAAAGCCATTTGACTATGCTGCGGTTGCTCGCGATTTTGCGACACCCTCTCTTCCTGAATCAATCTTCGCGCGATCAACTCCATGCCAGAAGCCGCTCCTCCGCAAAGTCACTCCGAACTTGAAGATGGTCACCTGTCTCCCGCCGCGACCCCGGTTGCGCCGTTCGCCAAGTCCGTGATGCAACAGGTCGGGCAAACGGTCGTGGGGCAAAAAGAAGTTGTCGAGCGTGTCTTGATCGCATTGCTCACCGGTGGGCACTTGCTTTTGGAAGGAGTACCCGGGATTGCCAAGACACTGCTTGTGCAGTCGGTTGGCAAGGCCATTGATCTGCAATTCAAACGGGTTCAATTCACGATCGACTTGCTGCCATCGGATATTTTGGGCTCTGAGATCTTGGACCAGAAAACTGGCCAATTTCACATCCACAAAGGACCGGTGTTTACCAACCTTTTGCTCGCCGACGAAATCAACCGTGCGTCGCCAAAGGTGCAATCGGCTTTGCTGGAAGCCATGCAGGAGCGAAAGGTCTCGATCGGTGATGAGACTCACACGTTGCCCGCACCCTTCTTGGTCATCGCCACCCAAAACCCCGTTGAACAAGCCGGCACGTTTGAGCTGCCCGAGGCTCAACTGGACCGTTTTATGATGTGCCATCGACTGCGCTACCCAACACCCGACGAAGAGACCGAGGTGGTTCGTCGGCAATTGAAGTTGAAACTGCAGCGACAGGGTGAGGGCGCCGTTCCACAATCGCTGTTTGATGCAATCGAAGACGGCCAACAGTTAAGTGTGGGTGATCTTACGAAGGCCATGGAGAACGTCCAGGCGGTACACGTCAGTGATGTCTTCATCCACGACTGTGTCAAACTCATTGACGCCACCCGAGACCACCCGGATCTGGTGCTGGGCTGCAGCCCGCGTGCAGTTCTCAGTTTGGTGCAAGCCTCACGAGCTCGAGCTTACATTTACGGCCGCGAGTTCGTCGTGCCGGAAGATTTGTTCACGCTGGCCGAAGACGTGATCCTTCACCGCGTGCGATTAAGCTACGAAGCCTTGGCGAATGGTCTTTCGCCGACAAGCATGCTCGAACGGTTACTCAACGAGACACTTTGAGCAAGCCAAATGAGCCATGCAGAACTCCACCGAGCACCGCTGCCTCGCCCCGACATACTGTCGCGAGCGAATTTCGAATTGATGGTGCGCCGCATCGCGGACGACATTGCGTTTGGCACCGATGACTCCATGTTTGTCGGATCCGGTTTGGAGTATGCGCAGTCGCGACCGTATGAACCAGGGGATTCGGTCCGCCAAATCGACTGGAAGCTGACGGCTCGAATGCCGGTGGCGTACGTCAAGCAGCACGAGACGCTCAAGCGAATCGCGATGTACCTGCTCGTCGACACCTCCGCGTCGATGAGCGTTTCGTCGCAATCAATCAGCAAGCATGGGATGGCGGTTTGGGGAGCTGCGGCGATCGGCTTGGTCGGTCTACGTCGACTCAGCCCCGTCAGCGTCTTAAGCGCCGGCAGCCGACATACCGAGGTCACTTCGGAGCGCACGCCGAGCCTGTCCCCGGATGATTTGTGGCGAGACTTGGAACCCTTGCGAGTGCATGACGTCGACGAGCAGACGCACTTGGCCGATCGACTGTCGGCACTGAGCACACGTTTGGATCGGCGCAGTCTGTTGGTTGTTTTCAGTGATCTTCATGACCCCGATGCAATGGGAGCACTCAAACGTCTCGGGCATCAGCATGATGTGGTGATGGTTCACCTACAGGACCCCGCGGAAACGGGAGACCTGCGTGCCGGTTACTTTCGCGGCGCCGAAGCCGAATCGGGGCGGACGTTTCTGGGTTACGGCAAACAGCGTTGGCGGGACGAATGCATGATTCAGCGCGACTTGGCGACCGCCGATGTCAGTTACTTGAAATTGACCACCGATCGATCTCCACTTGCTCCGCTTCGCCAATTCTTGTTGACCCGAGCCATGCGAATGCGAGGTCAACAATGATCAACCCTACTCTGCCGTTGAATCCACGCGGGCGTTTACTCATTTGCGCTCTCGCATGGTTGGGTTCCTTGCTGATGACTGCCGGCACCTTCGCCGCGGACTCGGCGGCCGAATCCGCTCCGAACACCCCGCACACGATTCGAACCGTAAAACGTGGGCTGACGGCCGAGTTCCAGTTTTCTCATCCCATCGGCACACTGCAGGCGTTGGGAGATCAGTCGATCGATGCACCCGCGCTGGTTCGGCTCGAAAAGCTGATTCCGTTGGAGAAGCCGTCTCGGTTAGAGAAGCCGTCGAACGCATTGGATTCCCAAGACCAGAAAGACACGAAGGGGCATCGGTACGCGCTTTGGTTCTTTGGCGCCGTGGTGGGTGATTACCGGTTGGCTGACTATGTCGTCCAGTCGGATGGATCTCCGTTGGTAGATTCAGGAGAGCTTTCCAAGTTAACTGTCCGAGTGGTTTCGGATCTGCCTCCGGATCGCGGCACGAACCTTTATGAAATCGAAGATCCGGCATTGCGGCTGCGCGGCGGCTACCGAGCGATGCTCGTTACGTTTTCATTGTTTTGGATTTCGGTGCCATTGGCCTGGGCGATTCATCGTCGGCTCAACCGAACCACGCCCGTTGTCGAACTTCCGATTCGAAAGCCGACACTTGCGGATCAAATCCGACCACTCGTTCAACGTGCTTACGACGGCACGTTGTCGGTTCAGGAACAAAGCCGTCTGGAGTTGTCGCTTTACAAGTTTTGGCAACATCGTGTCGGGTTGCCACAGTCACTCTCGATCGCCATCCCGATGCTCCGCCAGCACCCAGAAGCGGGAGAATTGCTTCGAACCTATGAGGCGTGCGTTCATGCACCGGAAGATTCACGCCCGGAGCTGGACACCGATGTTCTGGACCAATTGCTCGCGCCGTATCGAACGGTCGAAGCCACTGCGGCTTCAATGACGGATGCGCCAATGGGCCAGCACGACATCGTAATGGAGTCTGCATCATGACGTTTGTGAACCCGAATTGGTTGTTGCTACTCGTCTTTCCACTGGCGTTAGGCTTTTGGTCGGTGCGCCGACGTGGTGTAGGGCTGCGCATGCCGTTCGATCACGAAAACCACCGAAGTCGACCGTGGCTGGCGGTCGTTCTGCGATGTGTCGAACTCTTCCCGGCGGCCTTGCTGGCGGTCGCGGTTGTGTTGATCGCGCGGCCTCAAATCCTTCGTGTGCCAGAGCAAGATCGAGTGGCAACCCACATCACGATCTGCATGGATGTGTCCGGGAGCATGGGGACAGGCATGGGAGATCAAAATCGGTACGAAAGTGCTGCTCAGGCCATTGAGTCCTTCACGTACGCACGTGAAGGAGACGCGATTGGGCTGACACTGTTTGGATCATGGCCACTTCGTTGGGTTCCACTGACGGAGGACTTGCAGATCATTCGCAATGCGCTGTTGTTTGCCAATCCACGCAACCAACCCAGCGGCATGGGCGGGACCATGATCGGTACCGCTTTGACCTACTGTGCGGATAACATGCAACGCGAAGCCGCGCGTCTGAGCGGGAACGACTTTGGATCCCAGACGATCAACCAACAAATCGCCCGAGATGCTGCAAACCAGCTGTTTCGCATGACGTCGATGCGAGGTGGTTCGATCGGGAACTCAGGCGGAGTCAATGATCGGCTGCTCATCTTGGTGTCCGATGGTGCCAGCGGCGACCTGCAAGGCGAGGATGCCGTCGATCGTGTTTCTCGCCAACTGAAGGATGCCGGGATCACGATGTATCACATTCACATCGGCAGTGGCACGATTCCGTCTCCGGTGTCCAGCATTGCTCGTTCGACAGGCGGCGATGCGTTCTTGGCCACGAATCCTGATGGCCTTCAATTGATTTTCAACCACATCGACCAGATGCAACCGGCGCGATTCAAAGCCAATGCTTCGGTCCCCGTTGACTATTTTCAGCCGTTCGCGTGGATTGGCCTGGTCTCGATCGTGCTCTACGTGCTCTGCCTGCTGAAGTGGAGGTACACGCCGTGGTAGGACAAGCTTTACAGTCGGCCGATCCGTTGTGGTCCGCCGGGATTGCGGCGGCGATTTGTATGGGCGTGGCCGCCTTTGCAGAGTGGTTGCAGGCGCGGCGGAACCACCGTGTGGCCCGACTCGCATTTGGCGTCAGCGGCAAACCGGCGGCGTGGGCTCGATCGGTTCCGGTCATCCGTGTGTTGGTGCTGGGAATGATGTCTTGGGGTTTCATCATCTTGTTGGCAGTACCGCCGCCGGTCGCCAAGGTGGAGCCGGCGATTGAAGCATCCAAACATGTCTTGGTCTGTTTGGATTCATCGCCCAGCATGTTTCTCAATGATGCCGGCCGAAGAGACCTTCAAACGGGTGAATACGAGCAACGAATGGTCCGAGCGGGAAAAGTCGTCCAGGCGGTGTTGGATCGTCTGGATGCCGAGAACACTCGCATTTCCGTTTTCGGAATCTATACCAAGGCGGTGCCAATCGTCGAGGAAACTTACGACAAATCCGTGGTGCAAAATCTGTTTGACGGGCTGCCGGTCTACAGCGCGTTCGAACCAGGACCGACGCAGTTATCGTCCAGTGTATCCGACGCAATCGAGTACGCTCGGCGATGGCCGGAAGACTCCGCGCTCTTGCTGGTCGTCAGCGACGGCGACAGCACGGACAAGTCGCCAATACGTGCGGTTCCCAAAGCGATCTCGGGAACGCTGGTGATTGGCGTCGGACAAACGGCTCAGTCGACTTCGATCTCCGGACACCCCTCACGACAAGACGTAGATTCGTTGCGCACGTTGTCAGAGCAGTTGCGCGGCAGCTACTTTGACGCCAATCTTCGACACCTTCCCAGTGAGCTTCTGGATCGATTTTCGATCATCCAACCGCGTGCTGCGGACGACGTCGGTCTGCGTGATGCGGCCGTGACCGTGATTCTATTGGGATCAATCTTGTTGGCCGGTTTGCTTCCCGCTCTCAATCTCTGGGGCAAGTCACGCCTCACCGATGTCGACCCCACCGGTGACGCGTTTACGGGAGGGATGGCACCATGAAGTCGGCTGCCCTGTGGCTATTGTGGCTGGTGCTGCCAGTGTTCGGGTTGGTGTTTCATTATGGTCCCGGCCAAGCTTGGTTGGCCCGTGATCACGCCGCGAATATGATTCGTGACGCGAAACAACAATCACAGGCGGCTCTTCAGGCACAAGACGACGCCTACCAATCGCAATTGGTTGCGCTGTCCACCCGACGCGAGGCTTTTGTCGCAGGAGTAGATTGGCAAACGCAACCACAAGACCCCCTTGCAAAGTCAGTCGCGCAGGCAATCTCGCGGCAGGACAAAGCCTACGAACGTGCGGCGGACCTCTGGGATCAAACCGCCGAACTTTATCGGAAGGCTGCGGATGAGCTTTTAAAAGTGAACGCGGAGACGTCGACGAAGAGTACGCCCGCGATGTCTGCCGATGATCTCAACCTGCTCGAGTCGCTCCGTTGGGCGGAAGCACGCGCGATGGTTCGCTCCGGTGAGGTCTTTAATGGCATCGCTCAGTTGGATGCGTTGCTAACGTTTCGTCTCACCCAGCAGAAAGATCCCGTCTCCGCTAGGCAGTATCGACGAACCTCTTCGTTGCCGATGGACGTCATTCGTGAAGAGCTGGCGGCCGCTCAATACGTCGGCGCGCGTCTATTACGTGAGGAAGGGCGACCGCCAGAGGTTTGGCGGCCCGTCGCAAACGCTTCAAGACAGCACTACCGGTATCTGACATCCGAGAGCGACTTGGTACCGCAGGTCGAAGCATCCGTTTCCACCACCGACGGCGCGGCAGAGTCTCTTGGACGACTGGACCGGTTTCAGCGCAACCTGGAGCAGGTACTAAATCTGGAACAAAGTGTCACCGATCAGTTGCAAGGCATTCCACTGCCGCGTAGCGCGCCGTTGGCACGCCGGCCTGGTGACGGTGAACCCGGAAATGGCAAACAACCTGGTCGAGGTCCGGGACGAGGTCCCGTCCAAGACGGACCGCCAAATATCGGCGCCGGAATTCCGGGGCCGATGGGACGAGGATGGTGATCAAAGTGAGCATCAAAATGCATCAACCACAATCAACACGCATGAACACAACGATTTCCAACGGCATCATGGAACGAACACTTACATGGTCGCGACGTGTGTTCGTCACCTTCGTTTTAGTCGCGCTGACATCGACGATCGCCCGAGCTCAATCTCCGACACGGACCCTCCAGATCTCTGCACAAGAGATCGCGAAATACAACAAGATGCTGCAGCAAACCCAAGAAGCTGCACCGGCAAATATGACACCCGTCCCCGCCGCCGACGCAGTCGCCAATCCGGCAGACAACCAACCCGGTGGCGAAAGTAGTGAAACGAAAAAGAAACCGGACCCAGAAACGCAGCGAATTCTGGACACGGTCAAAACGCTGCCGCGCGACGAACAGCTTGCCATGGTCGAGTACTACAAGGACTTGGGCATTGACTTGGCTCCTTGGATGGAACCGGACGGCGGAAACAAACAACCTGCCCGAAGACGGCAATTGGTTCGTGCCATGCGGACGGTAAAGTTCATCCGCCGACCGGAAGATGTCCTGCGAGCCCGCAGCGACATCGGACTGGAACCACAGACGCTCCCCGCCCCCGATGCCAGCGATCAGGAGATCGTGAAATGGTTTCATCGACACGTCATGGCCGCGGAATGGTCCGCCGTGAAGGCGCTCTTGGTCATGCGTGCCGGACCCGAAGCGGAGGGCATGTACGCAGCGATGATTCAGGGCACCAACCATTCCGAATCGGAACTCATTCCCGAAGATGTGTTGGGGCTGTCCGAATCGGCGCCTGGGGAACTCACGGACTGGCAAGTCGACTCATTGGCGGGCCTGTTAAAATCGGCGGCAAAAAAGACAAGTACCGGACCACTGATCGCACGGTTTCGCGAAGGCACGACTTGGTTTGGAAACAATGAGGATGCCCAGCAAGCGCGAACGTCCAGATTGCTGCTGAAAGCCGGATTGCCGATCGAGGCCTACGAGTTCATGCCCTCGTTGGAAGACGCTCGGAGGAACAAGGATGGCAAGTTGTTGAAGGGTCATGCGGAGTACTTCCTAGCGCGTGCGGCTGAAGCCAAGGGTGCTGCCAGTGATCGAATGATGGAAAAGGCGTGGGCGTTGCTGGGTGAAACGGCGTTGCAAGAAGAAGTCGAGCCGACCGTGCGATCCGAGTGTCTCAGCCGAGCCGTTGATCTGCTGCCCAACGTCCCGCCAGGTCCGGGACTGGAGTGGCTCCGTAGTCTCTTTCAAAACCCTTCGCTCGCACCGGCGAGTCTCCAAGCCGTGGCTCTCAAGGCACTCAAGTTGGAAGATTCCAAGCTTCCCGAAGCCACGCGGGCCCAAGCGATTTTGACCATGAAGGAAGCGGTCGACACATTGCTGATGCAGGAAGACCTGCAGTTAGATCAGTTGGCAATCCCGCTGCGGATGTTGACCATCGGCCTGCTGGCCCGAGCCGAGAACGCAATCAAGGATCAAGCAAGTAAAAAGGGCGTCTCTGAGGTCGCGGCGTTGTTGTTGCGGTCCATGCCGGACGAAGCGTGGCGGGAACAGATTGAGCCCAGTTTGGTTGGCCGTGCATACAAGGCGTTCGTGGGCGTCGCATTGATCGCGGACGAAACCGATTTGGCGCTCGAGTTGCTTCAGCAAGGTTCGGAGCGTCAACCCGCGATGACGACCGAGCTGGCGACCAGTTTTCTGGACCTCTGGGTCAAACGCATGAAAGCTCGAATGGCGAGCCCAGTGTCATCGCGCAACGCCTATCTGTATTCCTTCAGTCGCGTCTCAAGGCCGTCTGCGCCCATCACTCAGGGCTGGCAGCAACGAAATCTGGATCGGTTGGTGGAACTGCTCGATCTGCTGGACAACATTGGAATCGACGGACGAAGTCTGCCTGGCGTTGTGCCTGCTCTAAGCGCTTGCTACGGGCCGACGCAAGCGTATGATCGTGAGACCATCATTCGTGTGCTGGGACCGATCGAGAAAATCCGGGCGCCCGTTGCAGCGGAGCTGGCAGCCACCATGCGTGGCGGCTTGAGCGGCGATTGGCGCAGCCGCAAGGCACAAGAAGATGCCGGCTTTGAACGTAGCGAGTCCGAAGTGCGCAAGATCGTCGAATCCGGATATGCCTTGGCGACGGAACTGGCCCAAGCCGCGGTGGCCAACAGCGAAGCCGAACAAGACGCTTGGCAAAACTCCACACTCAAGGCGGCTCTCAGTTTTGATCGAATGCAGTTTCGTGGTGAGCGGGAACAAGACGCTGCCGCCTATCACGCTGCACAGCGGTTGGTCTTTGCCGCGTTCCAAGATTCCGCATCCCGCTATCGCGACGCACTGGCAAAAGGACAAGTGCGACCCAGCATGGATATTTATCGTGTCTGGTTCAGCCTCGCACTGGGAGCAAGTGACTTGGGCGCACTGACGCTTGAGGACTTGATGACCGATGGGGTGGAAAACGCGGATCAAGTCGATCGTCTGCGCGAAGATCTGCTCAAGATGTCTTCCAACCAAGCCAACTATCACATCGGCGAATTCGCTCGCGCGGTAATGAGTGGACTTCCCGAAACCAAGCCGGAGGTCAAACCAAGATTGCTGCAGGCCGCCGCACGTGTCGTCGGCGAACATCCCGCCGGAGCACCGATTCGCAGGACACTGGACCTTTACAACGAATTGGTTCGGGACGAGCTGCACTTGCGACTACGAATTGATGGAAGTGATCGTATTGGACTCGAACCGTTTGGAGTCATCTTGACACTCCAGCACACCGCGTCGATCGATCGATCGTCCGGTGGATTTTCACGCTACTTGATGGACAAGTACACGCAATTCAGTGCCGGAAAATGGACGACGATCAACTACCAGGAAAGGCTGCGAAGCAGTATCGAAAAGTCATTTGGTGACTCGGTGCAGCTACTCGGTATCGGTTTCTTTCAGCCGATGAATCCTGCGATACCGATTCGGATGGAAGGCAAAACGGGCTGGCAAGAGAAGCCGCTTGCTTACATGGTCTTGAAGGCCATTGATCCAAGCGTGGACCGGTTGCCGGAAGTTCAGATGGACATGCATTTCACCGATGCCTCCGGTCCGATCGTTCTGCCCGTCGTTTCCAACACGGTGCTGGTCGATGCGTCCACCACGGCGGCGCCGCGTCCGATACAGGATTTGTCCCTTGAACAAACACTCGATGCGCGACCGTTTCTCCAAGGAAAGTCCGAACCGGTGGTGAAGCTAGAGGTGGTCGCGCGTGCCGCAGGCGTGCTTCCAGAAATCGATCGCCTGTTACCGTCTCTGGACCAAGCACTCCCCGGCTTTGAGATCGATGACGCGGAATTGGTTTCCGAACCCATCGATGTCAATCAATCACACCGAAAGCAGCCCGAGGATGACCAAACGAAAACCGTTCAGACTGCTTACAGCTACCAAAAAGCAGTTCCCAACCTCGACCCGGACGAGGACGGGCTTTTTCGATTGGGCACCATGCGAAAGTGGATTGTCACCTACAAACCGAAGCAGGCTGCCCTTGCCCAAGAGCCGGATCGTTTCTTCTTTCCTGACGTGGGGGAAGACGCCGCACAGATGCTGGTGGCGGGCAAGACGATCAAACGTTTTCACTACGAAGACTACGACCTGGTGCCGGTGGAGCAAGCGGAGTTGAGTTTCAACGATGTCGAGACGAATGCCACACCATGGGTTCTCGCAAGTTTGGCTGCGTTGTTGCTTGTCACCGGAGCAATTGGATGGCGTCGCTTGATGGGGCAACGGCAGACGACCGAAGGCTCATCCGCCGTGATTCCTGATTCATTGACGCCCACCAAGGCGGCCCTGATGCTACGCGAAATCGAAGCCACCAAGGCGATCGACTGGAGTGCAAAGGACCGCGTCGCACTGCGTGCGGACATCGATTTCATCCAGCACCAACACTTTGCGAACCCCACCCTTGAAACCGCGACTTCGCCCACTAGCAAAGTCGATCTACGCTCGATGGTACAACAGTGGGCCATTCACGTCGGAAAACCATAAACCGATCCCATTCCATCATCACTCCGCAACGCATGATGAGACTACAAACGCTCTTCCTTCTCTCTTTGTGTCTTACGCTGCTGGCCGGGCGGATGTCGTTGGCGGCCGAACCACCCTTCCGTACTGAGACGCCACACAACTGGCATCAACCTGCCGGTCCTAACGGGAATTGGCAGGTGGATGGTAGCCCTCCGACACACTGGAGCGTGACTCGAAACGAGAACATTCGCTGGCGGGCACCGATGCCGGAGGCGGGAATGAGTGGCGTGACCGTGTGGGACAATCGCGTCTTCGTGTCAACGCATGTGCCCATTGAGTCCATTGAAGCGAAAAATGCCGTCACCGACATCATTGGGTTCTGTCTGGATGCCGAATCCGGTGACGTCCTTTGGCAGGTCACGCTGCCGGGCACGGCCTTCATTTCTTTGGCTGGCGGATTTACCGATGGGACCGTGTTTGCGCCGATCACGGATGGCCGGCATGTCTGGTTCTTCAACCGATGTGGTTCGATGGGCTGCTACGACATGGATGGAAAACAACTCTGGTTGCGAGAATGGAAACCACGATTCAAACACAACAACCGGCAAGCAGAACCCTACCTTGTTGGAGATGCCATCCTTTATCTGGAGGTGGCAAGCAAGGAACACGGAGCGAAGGTACAAAAATGGTCTGCTCCCGGTGTGAAGTCAAAACGTGGCACCTCCATGCCCGAAGGAATTGACGAGAAGCAAGTCTGGACGTACCTGCACGGAATCGACAAGCAAACTGGCAAGATCCTGTGGCGTGAGAATGTTGGAACCGTGGTCCATAACACACCCACCGTCGGTGCGATGGCGGACGGAACCTTGGCGGTGTCACACGCACGCGGCGGTCCACATCAGCCGTTTGAAAAACCCGCCGGACAGAGCCTGACCAGCCTCGCCCCCGGTGAAGAAGGCAAGACAATCTGGAGTACGCCCCTGCGAAAGTACGATCCATCATTCGCAAGCCATTGGAACGAGAAATACGTATTGGGTTTTCGCGGCGGAAACCATGTTGTCCTTGAGACCGCAACCGGCAGTCTGCTTCGTGAGCAGCCGTTGTACACCGGCGCGACGGTCTGGAACTACGTACAACGCGACAAAACATGGACCAAGCAAACCGGAGTGTCCATCAAGGCCGGAAAAGGTCATCCCAATACCAATCAGGCCAACATCGTGATTGGCGACTGGCACTGGTTTCTATCGCACAATGTCCACTACCTGGGCCGCGTGAACATCGAGTCCGGACTCGTGGAATACCTGGAACTCCCGGCGCAATTGATGCCAAGTACGACGTCCCGACAACAAGATGTCCTACTTTGGGGCAAGGGCAACGAAGGAAACTCGCCTCGCAATGCGGCCGGTTTTGCGGTCGGTGACAAAGGCCATCAGGGAACGGGATGGGGGCATATCTCCGCCGCCAGTCCGACGTTGGTTGGCCGTTATCTCTTTCTCCCTGTTGTGACGGGAACCGTTTACGTGATCGACACGCAGGCGGAATCGCTCAACCCTGATACGATCGTTGCAATCAACGACCTTGGTCCGGGAGGTGAGACGTGGAGCCTTGCGACGATCACGTATTCACGAGAAAGGTTGTACGCGCACACGATGAACGAAGTGATCTGCATCGAGCGCGACGCCAACTGAGCGGATCAGTCATTCGCCTCCAACGCAGTAAAGATGCGTATTGGATCGAAGGAATAAACAATCGTCGCTGATAGCCGGTGTGCCACCGAAGCCACTTGAATCGAACGTCATGTCATTAGATGCGATGACTTTGAATTCGGGTTTCGCTTCAATGACATGAACCATGCCCGAGTGCATCGTCAGATAGATCTTGCCGTTTGCGACGACTGGCGAGGCATAGTCATCACCGCCACCGCCACCACGACCGCCTCGTCCGCCAAAACCACCACGACCTCCGAATCCGCCGCCACCCTGACCTCCAAATCCGCCCCGGCCTTGGCCGCCGCGTTCGCCTCCGTTGCCGCCTGCACTCCCGCCCGCGTTTCCGCTGGGGAGTCGATCTTGAAAGACACGCTCACCCGTCTTTGCATCCACGCATTCGACGACGGAACCACTGACCGCGAAGAGGTGCCCATCAACCAACACGGGCGTCGCATAACGGGTCCTCATTCGACCCTCCCAGACCGTATTTGAGTCGGAAATGTCGTCCTTCCCATCGACCCGAATGGCGTAGCTTTCTTCGCCCGTGGCGTAGATGACTCCGTTGTCTTCGATCAAACTGACTTGAGCATTGCGTGCATTCACACCGTTTGCATACCAGCTCAGCTTGCCCGTTGCATTGTTCAGTCCCCAGACTTCACCGATCACGGAAATCGCGATCTCGCTTCGGTCTCCATTTTTCACCAGGATCGGTGTCGTCCAACACTCCCCCAAGCCATCTGCTTCGGCGCGGTAAGCTTCTTCGCCGGTTTTCTTGTCCAGCCAAACGATCGAAAGCGACTCGTCGGCCGCGTTCACGATCACATGCTCCTCGGTCACGATGGGACTGGCGGCAGAACCAAATCCCTTGTAGCTAGGCTCGTGGCCGACACTTCGATTCCAAATCTCATTTCCGTCCAAATCGTACGCGTAGACACCTGATTTGCCGAAGAAGGCGTAGACATGGACTCCATCGCTTGCCGGTGTGTTACTGGCATAGCCATGCGTGGGAATCCCCGGTGGTTGCCAAGGGTCTTCCGGCATCTTGGCATCAACGGTCTTTTGCCAAAGAAGTTTGCCTGACGTGCGATCGGCGCAAATCAAGTGACGCTTCAAGTCTTCGATTTCCCCTTCTTCGAAACCGTAGCCTGAGTAGCACGTCACGATGACTTTGTCATCCACGACGATCGGACTCGAGATGCCTTGACCAGGAAGCTCCAGCTTCCATTTTATGTTTTTGTCGGCACCAAATTCAGTTGGCACGTCCGACTCGCTTTGTCCCGAGCCATTGGGCCCTCGGAACCGTAGCCAGTCAGCGTGGACGGGGGATGAAATCAGAAACGCAACACCGACCGCGACTATCGCACGGCTAAAAAGAGTCTTTGGCACCGCGTAAAACCTCAAGGTTCGAGTATAGGTTCCCTGTGTGAACCAGGAAGTCTCGTGGAGGTATCGCGGTTTTGCCGAAAATGTGTCTTTAGAAAGACGACTCCTTCCAGTCCAGCAGTTTATCCATTGTTTGACGAGACACCGCGTGATACATCGGGCGAGCTTGGCGATAAATGGCATTGGCACGCTTCCTTCCCGCTTCGGTCTCGACAAGCTTTCGATACAGCGGTGTGAGGAACTTTCGGCGGCCCTGCTGAGTCAAGAATTCCTCCAGACGAGCCATGCCAGGCTGATAGTCCGAAGCGATGACATGCAGCATCCAGTCGTGCGTGATCTCCGCGTTGCCCGATTCGGTCAGCTTAAATGCGGCATCGATTGATTTCATTTGCGCCAGGCTGAGAGGCATCTCGAGCGAACGCAAAAAGTGCAACCAATGATGCGTGGTGTAATCTTCCGTTTGGATCTTGGCTGGCGAAGTCCCAGAAAGAAACTCCTGCGCGTCCTTTTCAACCAAGGACAGCGCCTGCGTGTCGACCTCGGGGCAATCGTCGGGCAATCCGGGTCCATAGATCCAATCCGTCACCGCTGCGTCATGCGAAAGATTCGCATCCAGGTACGTGAGGAAACCCTCGGTTGTCATGCTCCGGAAAGCGTGCTTGGTGAAGTACTCCTTGAGAAACGCATCCCATTTCGCCCGGCCGACGCGTTCTTCCATCATCCGCAGGAAGAAATACCCCTTGTCATAGGCAATGGCCGTCATTCCATCGTCTGGATCTCGGTTGACTAAGTCGAGTTTCAACCAGGTGTCGCGACGGTCGAGCGACTGCAACTCCTCCTTCAATCCATCCAATGAGAGTCTCGCAAGCATTTCCGAATACTCACGCCCGAATACCGCTTCCATGATGCGCTGTTCAAAATAAACCGTGAAACCTTCGTTCAACCAAAAGTCATTCCATGTCGCGTTGGTGACCAAGTTACCAGACCAGGAATGCGCCAATTCATGAGCGATAAGCGCGACCAACGATCGATCACCTGCGAGAATCGTTGGCGTCGCAAACGTGAGCCTCGGGTTTTCCATTCCGCCGAATGGAAAACTGGCGGGTAAGAAGATGACGTCATAGCGATCCCATTGATACGGACCGTAGAGCTTCTCCGCTTCAACGATCATTCGCTCCGTATCTGCCAAC
>JBCBOO010000096.1:0-21251 GCA_039821235.1 Planctomycetota bacterium
CGAATCAGAAGCGACTGGATGAGTTGAATCAAAGAAGGATCGAGTCGGGAGTGAGAATGTACGTCGCTCAGATGGGGCGTCTGGTTCCGTTGATGAGCGATCAACGCGAGAAGCTGGAAGAGTTGTTCCGCGAACAGATGGACGGCATCGTGCTTCCCATGGGACAGACGGGAGTCCTACTGTGCAGTTACCGATGCACAAGAGTTCCTACCGATAGTCTTGAGGCGATTCTGGATGACAACCAGCTGAGAGCGACGAAGAAAATGTTTGGCTTCGCCAAGCAATACCGCCAAATGCTGATTGCGCAGGGGGCAATGGACGAAGATGACGAATAGAGGAAACGCGTTTGGGTGGGTCACGCGACCGCTTCGAGGCGCGATCGTGTTTGCACTGCTTGCCATCGCAGGGAACAATCACGTCGCCGCGCAGTTCCCAACGGTCCAAATGGGAGAAGCCGTTCCACGTGATGTCCGCGAGGTTTACACCAAGGGACTCAAATACCTTGTTTCCATCCAAACGGAAGAAGGAACGTTTCGTGACGGCAATGCTTACCAAGGCCCCGGTGTAACGGGAATGGCAGTGATGACGTTCCTGGCCTCGGGCGAAGATCCGAATTTTGGGATCTACAGCGGGAACATTCGTCGGGGTCTGAGGTCGATCATCCAAAGCCAGGACGCTTCGACCGGGATTCTGGGTGGTGCTGCGGGACACACCAGCATGTACAACCATGGGTTTGCGATGTTGGCGCTTGCGGAAGCCTACGGCGCGGTCGACGAAAGCAATCTCTGGCCGGGTAACGGTTCCAACCAGCGAGGGATCGGACAATCACTTGAGCTGGCCGTCCGCGGCGCCGTCACATCCCAAAAGAAGAACCGGTACGGTGGCTGGCGATACGGACCGGATGCGACCGACGCGGATACGTCCGTCAGTGGTGCCGTCATGGTGGGTCTGCTTGCCGCGAGAAACGCTGGCATTGAAGTTCCCGATGAAGCGATCGATCGTGGCATCGCGTACTTCAAATCGATGACCAGTCCGAGCGGCCAAGTCGCTTACGCGGGCATCGGCGGCTTTGATGATTCGGTCCCACGCAAGTCGATCGCTTGCCTCGTCTATGCGGTCGCCAGACGAAAAGACATGGCGGAATTCAATTCGACGTTGAATTCACTCGCAAACCAGCTGCAAAAAGACGGCGGCTATTACAAGTCCTATGGCGACTACTACCGAGCGCAGGCTCTGTTCCAGGGCGACGTCGACGCCTGGAAGAAATGGAATGAGCGGCTGATTCGAGAGTTGAAAGCAGCACAACAAGAAGACGGGCACTTTGAGGGTCAATTTGGTCCCACCGTGGAAACGTCTCTTTCCTTGCTTGCGATGGCGTTGAACTTCCGATTCTTGCCGATTTACGAGCGCTAAGATGAATCCTGTCCATCGCCTTTGCTCTTTGCTTTTGATCGCTCTTAGCACAGGCCTTCTGCAAGCCACGATTTCGCATCCCGCGTCGGCGGCTCCTCCCCGGACGGCCTTCTTGCGATTGACCAATGACGACGAAGTGAGCGGCGAGTTACTTGACTCGGGGCCTGAGTCAGGGCAACGGTTTCGCTGGCAGATCGATGGTTTCAACGATCCAACTCGCATTGATCCGGCGTATTTGCGAAGCGTGAGTTTCAGCTCGCCAAACCAACTCGAAGAGAACGAGGCTGCGAAGAACGAGACCGATAAGCGAATCCGTCTGTTGGAACTCCATAACGGTCAGAGGCTGGTCGGTCGGGTGGAGTCTCTGGAGGAAGGAATCGTGACGTTCCGGTCTCAGTCTGCAGGAAGTGTTCGGTTGCCACTGAGTGAAATCGCGTCTCTTTATCGCTGGGATGCAACGAGCCAATCACTCAACTTGGGTCGAAACGCACTTGAGAACCAAGAGAACGCGGAGGCATGGAAAAGCCGTGGAAACCGACTCTCCACATCGGCGGAGAACGCGACCCTGCGCTTTGCGGACGTCCTGCCTGAAAATGCGACGATCGAATTTGAAATTGCGTGGGATGGCAAATCCAACTTCGAAATCGCGATTGGCGTTGACCCCGACGCGGTCGAGAAGACGCTGGTTGATGCGTTCCGATTGGCGGTTTGGGACGGACAACTCGTCTTTTATCGCGAGTCCGAAGAGATCGCTGACGTCGTTTCACTCGGGAAGCTCTCCGAATGGAAGGGCCGCGCGAAGCTTCGGATTGATCTCAACCGAGAGTTCGGTCAGTCCGTGGTTTCGATCGACAGCAAGCCTGGCAGCGAATGGAGTCTGCGTGATTTCCCGGTGGACGGTCCCAATCCCAGCGGGATTTGGATCAAGAACTTCAAGGGTGCGTTCCGTCTTGAATCCCTGCTCGTCATGCCACTGCTGAAAACCGGGCAAACGAATCAAGAGTCCCAGGCCGCAGTGTTTTTCCGCATCGATGAGGACCCGGTCTCCGGGACGTTGGTGGAAATCAATGAAGGCGAGTGGACGGTGGATGACGGAGGGAAAGAGACTGTTTTGGATGCCGACGCGGTCTCGTTCGTACGATTCGCCAGTCCCGAATCGTCCAAGACATCCGAGATGGAATCTGACGAGGACGAGGATGGTGTCGGTCCGGAAACCGATGCCATTGTCGAAGGAATTCCATCGGTGCGAATCGTGACCCGATCCGGCGAACAGTTCTTTGGGGGATGGTCGTCAGTCCGAGCCAACAACATTCATCTACGTTCTCCTTCATTCCAGGAAGAGGTTTTGATCCCAATTGATCAGCTCATTCGGATTGATCGGGATGGCGAAGGCAACATTGGCATGACGACGCGTGAGGAAGCAAAAACGCGTCAACTTTGCAAGTTGGATCTTGAGAGTGGCATGGTGACCGGACGATTTCAGCCTGCCAAAGCTACGGAGGTCAATCTGCCGCTCGCGTTCGAACCGACGTGGGGATCCGCCATCGCCGTGCAAACCAGTTTCCGTGGTCAAGCTGTGTTCGGTGCGCTGCCCTACAAGCTCTCGCCATCCGATCTCCAACGCAGGGCGCGAGAACAGGCACGACAACTCCGCGAAGCGCAGGTGCAACAGGTGGACGACGGTGTTGCCCAGTTCAACATGATGAACATGTTCACCAATGCGTTTGGAAAAGACGCGCAGGCGGCTTTGAGCAACCCGAAAGCGATGTACCTGAGAAGCGGTGAAGTCGTCCCCTTCGAATCGGTGACCATCCAGAACGAGGAGGTCTCCTTTGAATCGCGGGTGATCAAGCAGTCTCGCATTCCATGTTCAGAGATCCTTGCACTGCGTCTTCGACCGGGATCGTTCGAACCCGTTCTCGAAGAGGTGCTACGCGAGCGATTCATGACCGTTCCCCGGGTCAACAAGAAGGACCCACCGTCGCACCTCGTTGTCGCGGCGAACGGCGATTTACTGAGGTGCCGATTGATATCGCTTGGCCAGACACATCTGCTGGTCGAATCAAGACTCGAAAAAATCCGCATCAAACGAAGTCTTGTATCTCAAGTGATCTGGCTGACAAGCCCCAAAACCGATGATGCAGCGAAACCTCCCGTCCCGAATCAAAAAGGCGTTTCTGTCTTGGCGATTTTGAAGGATGGAAGCCGCGTTGCGATGCAACCAAGAGAATTGAGTGGTGACAGTCTGGTCGGCGAGCATCCGTACCTTGGCGAATCAAATGTCAAACTCAGCGAAACCGTCCTGCTCAGTTTCAATGGTTTTCTGACCGAGAAAACGGGCACGCTGCCCTACTCGGATTGGAAACTCGCAGATGCTCCCGAGCCGACGATTGCCGGCGAAGAGGGTGACGGCGACGCGGGAAAGAGTTCCAGATTGGTCGGTAAACCGGCGCCCGAGTTCAAGTTGGAATTGCTCGACGGAGAGACGTTTACTTTGTCACGCAATCGCGGCAAGGTCGTCGTGTTGGACTTTTGGGCGACTTGGTGTGGACCATGCATGCAGGCCATGCCGGTCATTGAAGAGACCGTCAACGGATACGATGACGCCGACGTCAGACTTGTTGCGGTCAACTTACAAGAAAAACCCGATGCAATCTCGAAGACTCTCGACCGTCTTGGCATTGAACCGGAAGTTGCGCTCGATATCGACGGCGTTGCCGCGATTCTTTACGAAGCGAACGCGATTCCGCAAACGGTCGTGATCGACAAGAAAGGTGTGGTGACTCGCGTGTTCGTTGGAAGCGGAGGCAACTTGGGCGAGCAGTTGAAAACCGCGATCGACGAGTGCATTAATGAGACACAACCGGCGACGCCATAGCCGTGTCTCGCTCACGGAGTCATCCAGTCCTGCTGTCCTTCAAAGACTTCAATACGGTAGTTGGTCTTCCGTGACTCACCGGGCTGCAGGATGAGTTCACCGAGAACGCAGGGTGAGACACTGAAGTAGGGTTTCGTTGGGTGCAATCGGACCGGGTGAGGGTGACGATCGTTGGTGGGATCACAGAAGAGCCTCACCCCCACAAGTTCCCCTTGGACTGATCCGAAAAGGGAGACCCAGTTCGGTCGCGAGTGATTTCCGGTCTTTCGATCCTGCCCAAGACTTGTCTGGAAACGGCTGAGGGCATGCTGCAACTTTGGGCGTTCGGACTGCTTACCACTCACGTAGTCGGCCAGAGCTTGTTTCGATGCTTCGGAATGCCACTCGTTTGATCCTCGCAATCCAAACCCGCCGTAATGATACTCTTGGATTTTGAACGGCAATTGCGTGATATTCGTTTGCTCGAAAGTGAACGAAAGATCGTAAACCGCACGTGTCGCTTTCTTAGGAATTGAGACGCGTACCGTCCACGTGTCGCGCAGAACCGGCGAACGCGTACCGTCTTTCTTGACTTCGCAGTGCAACAGTGAGACCTGGAATCCCGCATCCGTCTCGTTGTTGGTCGTCTCGAGCACTTTCTCATGGACGACGATACCCAACTCCTTGTGCTGGTTCCAAAAGTCGATCGTGCGTCCGCCGAATTTGGTTTTTGTCCATGCGGTGAACAGTCCATGTTGGTGTGGGTGGTCCGACGCAAAATCGCCCGTCACTTGAACACCGTTCATCGAACAGATGGGATGGAGATATCCATTGCGTTCATAATGCGAGAGTGCTTCGCTGGGGGCGGGAGGTGCGACGATGTTGTAACGCAGCAACAGTGTGTCCCCGTACCGAATCTCGACCGACTCGGGGGACTCGACACACCGTAACTTTGGCGTTGTGGTGGTTGCAGCAATCACCGTGCTTGGTGCCGGCCGCATCGCGGCAAACAACAACAGGACCATTTGGATGAGAAGGAATCTCTGCATCACAGTCACCTTCCGTTCGGGCAAAAGAGGATCCGTTTAATCAGTGGGACCGTTAGTGTAGGCTACAGACTTTCGCCTGCGTGAGAAACTCGCCGTATGAAACCTGGGGCACTCGCCGAAATGCTCGCCCGATTCGTCACTGAGCGATGGCGGACCGTTTTGACGCTATGGATCATCTTGACGGTGGTGGCCGTTTCGATTTCGCCTCCCTGGGACCAAATTGCTCAAGACGGCGATTTTGAGTACCTTCCCGACCGAATGAACACGGTTGCAGCCGCCCGTGTGCTGGACGAGGCCTTTCCCGCCGAGCGTGCGCGCAGTGAAATCGTCTTGGTACTGGCCAATGAGGAGCAACCGCTCAGCGACCTGGATTTGATGGTCGGTGATGATGTGCTGCGCCGACTCCATCACCAATTCGCGGTCGTCTGTTGGAAACGCGCCATTCAATTGGGCTATCGAGGCGGGGCGCTTGATTCCGCTCCCGAGACGGCCAAGAAGTGGCTTGAGCGGGCGCTCGAGTCACTGGATCGATCCATCGATGTGGACGCTCGGTTTTACGAGCAGTTTAGCGAGTACGTTCCTGAGCTCGCGCCGACGCTGACGGAGCCGCGGATGGCGATTGCGTTCTACGATCGCGCAAAGCTTCTGGAGCAACTGGCGATCAAGGATCGAACGCCTGGCACGGATCTCGACGACGCCACGCTCCTTGTGCCCGGAATCGAGTCGCAAGTCGAACCGATCAACGATCGAGAACTTGGAAGTTGGCAGGCATTGCTGGAGATCCTGACCTGGGATGAACCTGTGATTGGATCACGCCTTCAAAAACCGACGGCTCGTTTGGCGGTGATGCAACTGACCAATGAACTGGCGGCAACGGGGAACATTGAAACCGTCGAGTCGGTCGGAAACCTGTTGCAATCGGTGCGTCAATACAGTCTCCGTTTGGTCAGAGAAGCAGGAGAACCGAGCGCATTGCGGGTTGAAATGACGGGTTCCGCCGCCATTGGCGGTGAGACGCTTATTGCCGCTCGTGATGCGATTCGATACACCGAATCGATCACGGTGATCATGATTTTGCTGATTTTGACTCTCGTCTATCGGGCGCCGCTTCTCGTCGCCGTTCCGATGGTCTCCATCGGTGTGGCGGTGGTTGTCTCGACCTCCTTGGTCGCATTCCTAACCGACTTGTCGATGCGCGACGTTCTGCCTTGGATCGACATGAAGGTCTTTACGACGAGTCGGATTTTCATTGTGGTTGTGCTGTTTGGCGCCGGCACGGATTACTGCCTGTTCTTGATCGCAAGGTTGCGGGAAGAAGCCGGCAAATCCCCTTGGCCGATTGCCTGCCAGAACGCTCTTAGCAGCGTCACTTCTGCACTGCTCGGTAGTGCACTCACGACCGTCTTCGGATTGGCCATGTTGTGGTTTGCGCAGTTTGGCAAATACCATCACACCGGTCCAATCATCGCCATCTGCTTGTTGATCGGATTGCTGGTTTGCCTCACGCTCGCGCCGGCGCTACTTCGTGGACTGGGGCCACGTGTTTTTTGGCCCAATATGATCGAGGCCACACAGGACTCGATGGTTCGAAAACATGTGGGGCTGGGTATTTGGAGTTGGATTGCGATCAAGATCACGCGTCGTCCGATGCTGACGTTTCTTTTTGGGATTTTCTTCCTCACCATTCCCGGTTGGTATGGTTGGCACCACGAGAAATCCGTCACGTATGATTTGAGTAGCCAGCTGGACACCGACGCGGCAAGTCGACGCGGGTTCCGGCTTCTCTCCAAGCACTTCGACGTCGGAGAGATCAATCCCGTAACGATCTTGCTGGTACGCCCGGAAGACACGCCGCGGGAAGATCTTCGTGGTCAAGTCGGTGAACTCTCCAAACGTCTTTATGCGATGCGAGGCGTGATCGCGGTTCGCAGTGCAAATGATCCTTTGGGGGACTTTCCACCTGACCGCGAGATGAGTTTGCTCAGTAGCGATGCTTGGCGACGTCGGGCACTCCAGCAGCATCGCCTGGCGCAGGATTTCTTCTTCTCCTCGACTCCGGAGTTTCAAAATCGCCTCGTGCGCCTGGATGTAATTGTCGATGGAGATCCTTTCTCTCTTGAAACGGCAAAGCTTGTTTCAGGAATCCGCAAGATGCTTGGGGAGCTTTCTGCCAGCCCATCAGATTGGGCGGGATCGAGAGTCTATCTGTCTGGAACGACGGCTTCGATCATTGACCTTCGGAGCGTCACGATTGAAGACAATCAGCGAATCAAGCTGGCCGTCGTCATCGCGGTCTTCCTGATTTTGGTTGCCGTGATTCGAAGGGTCGTTCTTTGTCTCTATCTCATTTTCACTGTCCTGCTGAGTTACTACGCGACGCTTGGCCTGACGATGTTGTTTTTTCGTGCCGTCTATGGCGACGAGTACGTCGGATTGGACTGGAAACTGCCACTGTTTCTTTTCGTAATTTTGGTTGCGGTGGGGCAGGACTACAACGTTTATCTTGTCACGCGGATTGTCGAGGAACAACGCAATCGCGGTTGGCTTGCCGCACTCCGCCATGCGGTTTCCAAGACTGGCGGAATCATCACTGCATGCGGGATGGTGATGGCCGCAACGTTCTTGAGCATGACGGCTTCGGCGTGGCTCCCAGCGGTGATGCAACTGTTCGGCCTGCGTCCAGCCGCATCCATGGGATTGCGAGGCATCATCGAACTCGGCTTCGCACTCGGGCTCGGCGTCTTGATAGACACGTTCTACGTTCGAACGATTCTGGTGCCCAGCTTCGTCGCGCTGGTGGGCCGAATCAAACTAAAGCGACGTAGCTGGTTTCACTCGCGCAGTTAGTCAGATCGTGTCGTGGCAAAAGTCGACCCTGCCGCGCCGGACCAGTTGAGAAAGCTCGATCGGAAAAGTTGTGAGGTGACGAGGAGTCTGCGATAGTGGACGCTTTGAAGCCTTCCCTTTCAGCGCTAGTATTCCCTCCATGCATCAACGCACCGGACTTGATCGGCCGCCCATCGTGTTGACGTTTCTCGTTGGGACCGTCTTCTGTGCGGCAACTTGGTCTCAAGCTGCTCCGCCAAGCAAACCGAACGTCTTGATCATCTACACCGATGATCAGGGCTTTGGTGATGTCAGCTATCTCAATCGTGACGCAAAGTTCAAAACGCCGAACCTTGATCGCTTGGCGAAGGAGGGGATCGCGTTTACCAATGGCCACAGTTCGGACTCGGTTTGCACGCCGTCTCGATATGGACTGTTGACGGGACGCTATGCCTGGCGGACCCACTTGAAAAGAGGCGTGTTCGGTGCCGAAAAGGAATGCTTGATCAAAGACGGACGTATGACATTGGCGTCCATGCTGAAAGCAGCTGGATACGACACTGCGATGGTCGGGAAATGGCACTTGGGAATGGACTTTCCCGGAACGCATGGCGAACGTGATTGGACGAAACCAACCTTGAACATGCCACTCGATCATGGGTTTGACTATTTCTACGGCGTGCCGGCCTCACTCAACTTCGGCGTTTTAGCGTGGTTCAATGGTCGCAATGTCATCACGCCGCCCACTCGATTTACGGGCAAGAAACCTAATGCTCGTCATGTCGATTATCGAATCATGCCACCTTACAACGACCAACCGAAGCCAGGCTTTAGTCTGGAGGTTGCGGATGACTTCATTGACAACCAATGCCTGACCCGATTCACCGATCAAGCCATCGAATGGATGCGATCGAGGCAGACAGAGGATCCCAAACCGTTCTTTCTTTACTTGCCATACACCTCGCCGCACTATCCTGTTTGCCCGCTACCCAAGTTCCATGGCCAGGGCAATGCGGGAGGTTACGGAGAGTTCGTGATCGAAACGGACTACCATGTTGGTCGGATATTGGATTTTCTCGACAAGCAAAACTTGGCCGACGAAACGCTCGTGGTTTTCACCAGCGACAACGGCCCCGAGAAGTCCTGGGAGCAACGAATCAAGTCCTTTCAGCACGACAGTCGCGGAGGTTTCCGCGGCGGAAAACGCTCCATCTACGAAGGCGGACATCGCGTGCCGTTTTTGCTTCGTTGGCCCGCCGGCATTCGCCAACCGGGGCGAAAAGTTGATTCGCCAATTGGACAAGTCGATCTCTTCGCGACACTTGCCGACATCCTTGAGATCGCCATTCCTGATGACGCCGCGGAAGACAGCCAGAGTTTTGCCGCCATCTTTGGAGACCCCGACGTCCGTTTGGCACGACGACCGCTCATCAACCACGGAAATGGGACGGGCCCGTTTCAGTATTCGGTCACCTCGGGTTCATGGAAGCTCGTGCTGGGCGAGGAGGAATCAGAACACCGACTGTTCAATCTGAAAGTAGATCGAACGGAGAGTCAAAATCTTGCGGGTCAGCACCCCGAAAAGGTTCGTGAACTGGTTGATAGCATCAACAATATCATTCTTGATGGGCGCACGACGGAGGGAGTTTCACAGCCAAATGACACCGGCTACTGGAAAGAACTCGTTTGGATTTCACCCGAGAAGTACCAGGACGAGGTGAGCGTTGAACTGGCGAAATAGGCTGGAAGTGATGAGGTGAATCGGGCAGGTAGAAATTTCGAAGCCAGCTCACGTTGGCGGTAACTTTTGCCGATTACAACGATTGAAGGGACGATCGACCTCCCTGCGATCCGCCTACCCGATTTGACAGAATGACGATGAAGAATTCTGACCAAGACTTCGCACTACCGCCCTTTCCTGCGTTTCCCTCTGCCAGCCGTTACACTGAGCTTGGACCGGTGGCCGATGCGTTGGGCCGGATTTCGCGTAGCATTGCCGCAAGGGAAGCCATTTCGTTGGTGATGGGGCCTCCCGGAACGGGGAAGTCACTCGTGTGTGCGGTGCTTGCAAAACAGTTTGCTTCGTCCCATGACGTGATTCAGCTCGGCGACACGTCGATCACCGACGAATCCTCGTTGCTCAAGTTTGTTTTGCATCGCTTGGGCGTCGCGTTTGACGCGAGCCGCCACGAGGAGTTGGAGTTTCTGGTGAACGAACGTTTGGCTGGTAGCAAAGCCAATCCGAACGGAGCCATCCTCATCGTTGACGAAGCAGCAACGCTGACAGAATCGGTGCTGGAGTCCATTCGCCGACTCACAAACTTGATGGTCGATGGCGTCCCGGCGTTATCGGTCGTGCTCGCCGGTGGCGTGAAACTGGATGAGACGTTGACCGCGCCCGCCTTAGAGGGATTAGTCCAGCGTGTGGCAGCTCGATGCTACTTGCACCCACTGAATCTGGACGAGACCCGAGCCTACCTTCGTGACTCGATTTCGCAGTGCGATGCGTCTCCCGATGAGACCATCAGCGAGTCCGCAATCTCTGGAATCTACCACGCGACCAGTGGGGTCCCGCGATTGATCAATCAGATGATGACCGAAGCCATTGATTGTGCGGCTGAACTTGGCGAAACACTGATCGACGAACACACCATCGACAAGGCCTGGGCGAGCTTGCAGCAACTGCCTTCGCCGATGATCGAAGAACCCAAATTGTCACACGAACCCAGTGACATCGAATTTGGAGAGTTGACAGCACCTTCGCAAAGCAGCTCTCAGATCGCGTCTTCCAATGTTGTGGAAACGATCGAGAACGAAGCCCCGCAAGAAGTTGCGATGGATGCCGAGCCCGCTTCGCCGGTGGTTACGAAAGCCGACCCCATTTCTTTGTTCGGCGATTTCGAAGAGGAAGAGCCAATTGAAATTGGCCAGCGTCAAATGGAACCCGCCGCTGCCTCGGCCTCCGACGAAATGGAATCGATGCTTCATTCGCAAATCGTAGGCCTCAGCCAGTTTGCGGCGGAAAACACCATCGCACGCGGAGACAGAGATCTGGACCGGGTGGCCGATCGAATCGAGATGCAGATCGAATCGGCGTCCATCAATGACCCCGAGGATGCACCGGGTGTCATTTGGTATGACGAACCCGACGAAGGGGATTTGACGGCTCACCGAGATGACAGCGACTTGGTTTGGGTGACCGAAGATGTTGACGTCGAATCAAGAGCCTTTCAGGTCGCGTCAGACTCCCACGTTCGTATTGACGGTGGGATCTCGGACAACGAAGCCCCCAAGCTATCCGTCGACTATCGAGAAATGCTTCAAAAGATGCGTGGCATCCAGTGAGACGGCTCCTTGTCATTGAAAACGGCGGACTTTAACCTTTTGAAAAACCCCCGCCGTTTCTCGATTCTTACTCCATGTCGCCCCCGCGTGTCCTGATTGGTGTCTGCACCTACCAGGAATCTCAAAACATCGAAACACTCGTCGGCGAACTACGAGCTGCTCTTCCTGCGGCACGGGTTCTGGTTGTCGACGATAATTCGCCCGATGGTACGGCGCAATTGGTCGCCGAACTTGGCAAAAACGACGACCAGATTGAAATCATCGTTCGGGAGGGTGAACGCGGACTGGGCAGTGCGATTGTGGCCGCGATGCGCCAATCGGTTGAACAGCGATACGATTTTTTTATCAACTTGGATGCCGACTTAAGCCACGATCCACACCAGCTCCCGCAGCTACTGGAGCGTGCCGTCGATGACGAATCTCTCGACGTGGTCATCGGATCACGCTATGTCGCCGGTGGCAAAATTGTGGGTTGGCCACTGCGTCGACGTGTGATGAGCAAGCTGGTCAATCGATTCGCGACCGGAGTGCTGCGACTCCCGGTGAATGATTGCAGCGGATCGATGCGGTGTTACCGGGTAGAAGCGTTGAATGCACTCCAACTCGATCAACTTCAATGCACCGGCTACGCGGTTCTGGAGGAAGTCCTCGTCAAGCTTCATCAGCGAGGCAGCAAGATGGCAGAAGTGCCGATTACGTTTACCGAACGCGAGCTGGGGCAAAGCAAGCTGAGCTTTGCAGAGGCCGTTCGCTCGATTCGGTTCATGGTGAAACTTGCGATCACGACAGACTAAGGCCGTTGACTGATCAGGCGACCTTGATTGGCCAGCCGTTCGACAGCGGCCTGTAGCACCTCGTCTTCAAGATCCGAGAACACGTGCCCATCGTCGGCGGGTCGCCCCGTGATGGCATCGGAATCGACCGCCAAGTCGGCACGCACACCATTTTGGCTGATTGCGGTGCCACTGGGCGAATAGAACTTTGCGGTTGTCAAACACAAACCGAACTTTGCGGACTGCATACGGAAGATCCCTTGCACGCTTCCTTTTCCGTAGCTTCGCTCACCGACAACGACTCCGCGGCGGTTGTCCGCGATCGCACCGGCGAAAATCTCGCTTGCGCTCGCGCTGTCACTGTCAATCAAGACCGCCAATGGCATTGCCATCGTGTTCACGGGATGAGCGGTGTACTGAAAATTTTCGCGTGAGTTACGTCCTTTCGTGGTCACGATGCGTCCGCGATCGATGAAACGATCCGCCAGCTCGACCGCGGCGGATAGCAGTCCACCAGGGTTCCCTCGTAGGTCAAGGACCAAGCCCTGCATTCCCTGTTGACGAAGGTTCCAGATCGCTCGTTCGATATCGCGGGGGGTCGTTTTCTGGAAATTGGTGAGCCGCAAGTAACCGATTCGGTGGATCGGATCCGCAATGTGAGCGTTCTCAACACACGGCACTTCGACGCGCCGCCGAGAAACGGACAGATCGCGGGTGCTGCCGTCCACGGAGCGAATGCTCACAGCGACACGAGAGTTCTCGGGGCCACGAAGCAAATCGGCTGCAATTTCGGGGCTGTCTTTGGTCGCGGCGTTTTCAACTTGGACGATGTGTTGTCCGGCCAACAATCCCGCCTCCTCTGCAGGACCACCAGGAATCACGGAAAGGATTTTCAATGAGTCCTTGGTCGTCTCCAATTCGACGCCCAAGCCGACAAAGTTTCCCTCGATGTTGGAAAACATGTCGTCCAGCTGATCAGGGGAGAGCAACCGTGTGTAGGGATCGAGCGTCGAGATCGCACCACTGACGTACTCAAGAATGACCGTCGTCGGGCTCAGACCAAGTTCGGCGTTCGCAAGGTTGGCGACATGTGCCACCGTGGCACGGAGATCAAAACGGCTGAGCGCGGGGCGGTCCGTAATCCGTCGATGGATGCTCTCTTGAAACGCTTGAACGCGAGCCGGGTCTGTATTTGGAAGCGCGTTCTGCGTGAACCGCGCCTCGGTCAACGCAATCTCAAGTGCTGCCGTGCCGTGCAATAGCAATCGCGACCACTCAATCCGTTCCACATAATGGGTTTCCAAGTTCGCCAGGACTTCGACGTATAGATCGAGTGCCTGCGTTGACGTCATTGACTTCGTCGATTCGACATAGCTCGGATCTCGATACCGACGATTCACGTCATAGTGGAGGCGACTAATAATCAGTCGCTGGTAGATTTGGCGGTTGTTCGGAAACTCTCGTGACGCTTTTTCATAGTGCCGAATGGCGTCACTCCACTGGCGATTGTTTTCGAAGTCCGCACCCTGATCGAGTACCGATCTCAGAGTCGTCTGGTTAATCGGCGCCGCACTCGGATCAAGCGGTAGCGGTGCTTGACCGATTGCGTTCGGCGACTGAGACCCGGCCGCAGCGAAAGCGACCGAAATCAAAAGGAACGCGAGCGATCGACGGAGCGCTAGCGATGAGACAACCCGTGCTGTGTGTGCCATACCGAATCGGACCATTGAGGTGTCTTTAGGAGGGGGCTTCGTGAGGGACGGACGATGCTGTGTGTCGTTCGTCAATGGACCGCGCTAGACACCCATAGCGAGCGGCCACGCGAATATAGGTCACAAAAGATGCCCGGTCAAAAAACCGTCCGATGGACAACCGATCCAGACCCGCCAATGGTTAAAACTTATCCATCGCGGATCCGGTTGACCCGTTCAGGTCAAGTTTGACGGTGGAAAGTGTGATTCTTTCCAACGCCTTTTGTTGCCCATTTGCGTTCCTACGCAGAAAGCAGCACATGCCGCCTTGGCCTCAGATTCCTTTAGCCGCTCCGATGGCGGCAATCAAACGATAGGCAGTGTCCAGGTCGAAGGAAAGCATCTCGCGACAGGAAATTGCACAACGACTCGCCGACGGATGCCTCACCAATCAAAGTCCTTCTCTGGTGTGGCCCCCATGCAGTTTCACGGCGTGAAACAAGCGTGCGTTTTCTCTTCGAGCCGCCTCAGTCTTTCGAACGGCTCCGTCTTCCAAGCGGTTGATCACCGACAACCTGATAACCAACGCTCGGTCGGTTACGATATCGGCGGCACACAATGGTCGTTCCCCACGACGATTTCTCCCCCTCTCACATGAGTCTGCCATGAACCGGTCCCGGTCTGAACCCTCTCGGAAAGCCAAGCCGCAATCGCACGCGAAGAAACAAACGTTGAACCGACGGCGTTTTACCGCAGTGGCGGCGTCCGTTTCGGTACCCGCGATTCTCACCTCCAAGCGGGCGATGGCACAGGATGTCATCGGTGATGGAGAATTCCGCTTCAAATGCGAACATGCCTGGCCCCAGTTGCCAGACAAATACAACTGGCAAATCACACACAACGTGGCAGTGGATCCCAATAACCGTCTTTACGTCATCCACGAAGGCGATGTGAATCAGCCGGACCACCCAGCGATTTTCGTTTTTGATGAGGAAGGCCGATTCATCAAGGCGTTCGGAGAACAATTCCAGGGAGGTGGGCATGGACTGGAAATCCGCGTCGAAGAGGGAACACCGTATCTTTACGTCACCGGTTACCAACAGCTGAAGACGATCTGCAAGTTGTCGTTGGATGGCGAAATCGTTTGGCAGCGTTTCGCCCCCATGGAATCCAAGCTCTACGCGGCCGGTGAAGACACCAACCCGAAAAAGATCTGGGGACGTGATCGATTCATGCCGACGAACTTCGCATTCCTTCCAGATGGCGATCTGCTGGTCGCCGATGGGTACGGCGCGTTCGCCATCCACCAATACGACCGGGACGGAAACTGGAAAGGAGTCTTTGGAGGAGCCGGTGCCGGTAAAGGGACATTCAACCTACCGCATGGCATTTGGGTCGACGATCGCGACAAAGCCAACCCTCGTATTGTGGTTGCTGATCGGTCACACGATACGTTGCAGATCTTTGGCATGGACCAAAACTATCAGAAGACTGTGACGGGATTTGGAAAGCCCGCCAACATCGAAACGCACGGTGACCTCATGCTGGTTCCCGAACTCGTCGCAAGAATTTCGTTGCTGGATCGGAATGACAAGGTCGTCGCGACGATTGGCGAAGATCGCGAACGGATTCTTGCAGACCAAAAAGAGAACAAGGGGTTTAAAATTCGTACCGACCGTTCCCGATGGGAATCTGGGAAATTCGTTCACCCTCACGATGCCTGTTTCGATCGCGATGGCAACATTCATGTCGCGGAATGGGTTTCGACCGGCCGCGTTACCAAACTGTCCCTGGCCTAAACGGCTGGATCGGTCATTCCGTGATCTCCCGTTACTAAGCTCGGCAATTCAACTTCCCCACCTTTCTGCAATCGCTTGCCATGTCCCATCATCTCCTTCGTGTTCTTATCATCGCGTTCGCTACTGCGGGCTTTCAGTCTTCCATCTTGGCTGCTGATTCTCAGCCTCCGAACGTCGTCATCGTTATCACCGATGACCAAGGTTATGGAGACCTTTCCTGTCATGGGAATCCGCGTCTCAAGACTCCTGAAATCGATAGCCTCTACGAAGAGAGCATTCGGCTTTCGGATTATCACGTCTCACCAACGTGTTCCCCAACCCGTGCCGCGTTTCTGACCGGTCATTGGACGAACCGAACCGGTGTCTGGCATACGATCATGGGTCGATCGATGCTTCGTGATAACGAAATCACCATGGGACAGGTATTCAAAGACGCGGGCTATGAGACCGGGATGTTCGGGAAATGGCACCTCGGTGACAACCATCCTTACCGACCGAGCGACCGTGGTTTCACCGAGGTCATGCGACACGGTGGAGGCGGAGTCGGCCAGACGCCCGACTACTGGGACAACGCTTACTTCGATGGTTCCTACTGGCACAACGGAACCCCCACGCCAGTCGAAGGATTCTGCACCGACGTCTTTTTTGACTACGCGACTTCGTTCATTCGTCAATCACACGAACAGAAAAAGCCCTTCTTGGCTTACATCGCAACGAATGCACCTCACGGCCCGATGCATTCGCCCGAGGAATACTCCAAACCCTATTCGGACCTGAAGTCGGGCATCGCAAACTTCTTTGGGATGATTGCGAACATTGACGAGAACGTTGGCAAATTACGAGAAACACTTGATGCCATTGGGGCGTCAGAGAACACCATTTTTATCTTCACCACCGACAACGGCACCTCCAGTGGTGCCAATGTCTTCAACGCAGGAATGCGTGGTCGTAAAGGCAGTCACTACGATGGCGGACACCGAGTTCCCTTTTTCATTTATTGGCCGGATGGAAAGCTGACCGGCGGCCGCACGGTTGACCAGTTGACCGCCCACGTCGATGTCTTGCCGACGCTGATTTCGCTTTGCGGAATCGATCCGCCCAAGGGCGTTCGTTTTGATGGTACTGACATCACGCCGCTTCTCCGAGGCAGCGAAGATGCTTGGCCCGACCGAATGTTGATCACCGATTCGCAGCGCGTCAAAGATCCCATTAAGTGGAAAAGCTCCGCGGTCATGACTGATCGATGGCGTCTCTGCAACGGCAAGGAACTGTTCGACATGAACGATGACCCAGGGCAAACCAAAGACGTTGCCAGCGGACATCCGGAAGTCGTCGCAAAGTTGACTGCGTTCTACGAGTCGTGGTGGGAGGAGCTCGAACCCAGCTTTGCACAGGCGACCGCGATTTCTCTTGGGCATCCCGCCGAGAACCCCGCGCGGCTAACTTCGCACGACTGGATCACAACCGGGTCTACTCCCTGGAACCAAAGTCACGTTCGAAGAGGTGTCAATGGCGCCCGAAGCACTGGGTTTTGGAACGTGAATGTGACTCAGCCCGGAACCTACGCGTTCCGTCTTCGGCGATGGCCTCGCGAGACAGATCTGCCGATCGGAGTCGCGGTGCCCCCCGGTGAAAAGGTTCCTGGCGACAAGGCTTTCCGAGAAACTCCAGGCAAAGCCGTTGCCGCGACGAAAGCAACGGTCGAAATCGCTGGTCAAACCAAAGGTTGCTCGGTTCCCAAAGATGCCAAAGAAGTTGAATTGCAATTCAAGCTTTCACCTGGAAAAACCAAACTGACCGCGTTGTTCACCACAGACAACGAAGAACAGTACGGGGCCTACTACGTTTACGTGGAACGTGTTGGCGACTGACCCCGTCCAATCAACTCGATTGAGTCGTTTCCAATGTCGTTCGGCTCGCCGTGGATTCACCATGGCGACGAATGACATGCGGCCTCGAAGCATTGATGCTCACCGTCGACTTGGAACACGCCGTCACCGTGATCAATGATCACTCCCGGCGAATTCAACGACGACTTTGATGTCATTCGCATCGCGATGAAGTGCTGACTCGTAGTCTTCCGGTGTGACGCGACGAGTCAAGAGCTTGGTCAGCCAATTGCGATCCGCCTGCGCGAGCATTTGACCGGCCTTGTACCAATGCCGTTTGTTGGCATTCACACTGCCGACAATGATGTTGTTCTTGAGGACGATGGAGGACGCGACATCTGCGACCGCGGCACCCATTAACATTCCTCCGTAGCCGATCCCCGTCAGGCAAACGACGCCTCCTGCCGCGATGCCTTGGATGGCATCGCTGATGACCACTCCCGCACCCGTGCACTCGATAATCACATCGGGTTCGATACCAATGTCCGCGATCGGGCCGTTGTGGTAGGTGGCTCCGAGCTCGGCGACCAAGGCGGGTTTTGGCCCCGACTCGACGCGATCCATGACATGGACTTCGGTGCCGTGTTGCTTGGCCACCAAGGCGGCCAGCAGGCCGATCGGACCGGCACCGGTTACGAGAACGGTCTTGGGCTCCCAGAAAGCCCGCTGCCCAACGGAAATGACTTGCTCCCAAGCTTTCGCGACGACTGTCGCGGGTTCTAGAAGCACGCCCAAAATTCCGAGCGTCGGATCCAGCTTCATCGCGAACTCGGGCTCGATTCGCCAGCGTTCCGACATAAAGCCGTCGATTTCTTTGATGCCACGTTCTGTGTAGCCACCATTTCGACACATATCCCATTCGCCGACGGCACAATTCGGACACGGCTCATCATCGGGGCGGCGGACGATGCCGACAATCAAATCACCTTCATCGAACTGACCGCTGGAACCCGGATCGATCACTCGCCCGAGCGATTCATGGCCGAGCACCAGGCGTTCCTTTCCAGGTGGTGCCCATCCATATTTACCTTCAACGATTTCGTTGTCGGTCCCGCAGACGCCAACCGCAATCGATTCGACCAACACCGAACCATGTTGCATCTCCGGTTCAGGAATGTCCTCGACTCGGGCCGATGACGGTGTCATAGGCTGAACTGTGATCGCTTTCATGGCAGACTCGGATCCATCGGGCAGGTAGCGGACGAATTCACATGGGCTGCAATGCAGGTCACTGTACCGCCCGTGCCATTTTACCGCCCATTCAATCTTCTTTGAATGCGCCTCTGCCGCTCTTCCAAAGATTGATCTGTTCCACATCATTTTTTGAAACAGGACCTTCCGTGCTGCGTCCATTGGTGACATCAGCTTCCAATTGCTCCAGCAACTGCTTGACCAACTCAGGTCGATCAACCACCAGGTTCTGCCGTTCCCCGGAATCGTTTTCCATATTGTAGAGCTGTGCTTCCGGTGCGTTCTTAGGAACTTGGTTTTCCTTGGGTGAAGTCCAGCCCCCGGACCCGCGTGCCAGCAAGAGCTTCCATTGTTCCTGTCGATACGCGAAGTGTCCCGAAAACGAATGATGGACGATTCCTTTTCGCGTCGACACGATGGGTTGTCCCTTGAGTGCCGGCAAGAAACTCACGCTGTCCTCACAACTCCCTGCCGGAATCTCGCTCTCCAGTAACTCTGCCGTGGTCGCAAAAACATCGGTCAAGCAGATCAGTTGTTCGCACTGTGTACCGGACTGCACTTGACCCGGCCACTTCACGATGAAAGGCACGCGGTGGCCGCCGTCCCACAAATCCGCTTTCGAGCCGCGGTATTCCGCGCTGACCTTGTGACCCAACTCGGCGAGCTTGGGGATTCCGGCTGCCTTGGAACAACCGTTATCGCTGCTGAATATCACCAGAGTGTTTTTTGTCAGGTTGTTTCGTTCCAATGCCTTCAAGACCTGGTCAACAACGGCGTCCGTTTCCATCACAAAATCACCGTACTTTCCCAACCGACTCTTTCCCTGCCATGCGGATGAAGGAACGATGGGCGTGTGCGGTGAGCCAAGGGGAACGTATAAGAAGAACGGCTGGCTCGGATCGCTTGCCGCTTGATCATCGATGTATTGAACTGCCTTCCGCGTGAGCCGGGGCAGCATCTTGATCTCCGCTTCATGCACGATCACCTCATCGTCTTCAATCACCGCCTTCATGTTTCGTGCGTGATGGAAACCGTGGAAGTAATTAAAGCCACGTGTCAGTGGTCCATCCGGGATCTTGGCGCCGACCGGGGGGATTTTATGGTCCTTCTGACGAAGCGTTTTGCCAGTCTTTGGATCCAGGTATTGAAAATCGAGGTGCCACTTCCCGACGATTCCGGTGTGATAACCTTGCTGACGAAGAAAGCTGGCGACCGTCGGACGGCCTTCATCAATCAAGCAGGGTGCGAAACCCGTTGTAACTCCGCGCTGCAAGCGAGTTCGCCAGCTGTAGCGACCTGTCAGGAGTCCATATCGCGTCGGCGTGCAAACGGAAGATCCCGAGTGAGCGTCGGTGAAAGTCATGCCCTCACTTGCAAGCCGATCGATTCCCGGGGTTTCAATTTGGCACGTTTTCGGTGCCAAACAATGAACGTCTCCGTACCCAAGGTCATCGCAGAGAATCAGGACGAGATTCGGAGATCGTTCCGCGCCGATGCCATCCGCAGCTGGCAATTGCAACGAAAGCAGCAAGAAAACCAACGCGAGCCAAATAGGACACGCATGGACGCAACTGCGTAGACCTGAATTCCTGATGATGCGGTGTTTTCCATGCCGTTTCGAGCCTTGGAAAACGGAGCGATGTTGTCTTACGAGGTTGATTCCGAACCCATGGCTGGCTCGTCGCAGGTCGATCATAACGGTGCGTTTCTAGTTCTGACTTGGTGTTTCACCCATTTGCGGAGCCACCAGCGTACCAAGAAACTCGATGATCGATTGTCGGTCTTCAAGAGAAAGCGCGAGGAAACGATCTCGTGTGCCCGCGGATTCACCGCCGTGCAACGTAATCGCTTCGAGTAGTGTTTCCGCACGCCCGTCATGCCAATACGGAGCCGAATCGCGAACACCCCACAGCGGTGGCGTTCGCCATTCTTGTGTGAAGTGCGTCGGCTCCATATGAACTCGAGCGTATTTCGTGATTGTTTCGCGTATGTTTGATGACTTAGTAACTGACGTCTCAACGTTGTAGGTATCACGGCCAGAGGCACTCACCTGATTGCCCACCAACTGACGTTCTTGGGCTTGTATATCTGACTTTTCCTCCGAGCGAATCTCCTCTGTCCGGCGTCCATAGTCGATAAATCGAAGCGTCATCGGTGGGACACTTGCGGCTTGAAAAACATAACGATTGGCGCCGACGAAAACGCTCGGTCGAACAGCAGTCTGGACCTTGCTTTGGACGGTCGAGGAGTGCATCGATTTTTGATCGGCAACGAATGAATCGCCGGGTTCCATGGAGTACTCTCCGCCGTAGTAAGCCGTTCCCATGACCGTGTCGTCAAGCATCGTGAATGTCTCTGTTGTCTGGCTCGATACCTCGTAGTCATAACGCGTAATCGGCGTGACGCGGGAGATGTATG
>JBCBOO010000097.1:0-21181 GCA_039821235.1 Planctomycetota bacterium
AAAAGGGCGTTCACGAGCGGCTGCGCAGTTGGGCCAGACAACCGCCCGATCGATGAATGCGAGACGTTAGCGATCGAAGCAAAGGAAGGCATCATTCAAATGCTGACTTTCGCAAATCTTAGCGCTTCTGAAACAAGTTGCTTTTCAAAACGCATGGTTCAGTGTGGGTCTGGTTAAGAACGTGAAAAGTGGCTTGGATCCAATCGCATGACTTCGATTCGACGTGGTAACCACGCGCGATACCGGTTTCGTCTTGTAGTCAGTGAAGCTTGCGCATCTTCACAATTGCATCGAAGAGTTCTGTGAAGAACGACATGCGGTTTTTGTGGCAATATCAAGCCGCTTAGGACGCGTCGCAACGCATTTTTCTCGCGTTTAGATCGACTTATAAAGGTTCGGTAAAGGAATGCCGCGCGTCGCGTGTGATGAATGTGAATACTGGATGATACTGGTTGAATCACGTACAGGCTCTCCTACACTCCGCCCATTCAGCAGACTCTTACCATGCCCCACTGACCCACCCATTCTCTGCAGACAATCATGATGAAGGTTCGTCGTAAACGGTTCCAGAACAACAAGAGCAAACGTTCCATTGGCCGAGGGAAACGACTAAGGCTTGAGGCTCTTGAAGCAAGGCAGCTGCTCGCTGCAAATGTCGTTAACGACTCGTTAACGCTGTCTTCCGATGGTGCGATCAACGTGCTTACCAACGACACCTCGGGTAGCGAGGTGCAAACGGTGTCCGCCATTCAAGTGAATTGGGAAGACACGAACCCGGATCCGGAAGTAACCGACAACGCTTGGGTCATCCCCGAACGTCCCAGCCAGCCCGGTGTCCTGCAGCGGACTCAGGGTGTCGCAGGATCGGTCAATATCTTCGGGGACAACTTTGGTGATGCGGATCTGTATCGTGACACCGATGATATCGTCGGCAATGGCAATGACGCCGAGACGCGATTGGACACGAGTGAAGGAATCGTGTTGCCCGTTTTGCGAACCAATGAGCCGGTCGACGAATCTGCGACGAACCTTGGTGTCGTTCAGTATGCCAGCGAAGGCGGCGGTCCTACTTGGATTTCGATCGCGGCGGCTCCTGAAAACGCAGGCGAGAACAGCGTCCCATTCTCCGCGGCTTTCTTCCCGTATGACAACGATGGTGACGGCACCAACGAATGGGTTGGAGGTTCCTACAGCGGCGGTGCCGGGCTCGATGGCGGCGGCGATGGTTTGACGGTGACTGGAAGCGGTGGGCGTTATGAAGCCGAGGTGGCCGGCGTCACGGATGCCTTCGCTGACGGATTCCTCTTTGGGATGGGCGGCGATAACGAGGACAACTACACCCGTACTCGCCCGACGGAAAATGGGAACTGGCTGGTCCAGCACCGTGATAACTCGGCGGAGATTGGCGGTGCAGAAAATGACAACTTCAACCTGTTGTATGTTCCCCGCAGCACGCAAGGCTTGATCGGTGGTGTGGTCGACGGCAGTTTGTCTGGGGCCGAAAGCCCGATGATTCAATCCTTCGGCGACTTCAACATCAGCCGTGAGGCAGACGGCCTCTACCGCGTCAGCGTTCCAGGTCAAGACATCACATCGGGTGTGATGATCATGGAGAACTACGACCTGACCGTGGATCTGCCACGGAATACTTACTTCAGTTACGACGATGCGGGCGACGGGTCCGGCGACATCTTGATCCGTCAGTTTGCTTGGAACAGTAATACCGAGACACCGCTGAACACGGATTTCGTGTTCTTCTTCATTCCGTTTGAGAACAACGTCAGCACGACGACGGACCTGGAAGTGGTTCAGAGTTCGATCGCCGATGGTGCCGGCAACTCAGGCTTGAGTGCCCAAGGCATTCCATTGTCGGTGAATGCGGATGGCACGATCAGCTATGACACCGGCGGCGCCCTTCGCGCACTGCCGGCGGGTTCGACCGCGATGGACTCCTTTGTCTATCGTGCAACGGACGGAGTCGTCACGAGTTCGGAGGCAACCGTCAGCATTTCTTGGGTCGGTGTGAACGACGCCCCGGTGGTTTTGGCAGAGCCAGGCGACCTGGAATTCGCCTCGGGCGGACCGACGCAGACGATTGATCTGACAACCGTGTTCGAAGAATTCGACACGGGCGATTCGCTGACGTACACCATCGCGACCAATGTTCCCGGTGTCGTCAACGGTTTAATCAATGGGACAGATGCTGAAATCACCCCGGTTGCGACCGAGTCGAGTGAAGTGTTCGTCACCATTACGGCAACGGATACCGAGGGCGAGTCCGCTTCCGTCGAGTTTCGCGCGGTTGTGCTCTCGCCCGCGGTCGCGGTGATCAACGACACGGTCACTCTCGCGGCGGACAACTCGATCAATGTATTGACCAACGACCTGTCGGGAACGGAAATCCAGAACGTCTCGGCGTTTCAAGCGACTCCCGAAAACATCAACCCAGGTGCGAACGACACCGATTGGATCATCCCGCTCCGCGATGACGGCGTCACCCCGCAACGTTCGATCTTTCCGAATGCCGTGACGTTCCAAGACGGTCGTTCAGATGGTTTCAACGGCGGCGGAAACAACGGCGACATTGATTTGTTGGTCGACCCCGACGGTGATTTCACCAACGATGACCAATTGACCGAAGCGAATCGCAACACGGCGGGCCGCGGGATCGGATTGGTCGTGACCCGAGACAACTCGCCGGTCGATGCGGCAGCAACGAACATCGGCGTTCCGCAATACGTCTCCGAAAGCGGTGATAGCGCCAACTGGATTGCGATTGCTGCGGGTCCCGAGAATGCCGGTGAGCTTTCAGATCCAGTCTCGCATGCGTTCTTCCCGTTCAGCTCCGGTTGGGTGGGCGGTGGATTTAATAGCGCCGGAAACACCAACATTGGTGGCGACGGAATGACTGTCGCCAGCCTTGGCGGCGGGCGATATGAAGCCCAAGTCGACGGCGTCACCGATGCGTTCAGTGAAGGCTTCTTGTTCTCCGTCGGCGGAGATAACGAAGACAACTACACACGAACGCTTCCACAGGAAGATGGCACGTGGCGGATCGCACACCGGGACAACTCGGCAGAGATCAACGGCGGAGAAAACGACGACTTTAACTTGCTCTACATCCCGCGAAGTGCCCAGGGCTTGATCGGCGGTGTCGTGGATGCGAGCGTCGCGGAAACCGAAAACCCGATGATCCAGTCGTTCGGTGATTTCACGATTACCCGCGAGTCGGACGGTTTTTGGCGGGTCAGTGTGCCCGGCCAGAGCGTCACCACGGGTGTGATGGTCATGCAGACCTACGACCTGACCGTCGATGAGCCCCGCAACGCCTACTTCACCTATGACGCGGTGGGGGATGAAACGCAGGACATTCTGATTCGCCAGTTTGCGTGGGACAGCAATACGGAAACGCCGCTGAATACGGACTTCGTTTTCTTCTTCATTCCGTTCGAGAACACGCTGAATGAATCGCACGCTTTGAACATCGTTCCCGGATCGCTGGGCGATGGAGCTGGTAACGCGGGCGTCAGTACGCAGGGGATCCCGCTGGCGATCAATCCCGACGGAACGGTCGACTACCAAACGGGCGACGCGATCGCGCGGCTGGGTGAAGGCCAGACGGCCACCGACACGTTTGTTTACAGGGCCACCGACGGGGTCACCGAGAGCGGTGATGCAACCGTCAATGTGAATTGGATCGGTGTCAACGATACGCCGAAGGTGATTTCGCAGCCGGCAGACTTGGTCTTTGATGAAGATGGGCCGGCAGTCACCATTGATCTGACGACGGTCTTCGAAGAAATCGACGCTGGTGATTCGCTCATGTACCAAGTCTTCACCGGTGCCGGCGGGTTGCTGGTCGGTGAAGTGGATGGCACCAACGCGGTGATCACGCCGGGTGCGGATCAGTTCGGTCACACGACATTCCGTATCGTCGCCACCGACCTGTTCGATGAGATGGCCGAAGTGACGATCGCGGCGACCATCTTGCCCGTCGACGATGATGTTCGCGCCGTCGACGATGAAGGGCCGGTCACCGATTTGGTCACTCCGGTCGTGATCGACGTTCTTGTCAACGATTTCCATCCGGACACCACGGAATTCTCCGTTTCTTCCGCAGAGATCGCCGCTCCCATCGAAGCCGGTAGCGATGCGGACTCCATTTGGACGGTTGTCAATTCGATGGCCGGCATCAACGCTCTGACGATTCAAAGCGATCCCAATCTCGGTGACGTCGGAATCGGGCGAAACGGTTTGGACCTGACGCAGGCCGAAGGCGTTCTGCTGGGTACCGTCCGAGATAGAACGAGCCCCTTCGGGACGGTCAATACCTCGGGTGTATTTAATTACTCGTTCAACACGGACACGGGTGTCGGTGCGGGTGAGCGAAACACACCGCTGAGCGCCGGTTTCTTCCCCTATCGTGAAGGTTGGACGTCTGGTCAGATCGCTGCCGATGGAACGCTGATCAGCGGTGTCGGCGTCACACCCACCGACATCGTCAAACTGCAGGATGGTCTCTTTGAGGTGACCGTTCCTGAAGCGGCCTTCGGTCTCGAAGGTCTCTTCTTTGCGATGAGTGGGGCCAACGATGCTAACATTGTTTCGGTCATGCCCGTCGAAGGCGGCTTTACGAACAAGTTCCAGGTCCGGCAACTGGACAGTGACGCAGGTGCCGATGGCTTTGAAGACGATCCGATCAGTTTCGTCTACATTCCCGGAAGCGTCTCGAACGTGATCGGAGCTTGGGTCCAGTCCCAGGAGGAACTCGGGTTCGCGCCGATCGGCGGTGTGAACTTTGGTGGCTTCACGAGTGACGATATCAACATTCGCAGTGAGACCGTTGATGGGATCACGGAAAGCTGGATCGGATTGAATATCCCCGGTTACTCGCCGGATGAAGGGGCGTTGATCGCGATCAGCAACGAGCAGGTCCCGACGGAAACGCCCGGTGTCTTGACGCCTTCCAACATCGCGGTTCTCGCAACACCGGATCCGGTGCTCGATGAGTTCCGCATCGACTTGCTCGAATCGGGGACTTGGGAAACGGCCGATCTGGGAGCCGAGGGTAGGAGTTTCCAATTCCTGTTCCTTCCCTATGACACGCCGCTCGAACGATTTGACAACCTTGATTTCAGCATCATCGACTTTGATCGGCGGAGCGAGCGTGGTGCGGTCATCAGCCGTGTCGGTGACACGTTCCGCTACGACCCAAGACCCGGTGATGCGTCAATCACGGACTTGGGTCCGAACGAGTCGGTTCAGGACACGTTCACCTACACGATCGCGGACGGACGCGCCGGAACTTCCACGGCGACCGTTACGGTTACCGTCCAGGGTCCGAACCAGGCTCCGGTGGCTAGCAATGATGTCATCAACCTGAACGAAGAGAGCGCGAGGGATGCGACACTGACGGTGCTGGTCAATGATGTTGACCCGGATGTCGTGGCATTGCTTGGAACTCCCAGCGGAATCCCGGCAGCAAATCTCGCGGTCGATGGCTCCAGCACTTGGTCGGTCGACTCGACCGGAACTGGTGGTAACGCCGTTACGGTTGTCGGTGGAGTCACCGGGGGTGTTGAGGTCCAGAAAGACGGCGTCGCCATTCCATTTACGGACGGCGTTACGCTTGCGACCGTTCGCGAGAACTTTGACGGTGCTGCGACGAACTATCGATTGGTTCAGGCCTACGACAACGGTAGCGGAGGTACTTCGCTTGCCCTTCAACAGTTCGGTGAAGATGCAGCGGCGGACGCCGATGTCTCCGTCGCCCACTTCCCGTTTGCAGACGGCTGGGTTGCCGGGCACGTTGATGCAACCGGTTCCCTGACCAGCAGTAACGGCATCGATAGCTCGCAGGTCGTTCGAACGGGCGAGGGACGCTATCAAGTCACCATTCCGGGTGTCACGGACGCCAGTCGGGACGGGTTCCTCTTCGTGATCGGGAACGAAAATGAAGACAACGTCGCGCACGCCCGTGCTGTCCCAGGCAATGGCTTCTATCAAGTCGCGGTTCGGGACAACCAACAAGACTTTGGTGATGGCGAAGACGGTGGTTTCTCATTCGTCTTTGTGCCACGGAACGCTCAGAATTTGGTTGCCGGTGCAGTTGACCCGTTTAACAGCCAACCGAACGCGGTCAATTTGTCCGTGGGTGAATTTAACGTCGAACGTCAGACGGTCGCCGGCGGTGGGAACGAGTGGAAGCTCAGTATTCCGGGTCAGACCCCGGACACCGGCGTGTTGATCCTGACCAACCAGGACAACACCCAGATCGAAGACAACTTCCTCAGCTACGAGGACGATGGCGAAGGCAACTTCATCATCCGGTCTCACGATCATCCAAGCATTGGTCGGCAAACAGAACGATTCACATTCGCGTTCATTCCGTTCGATGAGGCCGTTCAACCGGAGGCGCGACCGGTACCGGGTCTGCTATCGATCGAGTCGGTTGATGCGACGAGTGCCAAGGGAGCCACTTTGTCGATCAATCCCGACGGCACAATCAATTATGATCCGGGCACGGTCTTTGATGCCCTTTATGACGGTGATACCGATACCGATAGCTTCAGCTACACGATGACGGATGGGTTCGTCGGCGGAACTGCGTCCGCGACGGTGACCATCAACATCAGCGGCTTCGGTGCCGCTCCCGTACTGGTGACTTCTCCCGGAGCGACCTATTACGGCATCGGGGATGAACCGGTTGGTGTTGACGGGCAGTTCCAACTGGTGCCGGTCGGAGTTCCGTTCTTCGACGGTGCGGTGGCAACCGTCGCCGTGACGCAAGCGGGTATTCCCAGCGATGTTCTCTCGATTCGTAACGAAGGTTTCGAAGACGGCGACGTCAGCATCGAAGATAGTGACATCTTCTTCAACGGCGAAGGGATTGGTTCCTTCACCGGCGGAGATGCGGGTACACCGCTGACGATTACCTTCACGGCTGACGCAACCGAGGAAGCCGTCGACAGTGTTTTGCGGGCGGTGAGCTTTAGCAATGAGGACCCCGTCGTTCTCGGCGGGGCTCGCGAAATCACCCTCTCATTTGTTGATGGGAACGGATTCGCAAGCGATCCAGTCGTCAAGGAACTGGAACTCGGTTTGGTCTATCGCCGCGAATTGCAACAGGGCGTCGACAATGGCTTCGGTGTCTACACCGGGACAAGGGATGCCCAGGTTCGCGAAGCCGAACCGGACCGCGTCTTCCCACCGACACAAGAGCACCTCGTTGATTTCGATGCCTCCGGTGCGACTTCGCGAGTGTTCTTGCAGTTCGGTGATATTTTCGGCGATGAACCGGGACAGATTCCAGCCGATGCCGTGGTCACCTCGGCTCGCCTGATTCTCGAAACGACCAACCCCGGGGATGGAGCGACGTTCCACCGCCTGACCGAGGATTGGGATGAGGAGACCGTGACCTGGAACACCTACGGAATCAACGGGCCACAGCCAGGTGCTCAAGGTCAAGCACTTGCAGCGTTTGAGTCTCAAGTCGGTGTCGATGACGGAACCGGCAGCACCGGAACCGGGGTCATTGACTTTAGCGTCCTGCCCGATGTTCAGGCTTGGCAGGGTGGTGAAACCAACTTCGGTTGGTTGCTGCAAGGCTGGAACGGTAACACCGACGGCTGGGCATTCAGTTCCGCGGATGATCCGACGCTGACCACGCGACCGAAGCTGGAAATCGAATGGCGTCCCGCCGGTGCTCAGGTCACAAGCTTCCGTCAAGGTGTCGGCGGATACACCGGTGTCAGTGATACTCAGATTCGCAGCAACCAGCCCGACGCCGACTTCTCGTCGACCGATGTTGTGTTCGTCGATGAGCCGACCAGCAATGTGCTCATTCGGTTTGACGACATCATCGGTGATGCCGCCGGACAGGTACCCGAAGGTTCGAGGATCGTCACTGCCCGATTGCGTTTGGCCAATACGGTTGGCAACGCGATGGGAGACGGCGGATCGTTCCACAAGATGCTGATTCCGTGGGATGATACGGATACCTTCAACACCTTGGTCGACGGCGTTGATCCCGATGGTGTCGAAGCCACCGTGGAGTTCAACACGCAGGCCGGTAACCCGACACTGAACCCCGATGTTCAGGGCGGATTCTATGACTACGACGTGACGTTGGATGTCCAAGCGTGGGTCAACGGCGACTTGGATAACAACGGTTGGTTGCTCGAGTTCTGGGAGGCAGGCAGCAACGGCTGGGGCTTCCGCACCTCGGAAGGTCCCGAGGTCGAACGCCCACGACTCGAGATCGTCTACATCGAGTCACCTTTGGAAGCGGAGATCGAAATCGCGGGACTCGATGATGTGCCGATCGTTTCCGGAGACGACACGCCATCAGCCACCGACGGAACCGATTTCGGCAGCACCGGGGTCGAAGGAGGTTTGGTGACGCAGACGTTCACGATCACGAACACCGGGGATGCGGCATTGAACATCGGCGACGGTGTGATCACCGGAGACGATGCAGCAGCCTTCTTGTTCAGCAAGGTCCCCAACGCCACCATCCTTCCGGGAGGAACCGTCGACTTCGATGTGACATTCGATCCGACGGAGGAAGGACCGCAGACGGCAGTCATCGAGATCAACAACGATGACTCCGATGAGGATCCTTACACCTTCACGGTTGTCGGAACGGGAGCCGCCGGAACGATTCCGGAAGTCGAGGGTGTTGTGCTCAATGAGGGAACCGATTCGCGGTCTCAGATCACTTCGGTGACGGTCAACTTCAACACGGAAGTTGACCTGGTCGCACTTGAGTCTGCCTTCTCAATCACCAACGTCGACAGCGATACGTCTGTGACGAGCTTGATCGTCAATGCGACCAACAGCGGCGGAAGAACCCAGGCGGTATTGACCTTCGGCTCGGGTGCCTCCGTGGTCAACCGTGAAGGTACCGGGCTACTTGGCAACTCGCTTGCCGACGGAAACTATCGACTCGTGATTTCAGCCGCTCAGATTCAATCCGGCGGCGGTAATCTCGCGAGCGACTTCATCTTTGGTGGCCAATTGGCGGGTGAGCCGAACAACGACGATTTCTTCCGACTCTATGGCGATGACGATGGTGATGGTGATGTCGACTTCGATGATCTCAACTTAGGGTTTGTTCCCGCGTTCAATGCTGTTAGCGGCGACACGAACTTCAACCCCTTGTTGGATTTTGATGGCGATGGGGATATCGACTTTGATGACTTGAACAACGGGTTTGTTCCGGGGTTCAACGACGTCCGTAACTAAGGACTAGAAGTAAGATCGAGTCAGTATGGCTTGATTTAATCGAGATGAAGTACAACTTTTAATAACTGACATGAGCAAACCTGATATGAGCAAACTTAAGTATCTCCTCTTTGTTGTTTTCTTGGCGTGTGGTCTACAAACCGCGAAAGGCGAGTTGGTGTACGAAGTCTTCCTTCGCGTAGGCGAGGTCGACCTTTTGGACGGGACAGCGTTTTCCGTTCTGCCACGTGATTCCGTGACCGCCACGGCAGTTTTTCGCGAAACGGCGACCGATGGCTCGACCGCGATTCTCTCCGACCGACTTCTCGGCTCAGTGGGCCTCTCTCTTTCCGCCGTCGGAGCGGACGGTCTTTTTGAGAATGCTGAAAGAGATCCAATTTATGTGATCGAGGGTGTCGGTGATATTTCCGGCGCTTCGTTCGGGAGCGGTTTGCCCGGAGACGAAGTTCGCCCAGGTGTCTTTGAAGTTGTTTTCGGCAGCGTGGACCTCATCGCACCCAGCACCTTGGGTGCCACGACCGAGTTCCGGCTTGCTGACTCGCAACCGGACGACGGTCGCAACAACTGGGGAGCGTCCGGTTCGGGGCCGCAAATCAACGATAGCGACATTCGATTCCAGAATTTTCAAATCACGGCGATCCCCGAACCGTCCGGTTTGGCTTTCTTGGCACTGATGGGTGGTGGTCTGATGATTCGTCGTCGCCGTCGAAGTCATTGAAGAACGCCGCCTAGTTCCCGCGGTCTTGATGCCGATCGGTGACAGGTGTTGTCACCGAGACAGCGATTTTCTGAAACCGGCCGCGCAGGCCGGTTGCCATTGTTGCATCCGTCTTTGGGTTGCCTCATCTTGGTCGCAATACGTTGCATCCCGCATCGTTGACTTTCCGTTCGGCCGGAAGGTGCGTCCGCGTGATCCTGTGTCACGTCCTGTAGATTGAGATCCAGTGGGTCCTGGTACGGCGGGTCGTGTGTGCGATTGTGCCGCCTGTCTCGGATCAAATGCTGGTTGGAGTCGGTGTTCGCATTTTCAGCGCCGAGACGTCATGCAAGGCACTGTTGATGCACAGGAACAAGCACCGACTGCGCATGCAGTCGACTTTTGCGCAATTGATGCGCTCACGTCCGTCGCGAACGTTTTACGCGGCAGCTTCGAAAACGTCTCCGCGAATCTCTCCGACGATCCCCGTTTGAAAAACTCGAAGACCGCCACCTTTTAGCGGCTTCGTGGGACGGTGGCGGCGACAACGCAACGTGGCACGACCCGCTGAATTGGGTCGGCGATACGTTGCCCACGAATTGCTGCAGATGTTCATGTCGCACTGAATCGGGAGCTTTGCGAAATGTTGTAGCTTCCTTTTTTCTGGAACAACTCTGCGCTCCCGTAGATCAATCCGTTCGCAGGAGATGTTCTTCGTTGACCTGAGTTTCGAGTCTCGGCTCGACGAAGCCCGCTGGCTCTGGTGAGAAGACTTCTTCATTCGTTTGATTCGATATATTCGTGGACCAACTCTTGTGTTTTTGATTGGGTTCGACCGCGAAAGGGAGTATTCGGGAATGGGGTTTGAAACGCAGAGTCGCAGAGTTAAGACTTGGTCGGTCTCGTGGTTGATTGCTTGAAGGTCATGTTGCGTCTCCTCGCGTCTTTGTGACTCAATGAGCATCCCTGGGGACATAGCCCTCTTCACTCAGTAATTCATTCGGCTCATCGAGCCATCCTAACGCAGAGGAACCAGACTCGAGTGCTCAAGCCTGGGTTTTGTTTTCAGTGGCGGCTTCGTCCAGTTCGATGGTGATCGTTGATTGGATCTGTTCCGGGAGACTGGATGCGGGAAGCGATGAAGGCGATGCTTCTGAAGTCGATTCGTAGTTCAGGCCTCGCAGCGTGATGTTCAACTCGCGAGTCGTTGCTTGAACATCGTTGCCTGAGCCTTCGCCACCTTGCGAGCTAACCTCGCGAATTGGGATCGACGGATCATCCGACCCTGTCACCGAGCTGGCCTGATAAACCAATGATCGCAAGATGGCCTGGACCGACTCCGGGCTTGCCTGTTCATTGAAGCGAATTTCGAGTCGCTGAGCCTCCCGCGACATGGACACGATTTTACCGACGATCACCGGTGTTGCGTTTGAGAAGGACCGGTATCCAATCAACCGTTTCCCATCGCGACCATCAACGATCTCGATCGAGCCATCGCTCAGAGGGTCTAAACTGGCGTTAAGCGCGAGACTCTCCAAGGCGGACGCGTTTTCCAGTTCCGCAATCAACTCGGCGCCGTCGAAACTGACCAAATGACTCGGGTCCGCGACAACAACGGTCGCGTCGATCGAGACGGGGCCTTCGTTCGGTTCATAGCTGAGTTGGGTTCTTGTATTGAAAATCGAAATCGGCGCGATCGGTTCGCCTGACCAAACGATCGTGCGTCCTTCTTCACCCGCGGTGAGAAGGTTTCGTCCATCCGGTGAAAGGCAGATCGACGTCACGCCGCGACGATGCTCTTCCAGCGTCAACAGCTCCTTGATCGGTTTTGCATCGATCGATTCATTGTAAAGCGATGGATCAACCAGCGGGTTGGTGTCCCAAATGACAACTCGCTTGTCATCATGCCCCGTCACGAATCGTCGACGGTCGGCAGTGAAGGTCATGGTGGTAATTCCCTTTGCATCTTCCGCTTTCATCTTCGCCACTCGTTCACCATCGACACCCCAAATCGAAACGGAGTTTTGGCGGTCGGAGGTGGCAAGCCATGCACCGTCGCTAGAGAACGAGGCGGTAAAGACCTTGCCGGTCTGCCAGAGAGTGTCTTCGGACTCGAACGAGCCCGCACGCCTGCGAAGCATCATGCCGCCTCGTTCGCCGCCGAGAAAGACTCGCGAACCGTCCGGTGAAAGGTTGGCCGTTTGAACCGCGCCTAACGTGGAAACCATGCCCTGCCCGGTGACACCCCAATCGTCGCTGAACGTCCAGTTTTTCCAGCGCCCCGATCGGTCGGCCGTAAACAGTCCACCGTCGCTGGTTGGATCCCATCGCGTTGCAACAATTGCATGTTGATGATAACCGCTCAATTGGGTGGCAGCACCGAATGATTCGCTCCAACGCGTCCCATCCAGCTCCCAAATGCGAACATTGCCTTCGCGATCTCCCACGGCGAGGCGTCGGGAGGCCCCTGTTTGTGGGTCGATCGAGAAATCAACACTTGTCAATGAGTTTGCCGGGCGAAAACTCGCTTTCAGTGTGTCGAATTGGCTGGCATTCGGATCCGAGGTCGTCCACAAACGAGCTCCTTTCCCGCCGACGACCAGCAATCCAGCTTCGTTCCCAACTTGGGTCACTTTGGCGGCCGCAATCTCGCCGCGCACCGGGACCTGTACCGCTTGGAAGTCTTTGGACGGCTGCCGCCAATCCCAGTATCCCAGTCGGTATCCGGTCAGCGCACGAGCTGACTTTTTCGCCGGGAAGTAGAGACTGACCATGGCTTGCTCGCCACAAAACTGGACGGACTGTACCGTCGGTTGACTGGCAGACCAATCCCGATCCGCATTCGCGTTGACACCCAATAACTCAGCGACTTTCTGAGCCGTTCCGTCGGCCAATTCGAAGAGTTCGACAATTGGCGATGGGGTGGATTCCAGCGGTGCATGTCCGACCAGAATCTTCCGTCCGTCATCGGAGACGGCGAGTGAAGTCACCGGCCCCGCCCAGGTCAATTGCTGCTTCATCTCGGATCGGTCGCAATCCCACAGTCGAACTTGTCCATCAACGCTTGCTGTGACGAACGAGTCTCCTCCACGTAAGAACTCGGCCGATCGGATTGCCGAACCGTGTGCGTTGTAGCGGGAAGTGAGGATCGCGGAACCGTCTTCGGAAAACTCGAACAGGAAGCAGCGACCGGAAGAGTCTCCGACCAAGAAACGCTGCCCATCACCGGCGAACTTGACGGCGGTGACATCCGGAATTTGCTTTTGAAACTGCTCCCGCTTCGCAATCTGCTCTTCGGGGTTACTTCCCGTCAAAGGACCCTCAAGTTGTTTCGCCAGGTATTGCTCGGCCGATTGTGTAAGAAGCGGAATGCGCTGTGGCTCTTCACCATCAGTGATCTTCCAGAGCCAAGCGGGTGTGAGACGATCATCGCTACCGGTAACGACCCAAGTTTCTGTGGAATGGACGGATGCCACATCCGCTGCACCGCGCCAACCGGTTCCCCGTAGCTTGGTGAGCTGAGTGCCACGTTTGACATTCCACAGACGAGTGGTGTTGTCGCCCGCCGAGGTCAGCAACCTATGCCCGTCATTATAGAACTGGCCCGATGCGGTGAGCAGCGCGTGACCGTCCACGAGAAGCTGGCTTGCGGCACGTTCACCCGTCTTTAAATCCCACACGGCCACCGTTCCATTGATGTAAGACGTGGCCACCCACCTTCCATCGGGTGAATAGACGGATTGTGAAGCGGCCGACATGCCCAGCTCGCTCGGCTCTTTTCCAAATCTTCGTTCGGCAATCGGAAATAGTTCCCGCGGCATGGAATACTCTTGCCACCGCCACCATTTCGCACCATCGTGTGCACCCGACAGGATCGTTTCGCCTGATCGAGAGAATGTGGATCCCCTGACCCATCGCCCATGGCCGCGGAGCACTTTTTCCAAACGCCATGAATTGCGGGCTGGATTCCAAACTCGGATCGTGTTGTCATTTCCGCAGGTGAGCAAGTAGGCCTTGCCGGCTACGGAGCCAGTGTTGATAGCGTGGATACTCGCTTCGTGCTGTTGGAAGTCTTGGCCGATCTGTTCGTAAACAATCGATTTTGTCTGACCACCACGGAGCCTTGTCTCGAGATCCGATGCGGCGCCGTATTGTTCGTTCGTTTCACTTGGCAATGGCCATCGAAGCAGTCGCCGATCATAGCCTCCGGAGATCACCGACTGACCGTCGTGACTAAAGACGGCGGAGTACACGGGGCCTTCATGACCACGTAGATCGTACTGTTTGCGAAGTCTCGAACCGCCTGCTGCGATACCCCACACGCGCACCCGGCCGTCATCGCACGCTGTGACGATTTGTTGCTCGTTAGGTGAAAATGCGGCGGTCCAAACGCGACGGTCCAAGTGATCCCGAGCGATCGCCAGTGGCTGGCCGGAGTCTCGATTCCACAAGATTGCCGATCGATCGGCTCCGCTGGAAAGCACTCGACTGGCATCACGTGAGAACGCGACGCTCAACACTTCGGCGGTGTGCCCGGTCAGGCTGATCGTTGGTTCGGAAAGATCGTCTTGAGTCAGGTCCCAAACCTTCACGGCAAATTGGCTGCGGTCTTGTGCCAGGCGTCCCATTCCCGTCGATGCGGAGCGAACCAAACCGGCTGCGGCCAAAAATCTTCCATCGCTCGAAATCGCAATCGCGTTTAATTGGTCGCCATAACGAAGCGTTTCGTAGCGACCACTCAACTTATCGGCGGCTTCACCTCCCCTCCACAAGAAGACCTCGCCATCTTTTGCGCCGGCCGCAACAGTCCGACCGTCGGTGGAACTGGCAACCGCTTCGATACGTTGATCACTCAGAAGATCCTGGACCGGCCCGGGCGTTGAGGCATCCTGCAATAGTCCCCATTCGATATGACGAAGCTTGGCCCGAATCGATAGCGCGCTAGGATCCGCGGACTCCTTTGGTGCGAGTCGTGCCAAGATCGAAGTGGCCTTGTTGAACGCGTTTCGACGAATCGACTCGGCTGCTAAACCAATGTCGGAGGCGTACGAGGCGATTTCCGCGTTGCGCTTTTCCTGACGAGCCAACTGGGCGGCACTACGGGCCTCGAATTTGGCGAGTACCGCGGCGTCGCGTGACTTTCGGGCTTGCTGTTCCGCTTCACGTGCACGTTTCGCTTCGGTGATCGCTTTCGTCTGCGCGTCGACCGCTTCGTTTCGAGCAAGAACCGCATCGTTTCGTGCCGCAACGGCTTCTTGACGTTCGCGGTCCAGTTGTTGGTTCTTGAATACGATAACCGCGACGACGGACAGCACGGCGGCAATGGCCGTTCCCGCAGCAACCTTGGAGAACAGGGCAAGCCGTTTTCGACTCGCGCGTTTCTGTTCCAGCTTGGTTAGCAGATCGCGGTGACTCGGTTCATCCGCATCAAGAATCGAAATCCCGAGTTCGTAGTTCTCCAGCTCAAGCGCATTGGTGGCGTAATCGAGTGTTGCAATTTGCAAACCCGATTGTGCCCGCGTGTTATCGGGCCAAAGTTTGAGTGCTTCCTCATACCCAAACCGCGCGCGGGCGAATTGGTCGCTGTTGTTGTCTCGTTTAGCCTCCGCCAAGTGATCATTGGCACTCTCGCACAACGCGATGCTCTCTCGGTGCGATTGGTATTCTCGAAGTGCCTCTTGAAGAGCGGGAACGCCGGCGTAACGATCATCAACATTGGTCGCCATTGCTCTTCGAGCGATGTCGACGAGTTCCCCGGACTCGGTGGTGGGGACGATTTCATTCGCGGCGGCGGCGTACAGCGCGTCTTGGACCTCTCCCGTTCGCGGGTGAGGTGGAAGCCCGGTGACGATTTCGTAGAGCACGGCACCCAGCAAATAGACGTCGCTGACGACCCCCAATTCCGATGAATTGTGCGTCGCCATCTCGGGCGCCATGTAGGCGGGGGTTCCCGCCGGACCGGACGCGAGTGCCGCCCATGGCTGATCGGGGTCTTCTTTGATCGAGACCGCGATCCCCCAGTCCATGACCGAGACTTCGCCGAACTCGCCGACCATGACATTGTGTGGTTTGATATCCCGGTGAAGGAAGTTTCGATCGTGCGCGAATGCAATCGCATCGCACACCTTCATCAAAATCTCGAGGTTCTCGTGCAGCGACTTGTCTTCGATGAGTTCGTTCCAAGCCATACCTTGGACGTGCTTCATCGCATAGAACGGAATCCCCTTCGTGTCGCGTCCGAGTTCATAAATCGGAACGATGTTGGGGTGTTCGAGCTTTCCTGTTACGACAACTTCGGAAATGAACTGGCCTTCACCCAGACTGCCCGCATTGGCAAGCTCCGGGCGCGGGATCTTGACCGCGACGTGACGATCAAGCGATGCTTGGCGGGCCGACCAAACCCGTCCCATACTTCCTTCACCGATGACTTCGGTTAGCTCGTAGTCGCCTCCTTCTTTTTCTTCGCTTGATGCGATTCGCCTTGTCGCGATGCTGAGCGTCTGCGCGGACTTTGTATCGACCATCGCGCTGGTTGTGTTCAGCGTGCTGGTCGGTTGCGAAGGCGAGCTGCTGCCTCGTCCGCTGAGAGTGGATTCCGCAGTTGCCCCATCACCCATCTGCCAAGCCATACCGATTCGGCGTTTGAAATGGGGTGAGAGCCGACGTGGTTTGACCAAGTCTTCACTGTTGGACTCAGCAATCAAGAGGCTCTCATCGATTTCCGATGCAACTTCAGCAGATGTCGAAGTGGATTCGGATGCGTTCGGTTCGGAATGCGACGTGTTTGATTGTTCGGCGGGCGCCGGAACGCTCTCGACAGGCTTCGTTTCGACAACCGCTTCTGCGCCGGTGTAGAAACTGCTGCAGTTCCCACAACGACCATTTTCCTGGTCGCGCTCGGTGCCTTGCGCATTGCAATAGGTGCAGATCAACGCCATGTGACTACTCGCCCTTGATTCGTTTTGGTTGCAGACTCATCGTGATCTTTTTCACGACGAGCTCGATTCTGTGTGACCATTCCGGCCGTCAAGATGACCCCGCCGGTGGACAGGACCGGCGTTCTACCGAGTCGCTCCATGGCCGAGGGTTGTTTGGTGGGTTCGCCAGCGATGGGAGCCTCCTCGTCGCGTGCTGCTTCACCGAATTCTTCTGACTCGAAGTCAGGCGCGATTACTTCGGTGACATCATCCGATTGAGCCTCAATGGGCTGTCCGTCGCGGATGATAAAGTCCAATACGAGACGCTCGGTTTGGCCCTCGACGAGGTAAATGCGATATCGATCATCGGGCAGCTTTTTGAACAATTCGGGAAGCTGACTCAATTCGAACCCGGTTTCCGAATCGGCATCTTCCATGTTGCGCAGTCGGTACTCTTGATCCTCTTGCGTGAGCTTGACCTCGCCCTCTTCGCCGAATGAAACAATGCGAAGCACGTAGTACCGTTGATGACTGTTGTCCGTGGTGCCGATCGAGTTATTCAGCTCCTGTGACGCCTCATTGACAAAGATTCGCTGGCTATCACGCTCTGCCGCCGCACTCGCCACCCGCGTAATCACCGTCTCGATCGAACCATCATCGGGAATGGTAAAGAACAACGGGAAGATCGCCGCCGAAACTTCAATGGTGATGACTTGAGCGCTGAACTGCGATGTATTGAGCAATGAGTTTCCGCCGGCGAATAGGGAAATCGTACCATTGGCGATTTCCTCAACTCGGAGCCCGATGTTGATATCGGCCGACGGATTCGTCGGATCTGGTGCGTCTTCGTACTCGTGACTGATGTCATTTCCGACGCTTGCAATCGCGACGTCTGTTTGAACCACTTGGGCTCGAAGGTTCTCAGGCGGAACCAATGGAACGGGGTTGATCTGATCGCCTTCGGCCCAGTCGACTTCGACCAAAATGTTCGTTCCGAACGAGTCAGCTAACGCGACGTTGATCGTGGCGATTCGATTGGAATCCGAGAGCGGCGACCCCACGCTCGAGCTGGCCGAAAATGGATTGGCGGCATTGAAAAGTTGACCACTGACTTGTCCCGACCCCGTCGAAAGTACAGCATCGTCTTTCAAAGCCAGCCCGCCGGCTAAGGATGCGTTCAGCGAGATGGTTCCATTGGGTGTCGACAAATCTCCGCCTGAATCCAACGCGATCGTTGCGGCACTGAACGTGATGTCTCCCGACGCTCCCGTGGAAACCGCGTTCTGAACCGTCAGTGCATCCGTTGCATTGACCTCAACCTCGCCGTTGCTGGTCGCGATCCCATTGACGACCAAACTGTCCGCATCTGCGAGATGGACTCCGCCAGTTCCCGTGACGGTTGCAGTGACGGACTGGACCGCAACATCGAACAACGCGTTGAAGCCACCGCCACTGCTCGCACCGATGCTCCCCGCCGAGATCAAATTGAGTTGACCGCTGCTGCGAACACTTGCGTTTGCGTTACTCGCCAGCTCGTTGATGACGCCGTTGGAGGAGTTTAGCGTGATATCGCCGGTCCCCGTCGCGATGGAATCATCCGCAACGACAATGTTCCCCGTCGAATTGACTGTAATGGCTCCTGTGCCCGAGTTGCTAAGTGTCTCCGCGCTGCTCGAACCGGCGTTGAGAGTCACGCTCGACGCGTTCACAGTGAGAATCGTGCCATCGCCACCGGCGATGACGCGTGTACCAGCGTCAATCGTCAACGCATTCGTGGTCTGCAGCGTCACAGAGCCACCCAGTACGTCCGTATTGAGATCCAACGTCGAAGCGGACAACTGCAAGAATCCGCCATTTGTGTTGACACCCTGGTCAACCTGCAACGTGCCGGCAACCGAGAGGATCAGATCGCCACCGGATGTGTTCAGACCCGATTGACCATTGGGATGGCTGCCGACAACAACGTCACTTGCATCAGACAAATAGATCCCTCCCGCGGCATTTACGGTCAGTGTTTGAACCTCGATTTCGAGGGCCTCGACGCTAGATCCGATCGCATCCAACGCAAAGAGAGATAGCGCGCCAGAGGTGATGAGATCGGCATCGGAATCTGAAACGGACTCAATGATGGAACCATTGCTGGACGACAAAGAAATTGAGCCGCTACCGGTTTCGACCAAGTCAGCGACGATGCTGCCGGACAGAGCGGTGTACGAAAAACTCCCGTTCCGACCGCTCAAGTCCACGTGATCCAGCGTGTGGTTGCTGCTGACTTCGATCGTATCACTATTCTGGAAATCGATTAGGATGAGGCCCGGGCCGATGCTGCCGACCGTCAGGTTTGTTTCGGCAATCGTGTTGCCGGTCAATTCCGCGAGAAAGACATCCCCTTGACCATTCGTCTGGATGTTCAAAACCGTCGCGCCCGAAATCTCTAGTTCGTTGGTGAAACTTCCGACGATGCCGGCGGTCAGTGTGAGCTCTCCGGCGATGTTGATTTCGGAGTTCGCGGTGGGCTGGGAAGCGATAATCGCGTTTTCATTCGCATCGATTGTGACCCCTCCGGTTGCTGCACCAATACCATGTTCACCGACCGTCACATCCCCGCTGGATGTGGCAAGCCAGATATCCCCGGATCCGGAATTCGTTACGGATTCTGAGCCGAATGCTCCGCTGCCAAGCTCGATGCTCAGCGCCTCGATGAAGAGGGTTGTTCCCGTACCTCCCGCAACGAGTCGATTTCCATCCGTGACCTGTACGTTACCGGAAGAGAAGACTTGCAGATTCGCTCCGGAAACACCGGCGTTGGCCGTCACATTGCCTGAGCTTACCGTGACGTCTCCACCCACGGCGCTAATCGCCTGGTCGATCGAGAGATCTCCACCAACGGAAAGACTGATGCTTTGGTTGCCGGTTGTTACCAGTCCCACCACTCCGGATTGACCAACGCCAAGTGTCAGTGAGTCCGCTTCTTGAATCGTGAGACTTCCATTTCGAAACGTCTCCGCAGCCAGTGATCCGACGCGTGTTTGGATGGCACCCGTTGCGCTGCTACCAATGCCATCGGCAGCGCGAAGCGTCAGCAGGTTTGCGGAAAAGTTGTCACCGATGGCGGTCACGGAGCGATCAATTCGCCCATCGTCCGCAGAAACAAACACGTCTGCGCTACCAACATCAATCGCCCCAACGGAAACGTTACCCGAGGTGGCCGAGTAGCTAAAACTGCGATTGCCAGCTGAGTGATTCACCTGGACGAGTTCGTGGTTATCACCAATGGAAAGCGAATCAGTGTTGCTGTAATCCAAGTCAATCTGGCCAAATCCGTTGCCGCCAACATTGACCGTCACACCTGCAATCGTTGCCGCGTTGACCTCACCCAAAAATAGATTGCCACTGCCGGAGTCGGTAAGCGTCAGGTCAGTGATGCCGCTGAGTTCCAAGCGATTTGTTTCCGATCCGATGCTGGCCGACGTAACTTGCAGGTCGCCGTTGGATGTGACTTCCGCATTTCCGTTTGCCTGCAAGACATTGATCACTGGGGCAATGACCGACACCATTCCTGTACCGCCAAGAACGGAAAACTCCGAGAGCGAGAGACTGGTGGTGGCGCTAAGTGAAATCGTGTTGGCCGACTGGTTCTGAAGCGACCCCAAACTGGACGTTCCGGCACCGACCAAGATTGTGTCGGCGTTCAAAGTCAGATTCCCATTCGTGGCGGTGACCTGGACACCACTTGCAATGTCGACCGAACTCGATGCGGTAGCGTCGACGCTTACGCCCGTAACGCTCGCGTTCACATCCACCGAAGCGGACTGTAGCGTGACAGAACCCGTCGTGGGTGCAACGGCCTGGTCGATTGTGAGTGTCCCTGCGCTCGTTTCGATGGAGATGTCACCCGCCGCGGTGAGTCCGTTTACACCGCTACTGCCGGAGCCAATCTGCAGATCGCCTGCATCTCGAAGGGTGATGCTGCCGGCCGAACTTGAAGCCGCGATTTGGGTAACGGCAGTGTCGAGAGGGTTGGTTCCCGTGTCGCCAATGTTTCCCTGGGCGATCAAAGTCAGCGTGCCCGACGAAGTGACACTTGCAGTCGCACCGAAGCTGCCATCCGTGATCGTTCCCGAACTGGCAATCAAGTCAACGTTGGAACTTCCCGTGCGAATCGAATCATCCGCCAGTTGGATGATTCCTACGCTCGCCGTGTAAACAAATTGGCGATCACTTTCATCCAGGTCAACACGCGAAATGTTGTGGCTCTCATTGATATCGATGACATCCGAATCGAAGAAATCGATATCAATGTTTCCGAGATTGTTTCCGT
>JBCBOO010000098.1:0-21130 GCA_039821235.1 Planctomycetota bacterium
TGCTGCAGTGGTCACTCATCGACCAATGCGAGCGATGCGCCCGCAGACCCGACGGCGATCTACACCTGCCCTATGCACCCTGAAATCGAGCAGGTCGGCCCCGGCGACTGCCCGATTTGTGGAATGGACTTGGAGCCGAAGGTCGTCTCGTTGGATGAAGAGGGTGAAGATAAACAGTACGCCGACATGAAACGTCGCTTTTGGGTTGGCGTTGCGTTGTCGGTGCCATTGCTCGTGATCGCGATGGGGCCGATGGTCGGATTGCGGGTCGCGGATTGGATGAGCCAGACGGTGTTTGGTTGGTTGCAGTTGGCGCTGGCGACGCCGGTTGTGTTTTGGTGCGGATGGCCCTTGTTGGTTCGCGGAGCCAAGTCGTTTCGCACGATGAACTTGAACATGTTCTCGTTGATCGCCGTGGGAACATTGGCGGCGTATCTGTTCAGTTTAGTTGTCGTGCTGCTTCCTGGTGTTATCCCAGAAGCCTTCTTCGAGAACGGTGTTCCACCTCTCTATTTTGAAGCGGCGGCGGTGATCATCACGTTGGTGTTGCTCGGGCAAGTATTGGAACTGCGAGCACGACAGCAGACGGGCGGAGCGATTCGTGAACTCATGAAGCTTGCTCCCGATACGGCACACCGAATCACGGACGATGGCGAGGAAGATGTCTCGCTCGATTCAGTCCACAAGGGTGATCGGCTGCGAGTACGTCCTGGCGAGAAAGTTCCGGTCGATGGGAAAGTTCTTAGCGGGTCGAGCAGCGTCGATGAGTCAATGTTGACGGGCGAGCCGATGCCGGTGAAGAAGGTAGAAGGTGACGAAATCACGGGCGGAACTTTGAATCAGACCGGTGCGCTCGTGATGGAAGCCGTCGGTGTTGGCGGTGACACGGTTCTGAACCGCATCGTGCAAATGGTTGCCGAAGCTCAGCGAAGTCGCGCGCCGATTCAAAAACTGGTCGATGTGGTCGCGCGTTTCTTTGTGCCAGCGGTGATCGTTTGTTCGATTCTCGCATTCATCGGCTGGGCTGTGTATGGTCCGGAGCCGCAACTGGCTCACGCATTCGTTGCGGCTGTGGCCGTCCTGATCATTGCTTGTCCGTGTGCGTTGGGGCTGGCGACGCCGATGTCCGTGATGGTGGGCGTTGGTCGAGGAGCGAAGGAAGGCGTGCTGATCAAAAACGCTGAAGTTCTCGAAGTCATGGAGAAGGTTGACACGATTGTTGTCGACAAGACAGGCACGCTGACGCAGGGACGACCGGAAGTGACAGGCGTCGAAACGTTTGGCGACTGGAATGAGAACGATGTGTTGACGTTGGCTGCGGCGGTCGAAGCACAGAGCGAGCATCCGTTGGCTCAGGCGGTCGTTCGCCGAGCGAAGGCAGATGAGTTGCAGCTTGTGGAGGCGAGTGAGTTCAACAGTATCACCGGTGGTGGGGTTCACGCTCGCGTCGATGATCATGACGTGTTGATCGGCAAGGCTGACTTGTTGAACGAACAAGGTATCGAGGGCGTCGATGCGGGGCGAGGCAAAGCGGGATCGCATCAAGCCGAAGGTGCGACGATTGTGTTCGTGGCGATCGACAACAAGCTGGCAGCAATTCTCGCCATCACTGACCCGATCAAGCAAAGCACTCCGACAGCGCTAAAGACGTTGCATGAACTGGGGCTGAGAGTCGTGATGTTGACCGGCGATGCCGAACCGACCGCGAAAGCCGTCGCGTCGAAACTGGGCATCGACGAATTTCATGCTGGGGTTTCGCCCGAGGAAAAGCATGACTTCGTTCGCAAGCTGAAGAAGGAAGGCAAGACAGTTGCGATGTGTGGCGATGGGATCAACGACGCTCCTGCACTTGCCGAAGCGAACGTTGGCATCGCCATGGGCACCGGGACGGGCGTTGCGATTGAGTCCGCTGGTGTCACGCTTGTCGGTGGCGATCTTCGCGGTGTGGCTGCGGCGGCAAACTTGAGTCGCAAAACGATGAGCAACATTCGTCAGAACTTGTTTTTCGCTTTCATCTACAACACCCTGGGAATTCCGGTCGCAGCTGGGTTGCTGTATCCGATCTTCGGCGTGTTGCTCAGCCCCATGATTGCAGCGGCAGCGATGAGTTTTAGCAGTGTGTCCGTGATCGCGAATGCGTTGAGATTGCGTGCCGCTAAACTCACCTAACCTGTGGCAAAGCAGGCTTTCGCTTCTAGAGGAGCCGATCAATACCCATCTAACGACTATCGACCTATCACGCTAAAATCGGGCTTCTTGAGAAGCCAGCCTATCCAAAAGTCTCCACGAATGCTTTCAGACGACGAGAAAAAAAAGCTCAACAACCGACTTCGACGTGTCATCGGACAAGTCGAAGCGGTTGGTCGTATGATCGAGGATGAGGAATACTGCGTCGATATCCTGATGCAGTTGTCCGCCGCGACGGGTGCACTCAACAAAGTCGGCCAAATCGTCTTGGAGCAGCACATCCGATCCTGCGTCAGCGAGGCGATCAAGAGTGGCAGTGCCAAGGACCGTGACGAGAAGATCGAAGAGCTGATGACGGTCTTTCGGAAGTACGGCGAGTGAGTTATTAACGCGATGAATTGGTTCCTGACTACTGGTGGGTTTCTGGTGACCTGCCTTGGCGTCTGGGAAACCTTCATGGCAGTTCTGCATCCTCGTGCGACGGTTGGCCCGATCACGAAAGGCATCAATCGTGGCTTTCACTTTTTAGTCCGAACGCGAGTATTCGCTCATCCTCGAGTTGTGGTTTACTGCGGACCGGCGTTGATAGCGACGCAGGTGTTGTGTTGGGCGACGCTACTGTTGATTGGAGTCAGCCTGATCGTATGGCCTCAGCTCGGCACGGGCATCACGGCAACCGGATTGACACCGACGGAAACGGGTTTTGCGAGCGCGGTGTATTACGCTGGTTTCACGATCACCACTCTGGGTGTGGGCGACTTGGTGCCGCGAACGCCAGCAATGCAGTTCTTGACAATCACCGCTGCCGGCTTGGGGTTCAGCTTCTTTACGCTCGTGTTGGCTTATGTCATTTCGGTCTATTCAACCCTGGCCCGTCGCAACCAGTTTGCCAACGAAATTGAGTATCGCACCGGACGAACGGGCGACAGCCTTGGCTATTTGCGAGCGTATCTGACCGGGAGCGATTCTTCGTTAGTCAACCAAGACCTATACACGATGTCGTCGAACATGGCGGACTTGTTGGAGTCGCATCATTTCTATCCGGTCCTGCATTACTTTCGATTTAGCGAACCGCGGTATGCAATGAGCCGAATGCTGAGATTCTGCCTGGAGGTATCTTCGATGATGCGAGCGGTGCGGCAAGTCGATGCGGCCAAGCTCCCCGCCAGCTCCGAGGCTGTTGATCGGCTTTGGCACGCTAGCATGCAGATGCTGGAGGAGACCAAACGGCATTTCGTGATCTGTCACTCGATGCATGACGCTCCCGACCCACGATTGGCGATCGAGATTTCACCATTGATCGGCGACTCTGACGATTTATTGGACCAGCTAAAAGTTGCCTTTGTCGATCAGCAATCCGAGTGGCTTCACGACCTGAACGCGCTAGCCGTTTGCACCAGAAGCGAACCCGGAAATGAATCCTGAAATCTTTTCACGAAGTCGTGAAGAAACGTCGGGGCCGTGCATCCAAAGAGCATCAAAGAAGAGATTCCCTCAGTGGGAGTCCTTTGAAAGCTATTGGAACTGTCCGCCATGAACCGTCGTCATACCAATGCTGCCGCTCGATTGTTTGCTGCTTTTGCAGTGATCGCGGTGCTGTTGGCGTCCTCGCCGGCCGCCCGAGCAGGATCAAACGACGCGAAGCCTTGCCCTCATGCGTGCTGCCGGTCGCAGCCGGTCGGGCACGGCTGCTGTGACAGTGATCCTTTGCACGAATGTCCCGCGATGGCATCGTGCGAGACGAAGGTCTGGTTGCCGCCGAGAACTTCCACCAACGATCTGACGCCTCGCGGTTTGGACCGCAGTGACTTCTTACGGAATGACTGGAGGACGGAGTCGGTCGCACTCGTGCGGTCGGTCTCATTGGTTCGTCCGAGCTCTCTGATTGATTGGCACATTCGTCTTCAGATTTAGCAGTTGTCTCTGCTTCGACTGCGAAGTCAGACCAATTCAAAAATGAAGATGTCTCTGTTCCCAAATCGGTGCATGTCGATGTCGGCTGCGCCATCAATCTTGGAGTTTCGAAAATGTTAGCGACTGTATTCTCTGCTGTTCTGTTCGCCGTTTCCTTCGTCCCCGCTGGCAATGTTGACACCGCCGCATCGGCTCGGCCGACGTGTTGTGCCAAGCACGCATACTGCTGCACCGTCCAAGTGGCGTGCTGCGGCAAGCAAGCTGAAACGAAAGCAACCACTCACGAAGTGGCGACCGCAACCTCTCAACCCACGTGCTGTGCCAAGCGTGCCTATTGCTGCTCGGTAAACGCACGATGCTGTGGGAAGCACGATGGAACGAACGCAGCAACCAGCGACATCGCCAGCACAACGAGTAAACCAACCTGTTGTGCAAAGCGAGCGTACTGCTGCAGCGTCGGTGCGGTCTGCTGCGGCAAAGGATCGGTAAGTGCAACAGAAGCAAAATCAGTTGAACTCAGCTAACCGCTTCTGAATCCGTTCGATCCCACATCAGCCGGGCGAGCCTGAACACTCGCCCGGCTTCTCTGTTAAAGGTGGCATGATGGACACATTCAAACACCGATGGCATCAGTTGCCGATCAACCGACAACTGCTTGTTCTCGTCAATGCAATTCTTTTTGGGTTTGTCGTTCTGTTTCTTGTCGTTGACTACCGCGTGCGGATGGGTCGGCATTTGAACGAGAAACAGATCGCGTTGACCGAAGAAGCGAAAACGATGTACGAGTCACTGATGGTCGCTGAACCTCACGGCGGCGAGGCGATTCAAGATCTGGTCGACAACGTCTGCGCTCGAATGAATACCGACGATTCGCCCGGTCACCATATTGCTGCGGATTGGCGAGGGCTTCCGTACCAGGCTGTCTCGCATGGGCATGCTTCCGACGAAATGCTCCTGACAATGCGGTCGGCTGCTGATTCAACCCTTGCCAGATCAAACGCCACCGGCGCGCTAGTTGTCGGGTCTTTCACTGGACCAGCGGGCACCGTCTACATTTCCGAGAATCGTTCAGCCGTCGTGGGCGCAACACGTCGCTCGCTGATGATGCAAATGTTCGGAGTCCTATTGCTGGGAGGAATTGCGGCCTTCGTGGTCAGCGCGGTGCTGCGGCAATTGATCGCCAAACCAATCCAAGGCTTTGTTTCGGCGCTGCGGAGTGTTGCGGCCGGAGACCTAAGCGTGATTGCACGTACTCGAAGCTGTCGAGAACTGAGTTATCTGGCTGATCAGATCAATTCGATGACCGAGGCTTTGGATCACGCTCAGCGCGACCATCGCGTTCACATGGAAAAGGCACGTCAAATTCAACAGAACTTACGACCGACGGTGAATGGATTGGTTGGAATCGACGTCGCCGAATTGTTCGAGCCGGCCGACGATGTTGGCGGTGACTACTACGACGTGATTCCATTGTACGATGGACAATATCTACTTTGCGTCGCGGATGTGTCGGGGCATGGCGTGCCGGCCGCGATGGCGGCGACGTTGTTGAAGGCGTTTGTGTCGGAAGCGGCAAAGAAATCGTCCAGCCCTGCCCAGATTCTGACAGACGTCAACGAACGATACTGCGAGTACGTGATGATGGGACACTTTGCGACGATGACGCTACTGGTCGTTGACCCAAAAAGGCGACAACTGACCTACGCCAATGCAGGCCATGAATTTCCGTTCTTGCAGATTGGACGCGAAACACCGGTGCGATTGAACGTGGGCGACCTGATCTTGGGCGTCGAAGAGGATACTCAATACAACGAAGATACAATCCAGCTCGGTGATGCGGCCCGTTTAGTCCTTGTTAGCGACGGAGTGACTGAAGCGTTTGACCCGAGTGAAGAACAGTACGGAACCGAGCGGATTGAGCAGTTGATGAACACGGTCAAACGCTGCAACGCTCGGGAGCTGGTTGAAGCGTTTGAGTTGTCCATCGAAACATTCCGCAAGGGGCGCAAGGCGTTCGATGACACCACGCTGTTGGTGGCTCAGTTAACTTGAATGGGCTGCAGTATCGTCGCCGACATACCGTCCGATTGTGAATCCAGCATCTATTGGAAGCGTCGGGTAGGCTGCTCGACTGAGTGGTCCGATGCGAAAGAACGATGCTTGGCCGACTTTTTGGAATTGCATTCGTTCGACCGCTCGCAGGGCGTTGTGGTTCGATCCTTCGGTAGTCAGCACCAGGTGTCGGATGCCGTCGTGTTGCAATTCGTCGGCCATTCTGCTCAAGATCGCCGCGTACAGTCGTTGCCCTCGGTAGGAAGGAAGCACCAAGACTTGGAATACGAAAGCGGCTTCGTCGGAGAGTTGGATTGGCAGACCAGTTTCGGGCTTGCCGTCGTGGTTCGTTTCACCAGGTATGTTTCCAAAGGCGACCCAAGCAAATCCGGCGAGTGAATCGGCTTGAAAGACTGCAAAGCATTTGGCTGCACCGGCGTCCAGCATTTCCAAGTCCCGCTCTGGGATTGCGTAATCCAACTCGGATGCGTGTTCTCGTAGCCGTTTGGATGAACACGAACCAATCGTGTAGCTGTCAGGCGTCGGCGTTCGCGGCATCGTGTCGATCGGCGACTGATAGAAGTGACTGACGTTCGCGATCGCAAGACGCCGGACAACTCGATACGCCAACCAACGTATCGAGCGTGTGGAGTGAGACTTCATGGTAGAACGTGCTCCCGCGTTAGTGGCAACAGCTTTCGCCGCCTGATGAGGGAAGCTGCGAAACTGAAGTCGGAGCGGTTGTGAACGAATTTGCTGCGGGCGGTTGATAGTCAGGGTCGAAATCAACCGTCGTGTCGTATTGAATGTTGGCGGCAGCTTGCTCGGCGTATTGCTGAGCGGTCATTGCCGGTTCGTCTTTTCGATTGCCCAGCCAGGGAAGCGAATGGCATCCGGCGGATAGCGAGAGGGGCAAAACGAGCGCTGCGGTTGCGCAATATTTCCATAGCGATTTCATGACGACGTCCTTGTCGTAAGTTGAAAACAAAAAGGCAGGGACGGCGTGGTGACGTCATCACTTGCGTGAATCAGCCGCGACACCGCCCCCGCGTGAGTCAGATCGGAAGCGAGCAGTTCTCGCTCCCGAGTTGATTAACGAATCAATGGAGCATCGACTCCTTGAGACTTCAGAACAGCCAACCACTTTTGCGGCTCGGCCACAATCTTCTTCGCGCATCCAGGGCAACAGATGTAAATCGCTTTGCCCGCTGCGTTGACTTTGTACGGTCCACCCATCGCATCAAGCGGCTCGTCCATCACGGGACACTTCTTTTGGGCCGCGATGAAAGGTGCATCGGCAGAAACTACCTTGAAAATGCCTTCACGAACCTGTTCGGTACCTGCGGGAACGGACGCTTGATTACCGCTGCCGTAAACCATTGCCAAATACTTTGCTGGCTCGGCCTGAATCTTTTTGATGCATCCTTTGCAGCACAGATAGATCGGCTTATCGCCGACCATCACCTTGATCGGCGTACCCATACCACCGAGAGGTTCATCCATGACGGGGCAGGTCTTCTGGGCCGCGATGGCCGCTGCGTCGGCTTGGGTTGAGGTCGAGACAGTGATCTTTGCCGTCGTCGTGGCAGCAGGCTGGGCACTGGCTTGCGTGCCGTTGCCATAAACCATCGCCAAATACTTCGCTGGCTCGGCCTGAATCTTCTTGATGCATCCCTTGCAGCACAGATAGATCGGCTTGTCACCAACCATCACCTTGATCGGTGTCCCCATACCACCGAGCGGTTCATCCATCACGGGACAAACCTTTTGGGCGGCAATGGCTGCTGCGTCGGATTGGGTCGCTGTGGTGACCGTGATCTGCGGGCGACCGGCGGCATACTTAGCCGGGTCCGACTTGACCGCGCCCACACAGCCCGCACAGCAAACGTAGAGCTTCTGTCCGTTGACATCGACTGCGACGGGATCACCCATGCTGCCGAGCGGCTTTCCGCTGACGGGGCAGATTTTTTGTCTTGCGATCGCCGCGGCTGCCAGTTGTTGCTTGCTGGCCGGAACGGTGGCGACTTCGTTGAAAGAGATTGTGCTGGCCGCAATACCGACCAATTGAACATCGACATCAATCTGTCGACCAGCGATTTGCGACAAGTTCACAGGAGCGGTCAACGCTCCTTTGCCATCGGGCAACAGGTCGTAGCGATAGCGTTTCGCATTACCTTCGACTCGTACTGAAACGGCACCGCGTCCCCGGTCAACCGATACCGGCTGACCAGCGCGGTCGTAGACGAACATCTTCAACCCGCCTTGTGAAACAATCGTTTCGATTTGCAAGTTTCCGGTTTGTTTGAAACTGCCGCCATGCGGCCCCGCTCGCGTCGCTTCACGAGCCTGCGTCATGCCGGGCATCGCGTGGTTGTGACCAGCGTGATTGTGCTGCGATTGAATCTTCTGCCCATACACGCTCGATGCGGACATCGCGAGTGAGAAAGCAGTGATAATGAGTGTTCGTTTCATGGGAGAACTCCGTTGTAAAAGTTTCAGGACTCCATCCTTTGGGTCCGTCGATCTTGGTGAGGTTGATTGATTGGATGCCTGAGTCGTGAATTCCTTCACGGTCAAACGAAAAGTTTTATGCAGCTTTCATGAGTTCCTCCTCCGGCATCGCTTCGGTGCCTTCCCAAAGCTCGTCTCGAAATCCGAAACGCATCTTCAATTCCAGGTAGCCGCAATAGAGCGTCGGCACAATGAACGACGTGAACGGTTCAGCTAACATGCCACCGAACACGGGAATCGCCATCGCTCGGGCGACGTCAGCACCACGGCCTGTCGCAATTAACACTGGAATCAACGCGGCAAGCGTCGTCACCGTTGTCATCATGCAAGGTCGAATGCGTTTCAGTCCAGCTTCGTAGACTGTGTTGCGGATATCTTCGACCGTTTCGACTTTACGTTTCTTCAGCAGTTGATGGATGTAGGTCGCCATCACCACGCCATCGTCGACGGCTAGTCCGAATAACGCGATGAAGCCAACCCAAACTGCCGTATTGAGTTCGACACCCATCATTGCCACTGCAATCATGCCACCAGCGAATGCAACAGGAATGCCGGAGAACACGGCCAACGAAATCGAAAGGTTTCGGAACTCCATGTAAAGCAACATCAGATTGATGCAGATCACCATCGGAATGATCCACATCAAGCGTCGATTGGCTTCGATTTGATTTCGGAAGCTACCAACGGCCTCGAGAGAGTATCCCGCTGGCAGCGATAACCGATTCGGGTCGGACGGAGGCAGCGCCTGTGCCGCGCGGAGCTGTTCTTCGATGGCGGAGACCGATTCCAAATCGCCCTTGCTGCCATTGGTCATGAAAGAAACGTGAGCGACCAGCCGGCCGTTTTCGCTGTTGATTGCACCCGGACCCCAAGTCGTTTCCAGCGTCGCGAGTTCTTCGAGCGGTACGACCGCCCCCGAATGTGTGACGACGGGTAAGCGTTTCAGGCCGTCGATCTGTTCGCGGAGGTCGCGGTTGTAACGGAGCCGCACTGGATAACGCTCACGTCCTTCAACGGTCTTGATTAAGTTCATCCCGCCGAGTGCGGTCTCGATGACTTGGTTCACCATCGACGAACTCATCCCGTACCGCGATGCCGCCTCACGATCGACGGTGAACTCGACGTAGGGTTTGCCAAGCACGATATCGGGATTGACGGTGCCGGCGTTGATCAGCGGCGACTTCTTCAGCTCAGCGGAGACATTCATGGCCGCGTCAGCCAACTCGTCGAGTTCGTTGCCGTAAACTCGAATGGCCATCGGTGCCTTGATGCCAGACTGCAACATCACGACTCGGCCCTCGATCGGTTGTAACGCCGACGCGGGCGTGACACCGGGCAACGTGGCGACTCGGTTGATTTCGTCCCACACGTCGCGAGCAGTGACGCCTTCTCGCCACTCGCTTTCGGGTTTGAGCATCACATAGGTTTCGACCATCGCGGCCGGCGCGGGGTCGAGTGCCGATTCGACGCGACCGATTTTGCCAAGCACATCTTTGACTTCGGGAATCTGGCCGATCAAAACATCTTGCGTCTGCAACACTTGCATCGCTTGCGAGAAACTGGCTGCCGGGTACAGCGTCGGCATGTAGAACCAGCTTCCTTCGTCGAGCGCGATCCAGTCGTCGCTCTGCAACCCCGTAAAAACATGCTTGGCATCGACGTAGCCGGGAAAGTCATTCAGATCGGCACCGAACAGGTTCGCGAACTTTTCGACCGGACGGAGCACGGTTGGCATTCCGACGTAGGCACCCACGCCGATGATCAACAGCATCAGCGGAAACGAAAGCGCAACCGCTTTGTGGTTCAGGGCGTATCGCAATCGGGCTGCGTAAATCCAACGAACGAAGCGGCTGGAAGGAATCTCTTCGATCGGCCGAATTCGTTCTCGCATCAACTGCCAGCCGGCAATAAACCCAATCGTGGCCGCGGTCACGGTCACAATCCAAGTGTCCAAGCCGAATCGCTCTGCGAGTCGTGACCCCCACAAGAAATGAGACGCGGCACCGAGCAATCCGGAGAGCGACAACGCGGCAACCATCGCGGTCGATTTTTGACGCACGCTGCTCCGCAACATCAATCGGCACAAAGCGGGCACAATCGTGACGGCCGCGATCATCGCCGCAGCAATCGCAAATGTCTTGGTGTAAGCCAACGGAGAAAACAGCTTGTAATCGCGACCGGTCAAAAAGAAGACCGGCAAGAAACTTACAATGGTTGTCGCCACGGCGGTCACGACGGCCGGTGCGACTTCAACCGTTGCCTCGTAGACGACTTCCGTGCGAGGTTGTTTGATGCGAGCCTCGTCGCTGCCAGATTCCCACTGCGAAAGATGCTGGTAAATGTTCTCCGAAACAATGATCGCCATGTCGACCATCGTGCCGATCGCGATCGCGATCCCCGCCAGCGACATGATGTTCGCTCCGACGCCGACGAACCGCATCGCGATGAACGACATCAGCACTGCTGCCGGCAAACAGATCGCGACGACGAAACTGCTGCGGATGTGCAATAGAAACAAGAGGATGATAATCGCCGTGATGATGATCTCGTCGCGCAACGCATGCGTCAGTGTCGCCATCGTCTCGTCGATCAGTCCGCTGCGATCGTAGACGCCATGAATGGTCACACCTTGTAGCGACGGCGTTATCGCGGCGATCTTGGCTTTCACGCGGTCGATGACGACTCGAGGATTCTCGCCGTATCGCATCACTACCACGCCGCCAACCGCTTCGGCTCCGTTGTAGTCCAACGCACCGCGACGAAAGTCTGGGCCAATCTGCACATTGGCAATGTCGCGGACGCGAACGGGAACTCCGTCACGCTGCATGATGACGGTGTCCTCTATGTCCTCGACCGCTTTGTCTTTGTCACCGCCAGAGCCGAGGAAACCCTTGCTGCGGACAATGAACTCCATGCCGGTCGTTTCGACTGTCTTTGCACCGACGTCCAAGTTCGATCCATTTATCGCCATCGCCAACTTATCGAGCGATACGTTGTGAAAGCGAAGCTTGTCGGGATCGACTTCGATCTGATACTGCCGAACGTAGCCGCCGATCGACGCGACCTCGCTGACCCCTTCGACCGCCTGCAACTCGTACTTCACGACAAAGTCTTGCATGCTGCGAAGTTCCGCCAACCCCATGCCTTCGTCGGGCGGTTGTAACGTGTAGTAGTAAACCTGTCCCAATCCGGTCGCGTCCGGGCCAAGTTGTGGTACAACGCCATCGGGTAGCTGTGACGCGGCACTGCCGAGTTGCTCAGAAACTCGACTGCGTGCCCAATAAAAGTCAATTTCGTCCTTGAACGTGACCTGAACGAAGCTGTAGCCGAACATGCTCTTGCCACGCACCGACTCCGCACCGGGAACAGCGAGCAACGAAACGCTCAGCGGATAGGTGACTTGGTCTTCAATGTCCTTTGGCGAGCGACCCGGCCACGGCGTCAACACGATGACTTGGTTCTCGCCGATGTTGGGAATCGCGTCGATCGGAATCGACTGGAAGCTGACCCAGCCAGCGACGCTTAGACCAATGGTCAGCAATACCACCAGCCAAGGTTCTTTAACGCAGAAGCGAATGATTAGATTAAGCATGGTTCGTCTCCTTACTGCACCGTGCGCGCGATTGAGGGAACCATGCCCGCGGGCATCGCCATATCACGAACGACTTCGCCGCACGTCAGCATCTCGCTGCCCCAATACGGGTTCTGCAAATCGCCGCCGGGCTGCATCCAGTCACCACCGCCTCCGGGAACCATCGGGCAGTAATAGTGCGTCAACTTCACAGCCGTCTTCGGCCCGCGAGCCACCGTGGCCGCTCGCAACATCGCGTGACTGACGCCGCGATAGGCTTCGCGAGCCGTTTCCAACGAACCGTCCATGCGTGACGCCGCGCGGCGAGCAGTTGCGAATCGGCGTTGAGCTTCATCGGGAACATTGGCCAACATTTCCAGTTCGCGGAGACCTTCGATCAGCGTGTTCAACGCAACGGGCGGAGGCGTTTGGTCGGCCGCCATCGCACACTGGATTTCAAAGTACGCGTCGTAGGTTCGATCAAGCGTGTTGCCAGCGTCGCTGGCCAGCATGACGGGAGTTGTATTGGGAAGTTCTAGCGGTCCCGGCGAATAGCTCGGTGCTTTCGTCGGGTCCATCAACGAAGGATTGCCGGCGAGCTGCATTTGTGAGTCGATCAGGAAATTGCCGCCTGTCGCAACCGTCTCACCAGCCGACAGTCCTTCCACAATCACCGCTTCTTTGCGATTCATGGGACCGACCGCAACTCGGCGAATCTCAAATCGTCCCGGTTCGGTTTCGACGTAGATCACGCTGTTTTCACCAGCCAGAAGCACGGCATCGCGCGGCACGGTCACGACTTGTTGCATCGGCAAGGGTTCTGATGCGAACCCAAGCTGCGACGTCGGCACCAAATCCATGTCACAAAGCGGACACTTACCGGGTTCGTCGCGGATAACTTGCGGGTGCATCGGGCTGATGTATTTGTTCGCCAGTGCCGGATCGTAAACTTGGTCCATTGGGATCGCCGGCACGGTCACCCGAGCAGTGGCGTAGTCGCCCGGTCGCAGTTTGCCGTCGAAGTTCATGATCTCGACACGGACGCGTACCGTTCGGGTCTTCGGGTTCACGGTCGGGTCAATGAAAGCGACGCGGCCCGTGAATACTTCGCCCGGCATCGACTGAATTTCCGCTTCGACTTGTTGACCAAACCGAACAGCCGAAGCGTCATCGGGAAACAGATCAAGCATCAACCAAACACTGCTTAGGTCGGCTACACGGTAAAGCTTGTCTCCCGTTTTCACGTAGTCGCCCTCAACCGCTGACTTTTCGATAACGGTTCCTCTCTGCGGTGACTTGATGCGGATGCGAGACATTGGTTTACCCGACTTCCCCAACTGCTCGATCTGACTTTCCGTCATCCCCAGTTCCGTCAAATTCTCCCGCGCCATCTTGTTCAGATCGCCGCCAGAGATTTGAAAGCGACCGATCTTGCCATCGCTGTTCATGCTGGTGATGAACTCGGTTTGTGCGGTGTAGAGCTGTGGGCTGTAGATCAACGCCAGGTCGTCGCCTTCATTGACTTTCACGCCGGCGTAGTTCGCGTACATCTTTTCCAAGCGGCCGTCGATGTATGCACTGATGGTCGAGAGTTGGCTTTCGTCGAAGTCGATCGAGCCGATGGTGCGGATCGTTCGATTGACTTCGCCCATCTTCGACATCGCGGTTTGAATACCGACCAATCGCCGGGCGGATGGTTCGATAGTGACCGAGATACCATCGCCACCGCCCCCGCCGGTCGCTTCGACTAGTTCCATCGCACAGACGGGGCAGCGACCTGGTTCGGTCGACGGTGGCGTACACATCATCGGGCAGATGTATCGTTTGTCTTCGCCACCTCCGGCTTCCGCGACGGATTCGCCTTGGCCGCCCGAGAAACCATCGGCAGTCAACCACTCAGTCCGCTGGGCGACCCCGAGCAAGAAAAACACAAGACCAGCAACAACGACAACCGTTGCGGCTTGCACAACAGTGCGTACCAGCCACTTCATCCCGCCATCACTTTGCGGTGCGGCCGGTTTGGCTTCAATAGGTGCGGGCGTTTCCTCGACCACCGTTTCCACTGGCTCGCTATCGGTCGGCGCATCCGCATCCACGCTGCTGACTTTATCGTCAACGTCGGCTTTGTTGGGTTCGATTGGTTCGTCCTGATTCATCACAGTTCTCGCGGCGTTTTCCGGCACGCGTTTGTGGTTCCATCCACGAACGTCAGCTCAAGAGGTGACTGGCCGACGATGCAACGAAAGAGATCGCATGATCGACCAGTCATCGCCTCCAGGCTGTGACCGGTTCATTGTTTTGGTGACGCGATCAGATCGCGTAGGGAATGCATCTGGATAGAGTTCACACGGATCGAGCGCGCAGCGCCATTCGCGTGAAAGCCAACTTGAAAACGAGGAGCTACGAGCGCGCAGCTCTCCTATCGAGACGACGCTAGATGCGCCAGATGCAAAGAAACCGCTGAGAGAAATGCGGTGAGTGATCGCCGATCGGCAATCGTGACATCAGTTGATCTGGACGAATTGAAAGTCCAGCCTCGGATGCAACGTGATCCAAGTACGCAATCACGACCAAATCACGAACCTGAGGAACAGGTACGCGATGTGGTGCCGGTGCTAGTGGTTCTGATCGAATGCCACACATGCACGACGACAACGCAAATTGGTCTTGAACCAATTTCTCGTCGTCGGGTTTCGGTGGCTCAGGAACGACATCGGAGATTTCGCCGAACAGGTCGTCATGCTTTGGTTGTTTGCGTTTCTTCGTGCAGCAACTGTCGGCGTCTTCTTCGTTGCCGCTACAGCAACCGCACAGATCGCCGTCCGTTTTCACTTCACAGCATTTGCAAGCGTGGCAGACCGTTTCGGCCTCGCAGCACTGACCTTGAGTACATATTCCCTGCGCAGCCACCAGCGCCATCGGCTGAATCACCATTGCAGCGATCAGACAAAGATTAACGGCGGTGCGAATTAGGGGGGAGTTACTCACTGCGACCTTCCGAAAAGGATACCCATGCCCGGTATATGAACTGTATCGGAAATCTGGCCGAAAAGTTCAATAGGAATCACCCGGTTAGGCAAACTTTAACTCTTCCAGTGTAACGGAACAGGACGGAAATGCCATGGATCGGCAATATCGGACACCCGCAACGAAACAAGCCAAGCGAATGTTGCTCGCTGCTCTGATTGCCGCGTCTGCGTCCGGTTGTGCGACCCAACGAGGCGTCCAAGTCGCTTCAGACACGCAACACACCAACACTTTTGTCGCCACCGAAACGGTCTCAACGGATTCGCAGTCAATACCGATCGCGGATCAATCCGCCGAAGAGCCTGTGCGAATGGCCGGCTACAACGATGGCGTTGTCGTCGCCTCCCCAGCCGCATACACGCTGCCACAGGCCGACGGCGAGCTGCGATCGGACAGCACGGAAACAGATGCATTCCGCAGCAGCTTCGGAGACTTCCTGCAATTGGATCCACCCAAGGAAGAGGGGGGGGATGGAGACGAGGAAATGCCGCCAGAGATCGACGGGAGCGAAGTTCTTGAGCTAGATGTTGGTGAAGAAGCGGACGACGAACAAGACGATAACCAATCCGTGTCATCCGACTCCCCACTCCCAACACCCGGCTCACAAGTTCCCGCTGGCCAGCCCGTCGAATTGTTCGTCAGCGAAGCACTATCGCGGCACCCCAAGATTCTCGCCGCACGCCAACGCGTCGCCGCCGCATCGAATGTCATCCCGCAAGCCAAAGCACTTCCCGACCCGATGTTCAACAATACCTTCTGGCCGTTGCATGACAACGCGCTACAAACCGCCGGCGGTCGCGTCGGCAATCAGATGTCGGTCAACCAAAAGGTGCCGTTCCCTGACAAGCTGAAAACCAAAGCAGTCATCGCCAGCCGCGAAGTGCAAATCGCCCAAACAGAAGTCGACGCGATCGCTCGCGAGATCACTGAGTCCGTGCGGCTGGCGTATTACGAAGTCTGGTTCGCCACCCGGGCGATCACGATCATCGAAGAAACCAAAGACCTCGTCGCCGACCTGACCGACGTTGCCGAAGCCCGATACCGCAGCGGCGGTTCGCAACAAGACGTGCTGCGTGCTCAACTGGAAACCGACCGCCTCGACGACCAACTCATCGCGCTTCGACGACAAAAACAGGTCGCGCAAGCCGACCTCGCAACATTACTGCAACAACCCGTCAACCTACTCCCCGAAGCGTCCAGCGAACTCGGCGTCAACGAAACGCCCCAGCAAATTGAAGAGTTGATCGCGTTGGCCGAGCAGTGCAACCCGAAGCTACGAGGCCTCGCATGGGAAATCCAACGCGATCGCGACAAAGAACGCTTGGCCTGCTTGCAGCAGTACCCCGACTTCAACGTCGGCCTGAACTGGGGATTGATCAGCGACGGTCACGACGTCATCAGTCCCGTCGCCAACGGCAACGACAACCTCAGCATCAGCTTCGGCACAACACTGCCGATCTGGCGAGAGAAGATCAACGCCGGCATCCGCGAAGCCGCCCATCGACGTAGCAGCACCACACGCCGTCTCGAAGCCGAACGCGACGAACTGTACGGCAAGATCCGTCGCCTTATAGTCCAAGCCGACGCATTGGTGGAACAACGCGACATCTACGAGGGCCGCATCATTCCCCGCACCGAAGACACGCTCAAACTCTCGATCGCCGACTACCGAGGCAAGCGAACGGACTTCTTCACCCTGATCGAAACCTACCGCGAGTTGCTAATGTTCGAGACCCAACTTGCCCGCATCGACGCCACACTGGCGGGCACGATCGCCCAGTTGGATCGAACGGTAGGTTGCCCGTTTTGACAAGTATGGGAGTCGGAAGTAAAGGAGACCGGAGAACACAACTTCCTCCTCCTTCACTCCGAATTGCCATCTATCAACTTCCGCAATTCACGCCGTGCCCGGTTTAACCGTGAACCGACGGTGCCTTCGGGGATGCCGAGGGTGGCGGCGATCTCTTGGTACGACAAACCGCTCTCTTCTTTGAGCGTGAAGATCGCCCGCAATTCCGGATCGAGTTGATCGAGTGCCTGGCGTACCATCGCGACTCGTTCGTCTTGCTCGACGTGGTCGGTTTGGTCAGCGGTCGGCTCGACCACCAGTTCTCTGGTCCATCGATGTTTCTCGCGGCGGAGATGCTGCAAAGCCTCGTTGGTGGCCAGCCGATAAAGCCACGTTTCAAACTTGGATTCGCCACCGAATTGATCGAGCTTTGTGAATGCTCGCACGAACGTCTGTTGCGTCAGGTCGTCGGCATCCTGCTGCCCCACCATCCGAACCATCAAACGAAACACGCGATCCGACGTTGCCTCGTAAATCGAGCGCAGCGCGGAACGATCCCCAGACACCGCGGCGGCGACTGTCTCGGAGGCGATCGTTTCGGTCGATTTGCGTTCATCCGGCTGGCCCATTGAAGAAGTTATACCAATACCCACCGGGGGTACCAATGCGGCTGGTCGCCGGGCAGGATTGCATTGACTTGAGAGCGGCTCTTGTTGTCTATCATGATTTCGTCGTCTTTTGTCTATCACGAAAAGCGGCTCCCGACCCAACGAGGGCTAGTCGTATGATGGGTCGGGAGCCTTGCCGTCTACGGTGACACACCGCACACGACTGGAGCAAAGCGTGTTCCCGCTTGATGGGTCAATCATTAATCGTGGCTTCCTCGTTCTTAGTGGTCATGTTCGTGTTCATGCGAAATCTTGCCTGTGTAGGATTTGCCTTCGATTTGCACGATGACCGCACCTTCGGCCTCGGCTTCGAGCCACTGGTCCATTTCGGCATTGGTCGAAGCGAATCGTGACGACTTGCCAGCTGCGTCTTCGCCTTGCGGGTCGGCGGGAAGCTCGAACGACTTCACTTTGCCATCATGCTTTAGGCTGACCGTTAGCTTTTCGGCTTCGATCGCGACCGGCTGCGTTGCCGAACCATCAAGGACATACATGGCGACCGCTCCGGTGCCGTGCATCATTTCGATGTGGAACGCTTCTTTGCCTAGTTCGACCAACTCGCCGCCGTGGGGTCCGTGCTCGGGATGCCCATCCATCTCAATCATCGGTGGCATTTCGTCTATCTCGACAGGGCCAGATGCTTCCGGAGCTTCGGAGACCTGCACGTCCTTCTTTGAACATCCGAGAAGAGTGAAGCAAGCGAGGGTCAGAGCGAATAGATGAATTTTCATTTTGGATACCGATGAGAGAATGGGGATGAGCGGATGAAAGTCAGGGAATGGAATGGGGGATAGAACGAAGTTCCCTATCCCCCATTCCCAATTCCGCGATTCTTAGTGAGCGTGTTTGGTCTCGAAGCCGAGCTTCTTTAACCATGCCTCCCACTGGTGAGCTTCTTCGTGGCTTTTCAACGCCATCTGCTGCCACTTTGGACAGCGGTAGTTGACGTCCATGTGTCCGCCGTGCGAGCCGACTTTGACTTCGCAGCGAAGTTTCTTCAGTGTGCCGACCAACTTGTCCGCCTTCTCGCCTTCGCTGTGTGTGGTCTTCCACTTCTCCAAGCGATACGACACCAGTTCTTTGGCGGCCGTGTTCGGCTCAGCGGCCTTCGCCAACATGCCACCCAACGAAATCGATGCGACCAAAGCCGCGACTGCAAACATCCGTAAATTCAACATTTCAAATCCTCCGTGGAAACCTTCTCAAACAGAAAACATCACTCCGGCAACGCACCGGAACAAACAACTAACTTGTGACCAATTCAGGTTCAGGACTGAGGTCTTCACTCCCCATGCCCGAGTTCTCATCTTCCATGTCTCCCGCGTGATCGCGAACAATCTGCTGGCCCGCGCCGACACCGATCGTCCAAAACAACGCCGGTCGAACGAAGAACTCCGCCAACGTGCTGGTCAACAATCCGCCAACGATCACGGTGGCGATGGGATACAAAATCTCTTTGCCGGGTTCGCCCGCAGCGAGTGCGAGCGGCAGCAAACCGATGCCGGACGTCAGTGCCGTCATCAGCACTGGAGCCATCCGTTCTTGGCCCGCGCGACGCACCATCTCACCCGTCCACGATTCGCCTTCGTGTTCGACCAAGTGGATGTAGTGGTTCAGCAGCAGGATGCCGTTGCGACTGGCAATGCCGCACAACGAGATGAAACCGACCATCGCTGCGACGGTCAGGTTTTGATCCGTGATGACAAGTGCCGCGACCGCTCCGATGAACGCCGTTGGCAACGCAACCAACACCTGCATCGAGAAGTTGACGTTGCCAAACAACGTGTAAAGCACCAAGAACATGCCTAGCAACGCGACGCCCGAAAGAATCATCAATCGACGCGTTGCCGATTGCTGGCTTTCAAATTGGCCGCCGTATTCGATGAAGTAACCCGGCTCCAATTCCAAATCGGCCAGTCGCGTTTTGATGTCGCTGACAACGTCCACGACGCCTCGCTCGGAAACGTTGGCTTGCAACACGATTCGACGCCGTACCTGTTCGCGCTTGATCATGTTCGGCCCGCCGCTCTCGTAGATGTTCGCCACCGCCTCAAGCGGCAACGTGCCTCCATCGGGAAGTGGGACGGCAAGACGCTTAAGTTTGGTGACGTCCTCGCGGTACGGCTCATCCATTCGTAACATCAGATCAAACGTGCGTTGACCGAGCAGCACCTGGCTGATGACCTGCCCGTTCATCGCGGTCTCGACCAGTTCCATGACGTTGGCCGGCCGCAGCCCGTTTTGCGTTAGAGCCTTGCGATTTAGCTCGATGCGAAGCTGTGGAATGTTGGTCTGCTGTTCGATCATCACGTCGGCCAAGCCCGGCACGTTTGCGATGCGTCTCTTCATCTCCTCCGCCTTGTTCCGCAACACGTCGAGATCGTCGCCGAAGAGCTTGATGCCGATTTGCGCCTTGACGCCCGAGATCATGTGACTGATCAGGTGGGCCAGCGGTTGCTCGGTGCTCGACACCACTCCCGGAATGTCCTCCATTGTTTCGCGAATTTGCTGGATCGTGCCTTCGCGATCCGCATCGTCGGCGATCTCCAAGAACAACTCGGTGACGTTGACGCCTTCGGCATGTTCGTCCAACTCGGCTCGGCCCGTTCGACGTGCGACGGACTTGACCGATTCGATCTTCATTAACTCTTCCTGCACGCTCTGCCCGATCTGGTTGCTCGTCGCCAGCGATGTGCCCGGTGCAAGCAACGCGTTGATCTGAACGGCTCCCTCGTTGAACGGCGGTAAGAAGTCACGTTCGAGTTGCGAAACCGCGAACAACGCGAACGTCACCATGACGGCCGCAACGCCCAACACGGGACCGGCAAACTTGGTGCTGAAGTTAATCGCCAAACCGGCAATGCCTTTGAGTCCCTCCAGCAACCGGCCTTCTTCGGCTTCGGGACCACCCAGCAGTCTCTCGGTCACTTGAATCAGAACCCAAACCACTGGCGTCAGGACGAGCGACCACCACAGCGGATTGCCTGGCAGTTCAAACGGCAAGTGCAGAATGTGAATCGCACGCGGGACGACCCAGTACATCGTTAACGCAGCGATGCCGAAAGCTAGAATCGGTACAACGATTTGCCAGACGCGACGGCCGACCAACAGCAGCGATGCCAGTACCGGCGTAACGGTTAGAGAGACGCCCAGCGACGCGATCAGCGAGACGACATATCCCATCGCCAACGGCACAAAGAGCTTGCCTTCCATGCCTTCGAGAGCAAACAGCGGGATGAATACCAGGACGACGATCGCCGTTCCGTAGACCACGCTGCTCCGTACCTCGATGCTGGCGTCGTAAACCACCGCAAGCGTCGGTCGTGGGGATTCGGAGTGCCGGTTTTCCTTTAAGCGGCGGAAGATGTTCTCCACGTCAACGATCGCATCGTCGACTAGTTCCCCGATGGC
>JBCBOO010000099.1:0-21118 GCA_039821235.1 Planctomycetota bacterium
GCTAGTATGACGAATTGAAGTCATCAATGGGAACCGGAATCCCTTTCATCAATGAGCACGATTCTCCGAAATCGGCCAGGGACTTGGAAGCATCGCCCGAATTCCCGTCCGTCTCTCGACTTGTCCCAGCTGACACATTCTCCGCGCGACCTCCATTGAGCACGTCTTGGCAGGCCTTCATCATGCCGTTCATCTCGTTCAAAAGTTCGGCCCAATCGACTTCTTCCTGAATGCACTTTACGTGAATGCGATCAGCGGCGTCGGAGACGGTCTCGGCTTGGCACCTCCGGGCGTACAATACCAGGCGTGAGGAGAGCATGCGCACGCCATCGGTATCGCCCTCGTCAACCGACTGCCCCAAGCGTTCGACTTGCAGTTCCAAATGGGCGTTGATCTCATCGCTCGAACTTTTTTCGGTGTCAGGTTTCGAGTCGACGACGCTGGCGAAATGCTCCACCAACTCTCCGTCAAACTGCGCATCGGCGAAACGCCGCAACTCTTCGATGGCGATCTCGTGGCTGCATCCCTTTCGATAAACCTGATCGGTCACCATGGCATCATAGCTGTCGCATATCGCAAGCAACCGCGATGCCAAAGGGATTTCGCGCCCCGACGGCAGATTTTGGTCTGGCCCAAAACCGTTGAACTGTGCACGCCTGCAACGAAGCGTCTGGGTCAGCAGATCATTCCCGAAGGCGCGGCCGACCATCTCCACACCCAGGCGGTCGTGCTGATTGATCAATTCAATTTCGTCGGAGGTCAACTGGCCTCGCTTGAGTAAGATGTAATCGGGGACGCCCAACTTGCCGACATCGTGCAGGAGTGCTGCGGCACGGAGAGTTTCCAAGTCGGCCGGGTCCATAAAGTGCTTGCCGACGCATTCGCAAAGCGCGGCAACACGCCGGCAGTGTTGTGCCGTAACCGGATCTCGATAGGCAAGGGATGCCACCAGTGCTTCGATGGCGGCGTCGGAAATGGACGGGCTGTTCGCTTCTGGTTCGGCCTCTTTCGTTGGCAGCTTCGATGCAGCAGGGTCGTAGGCGACGACGCAGTTTCGGCCAACGTCTTTTGCGATGTAAAGACAAATGTCGGCTTGATTGACGAGGTCTTGCGGATCGGTCGCGCCGAATCGAGTTTCAGTCACGCCAATACTGGCCGACAACTTCAACTCGCTTGGTTCATCAAACGAGATTTCCTCGATCGCTTTTCGAGTGGCTTCCGCCATCTCGATCGCCGTTTCGAGTTCGACATCGGGAAGAAGGATGCAGAACTCTTCTCCACCATACCGGCAAACAAGCCCCATCTCGTTGTGTCGCTCACGAAGCACCCGCGCGACTTCGCGCAAGACGTCATCTCCAACGCCGTGACCGTAGGTGTCGTTCACATTCTTGAAGTGGTCATTGTCAACCATGATGCATGAAAGCGGACGCGCGCCGGACTGGGCCCGCTTCCAAAGCCGACCAAACTTCTCAAAGAACGCCCTTCGGTTCAGGCATCCCGTGAGTGCATCCTGCGTCGCGAGGATTTCCAGTTCGCGATTCTTCTGCTCGATTTGGTCCCGGCTCGCACTCAGCATCGTGAGTGTCTCTTCGAGCTGCTCACGATGTTCGACGATCATGGTGACGTCACGAAACGTCGCAAGCGCACCCCGCCGCGAACCATCACCTTCGATGGGAGCCGCATTGACGGAAAAGATCCGAGGTTTCTCGCCATCAACCTCTAAATGGAGAATTTGCTCGGTGATGATCAGTGATTCACTGATCGCCGTTGTCCAAGGGAACTTGGAAAGATCATCCACGGATTGATGCACCCAGGGTAGGTCTTCGGCACGCGTTTGGACGAGCAACTCGCGTGGTTGATTGACGGTGTCGGCGAAGGAACGATTCGCCAAAATGATACGAGACTTCTCGTCCAAGACCAACAAACCTTCGGCGAGTGTGTCCAGCGCTTGCCGGACTCGATCGGGCACGACCTGCGTCTTGCTGAAGACATTCATCACGCGACCGATGAAGATCGTGTACACGAAGATCCCGGTAATCGCATAGAACCCCAGCAGTCGAATCAACGGGTGCTCAAACGTCGCACCCAAGAGCGAATGTTCGGGTGCATGGAAACACAGCTCCACGTGCCCCCAAGGTCGCCGATTGAGTGTGATGGGAACCGTCATCGCATCGATACCGGTCGCGGTGCGTCCCCGCTGCTCCCACACCTCTTGATGGTGCCCTGCATCGGCCTTCAGTTGACCGTAGTCGCTGCGAATCCCAATCGAAACCAAGTCGACATCGCGATCAACGAGTGTTTCTGAAATCGCTCGCAAATCCACCCACTGCTGCTTGCGAATGTGTGACGCGGCCTGAATAGCCACGGCTTCGCTGAATTGCCGGCGATGTTCTCGGCGCATCGCATTGGCGTCCGGCAATAGCCCGAACCACTGGCTTGCCAGAATCAAGCTGGCACCCAGGCAGACCATTGCAAATGCAAGGCGGATCGATTGGAGATAAACCCGGATCAAGGTTGCGTTGCGGTGAGGGTAAACGGACGCACGACGGGGAAACGGTAGACATTCCCCAGCGCTGCAAGCCTTGCTCCTTTGCAAATGAATCGAGGCGCCGAACAATTGCCAAGTCGGCTCGCACTCACAAAAGAACTCGGACTTGAAACGAACACACCGATCGACCGCGTTGTAACGACTGGCCAATAGAAAGGGAGTCCGTGTTCCGTCTGTTCCGCCTGAACGGACAATCACGGATTTGATCAAACGTACGTCTCTGCGGGCGGGACCCGGCCCGAGTTCGGACAACAGGGCAATTCCCCCACTCGACGCCGATCAACCCGATTCATTCCGTCCGATTTAATTCATTGGTGCATGGATGCATCGTATCGGTCATTTGACCCGCAGCACGGCGATCAGAAGTCCTCAGGGACCGTTGCCTGCCTGCGTCCGAAACGAAAGAGCAAGAAGACACGGATGCGCTCTCAAGGCTCCTCCCCCCACAACGAGTCCGCCGGGCGCCCGATGACAAACGTCATGGGGTGTGCGGCTGTCATCGTGTTGCTGGGGATGATGTGCCAAATCGGGATTTCCCAGGAGCCGCTGCGGAAACCGCGCCGTCTACCACCCGTTTCCAAATCGCTTGCTGCACGGAACGAAACGCCCACCATCCCCGCATTCAACCACGCGCAAAGGAGCGACGCACCGACGGAGCGTTCGCTCTCGACCGAACTGCCGGATCCGCTTCGGGGCGGAGACGATGCCGACCTGCATTGGTGGGACGCAGACGTTGTCGAGCAAGTGCTGGATCGGAGTCGCTGGGTCTCGTTCGATCTTGAAACGGTCCTGCTCGATACGCTGGCGAACAGTCCCCGTGTCTTGGCGGTCGGTTTTGGTTCCAGTGCGACCTTTCAGCGAGTCGTCCAGCAAGACGCCGCATTCGATGCAACCATGTTGCTCAGCAGCGACCTCGGCGCGACAAATGATCCGGTCGGAAACACCTTGGTCACCGGCGGCGCCGATCGCTTGCGAGAAAGAACGCTGGCGTTCCGCGGCGGCGCCCGAAAGCTCACTCGCCGTGGTACCGAACTGGAATGGAGCCAGGAACTCGGATTTGAAGACAGCAACAGTGACTTTTTCTTGCCCGATGACCAGGGCAACTCGAGGCTCAGTTTAAACCTGACCAAGCCGCTCCTCTCACGAGGTGGGCGTTACTACAACGAACGACTCGTTACTCAAGCACGCATCGACAATCGCGTCGTTTGGCAGGAGTTTCGCAGCGAGGTCGAACAACGCATCGCCGAGGTCATGACGGCGTACTGGCAACTCTACCGAAGTCGCGCACAGCTCACACAGCAGCGTGCACTGCTCACCCGCAGTCAAGAAATCGAACGTCTGTTGACCAGCCGCCGTGACTTCGACGCCGCCCGAATCGAAATCGTCAAAGCGAAACAGCGTGTGGCTCGCCGCGCGGATCAGCTGATCGATTTGGAAGCGGAGTTGCGCAGCCAACAAGTCCGCCTGGCGTCTCTCGTCGGCAGCGACTCCCTGCTTGGTGCAGACACCGACCTGGAACTCATTCCAATCTCGCCGCCGGAGTATTCACCCACGCACTACTCCCTGCGTGATGCCGTTGCGCAAGCACTCCAATTTCGCCCGGAAATTCGATCGGCAACCGCCGACGTCCAGTCGTCCGCGCTCGAACTGCGTGTGACGCGCGTTGAACTGGAACCACAGTTGAATTGGGTACTCAACGGATACCTTTCGCAACTAAACGGCTCGAGTCAGGCCTTTCGGTCCCTGGGCGAGCAGTTCGTCAACGCACCCAGCGTTTCGACTTCGTTGGAATTTGAATTGCCGGTCGGCCGCCGGGCCGCCAAGGCGGCACACCGGGAAGCCGTTTATCGGGCCAAACAGCGTAGTCAGCAACTTCGCGAGGTCATTCAAGAAACCCAACTCGAGGTCCAAACCGCGCTCATCGATCTGGATCGTTTCGGACGGCAACTGCTGAGTAAACGCAAGGTGCTGGCCACCGCGATCGTGGAGGAGAACATCCTCACAACTCAGTGGCGCATCATCGGAGGAGATGACTCGAGGGCGGGAATCAAACTCGAAAACCTCTTGGACGCCCAGCAGAGACGCACGGATGCAGAGAAAGATCTCGTGGAAGTCGAATCCGCGTACATGATCGCTTTGATCCGCTTACAACGTTCGATGGGAACGCTGCTGATCGATGAGGGTCTTCAGCCGTCTCAATCACGTTGTTCTGGTGAAATTCAATTCCCAAGTGCCGCGTTACGCCCCAAAGTGGAAGCATCCGAAAGTCTACGAGCATCTCCTACAGATTTTGCACTGTTCACCGCTGACCCCACAGCGGAAGGCGGCCAAAACATCGCTGACGCGGCGGACTCCGATCAGCCACTTGATGAGGCTCCAAATGAGAGCGTGGCCATCAGCGATCCGCTGGAACTGCCGCCTCCCGAACCATCGCCGCGATTGCCGCCTCAAACAAACAATCTGTCCACCGAGTCTGAACTTCCCCAACGATTCGAGGTTTCCCCTCATGAGCGTCTCGACGTGAAGACGACGCGACACCCAGAGACTCGCCCCACACTGACACCACCCGAACATCGAAAATCCAGCCGTTCTTTCTGGGGCTGGAAATAAATGATCTTTGTGGTGTCAACATGACCCAATGAAAACAGTTCTCCGAGCAAAGCGATTACTACCCAACGCGAACGCTGCCTCGCCGGCATTCGTGCGGAGGTTCCTTTGCCTTGTCGGATATGTTTCCATTGGCTTCTTTCTTAGTGCCCCCTGTTGGGGACAGTATCAAAGCGAGACTTCCCAGGCATCCCGGTCAAGCAACGTGACGCTGGACTACGAGGGATTCACCGAACCGAAGTACGACCTAATGGTCGCTGCGGTTGAAATCGGCCGCATCAACGAAGTGCTCGTTCGAGTGGGCGATCGTGTCAAACGCGGGCAAGCGATCGCACGGCTGGAAGACTTGGTTGAACGTGAAGCTTTGGCGACCGCCAAGTGGCGAGCTCAGATGCATGGTGAGACGGACGCCGCGAAGGCGGAGGCGTCACTCGCGAAACTCCGCTTGGACCAATTGCAAACGCTTGCGGAAAAGCAAATGGCTCGTCCCGATGAACTCAAACGGGCGCTTGCCGATTGGGAAGTCGCTCGCTCTCGAGAACTCGCCGCTCGTGAACAGGATCAACTTCGTCAGCTCGAACTCGCACGCGTCCAACTGCAACTGGAACGCCGCAACGTAACGGCACCAATGGACGGTGTTGTTGCGGATGTGTTCCACTTCCCCGGCGAGTACGTGACGCCGGCAGACCCAGCCGTGATTCGCTTGGTCGTGATCGATCAGCTGTCAGCCGTCTTCAATGTTCCTGCCGCAGAATCTTCCAACATCCGAGTGGGCCGGGAAGCATCGGTTTACCTGAACAGCTCTCGCGTTTCCGTGACCGGCACTGTTTCGTCTGTCTCACCAGAAATCGACGGCGAAAGTGGAACGGTGCGAGTCAAGGTTCTGCTGGACAATCGCAACGGCAAACTTCGCGCTGGTGACCGCTGCCGGATGAAGCTGCTGCCGGAGCGTGCCCCCAGCCGTCCTGCGCGTTCCTCGTTGCTTTGGAATCGCTTCCAAGGTTCGAAAACCAAAGAGGCAGCGGCGATCCGATGAGTAGTGGGCAAGGAGTGACCACACCGCTCGATGTTCCGGCGTCTTCTCCGCCGACTTCAAGCGAGAGGCAAGACATCGCGTCGCAGGATGCCATCGTTCGACACGCAGTGGGAGTTGAACGTGCACTCCGGCTCGTTGAAGCACTCGCACCGCTGAGATCACGAAACGAAACGCTCTCCACGTTGGTCCAGTTTCTTGCCAGCGAGTTTCCGCGTTGTCACATTCGATGCGGCATCGGGCATCAGTCGGTGCATCGACTCATCGATGCCCGGCTCGGCTGGTTGCCACCGACCAGTGAGTTGTTTCAAGAGGAAGTCCAAGCGTGGGAAACGGATGCAACCGAGAACTCCGGCAAACGCGACATCGAGCGTGCCGAGAGGTTCGGTGATCAAAGTGAGCCCGCCCACGCATCCGATGAAGTCATCCTTGATCTCAACGATGACTCAACGCCCGGAAGATGCAGGCTCACCCTTCGTGGCGGGACCATCACCCCGGAAGACCACCAATGGCTGTCTCGAGCCGCCACGTCGGTGAAAGTCCTGCTTTGGCGCCCCGAGAACAGTATGCTCGCCAAAGCATTTTACGCGCTTTCCGACACCGGACTGACGACTCGGGTCTACATCGGCCTGTGCTGTCTCGCGATCTTGCTGCTTTCGGTTTGGCCCGTTTCCTATCGAGTCCGGTGCACGACGGTGGTGCGCCCCGTGAACTCACGCGTCATTTCGGCCCCGTTCGCGGCGACGCTGCAGTCGGTGGAGGCGGAACCGGGAGATCACGTTCGCAAAGGAGACGTTCTGTTCGAACTGGACGGGCGTCCGTTGCGATTGGAATTGGAGTCAATCAATGCACAAATCGGTCACGCGCGAAAGGAAGGCGACATCGCCTTGGTGGGTGGGCGAGTCGCGGAAGCCCAACAGGCGGAACTCAAAGTCCGCGAACTGAGCCGGCGGCGAGATCTGATCGAACGCCGTCTTGGCCAATTGGTCGTCACCAGTCCCATGAATGGAATCGTCGTTGCCGGTGAGCTCATTCGGTCGATCGGTTCACCACTGGAGACCGGCAAGTCGATCATGGAAATCGCATCCCTGGATTCGATGCGCGTCGAGTTGGAAATCCCGGAATACGACGTCGGCTATGTTCACAAAGGCCGGGAAACGAGAATTCGATTTGCGGCGATCGAGGGCGAGGCGTTTGACACAAAGCTTGGTGACGTTTACCCGTCCTCGGAACTGAGAGACGATCAGAACGTCTTCATCGCGCCAGTGAGACTGGGTAACGATGCCAATCAATTGCGCCCCGGCATGCGTGGCGAGGCCATTGTTTACGGACCGGTACGCCCGTGGCTCTGGTCTTTCGCGAGGCGCGGTTGGGAGAAGCTCGTTTGGTGGGTGGGTTACTGAGACCATGACGCCGCCTTCTTCCCCCCCTCCGCAACCACCCACAAAAGACCCCATGGATCTGGTGGTTCAGCTCGACCCGTCCATCGAGTTCTCGCGACGGGAGAATGACGTCACGAGTTACATCGGGCAAGATCGTCGCACGGGCAAGTACTTTCGGTTCGGCGCCGCCGAGTTCCACGCCGCAAAGTTACTCGACGGCACGAAAGACATTTCCGCGGTCACCGATCAACTCTATCGCGATGGCGTGCAGTGGAGCGGGTTTGAGACGCTCACGTTTGCTCGGCAGTTGATTGAGCATCGCCTGGCTTCGATCAACGAAACGACAGACCGTCCTGGCGGCCCGTCGGCTTCGCCCGCCTCGGCACTCGCGACACCGCCCGGACAAACACCGCCGCCCGGTCAGGCACCGCCGGCGAAGTCGGGGATGAAAGGACTGGCCCGAATCGTGCGACTACTCAGCGGAACACTCTCGCAACGCTTTCCGCTTTTCAACGGCGATCGCGTAGCCGAGTTCTTGCTGCCGTCGATGGGGCCGCTGTTTAGCAAACCGGCGATGCTCCTTTGGACGCTATTGGTCGTGAGCGGTGTGGGAATCGCATGGACGCAATCCAAGGAACTGGTCGAAGAGCTCTATCGTGTTTTTGACCAACAGCTTTGGCTGTACATGGCCGTCATCTGGTGTGCGTTGAAGTTCATTCATGAATGTGGTCACGCGGTCAGCGCCAAAATCCACGGCGTTCGCGTCGGCAAGATGGGCATCATGTTTTTCTTGATGGCCCCACTCGCGTTTGTCGACGTGACCGACGCATGGAAACTGGTCCAGCGGCGGAAGCGGGTTCAAATCGCACTTGCAGGCGTTTACTTGGAGCTCGCCATTGGAGCCATCGCCGCATGGGCGTGGTGGATGTGCCCGATCGGGTTCTGGAAACACCTATCGGCCCAGATCTTCTTCGTCGCCGGTCCCGCGACGCTGCTGGTCAACGCCAACCCGCTGCTTCGCCTGGACGGCTACTACGTCATGAGCGATCTGCTGGAGATTCCCAACTTGCGTTCCGTCGGCCGAAAGCGACTGCGCGAGTGGATCGAGAGAATTCTGTTGGGGATGCCGATGCCAGACTGCACGCTGGTTGGTTGGCGACGCGACGTTGCCACCACGCATGCCATTTGTAGTGTGGTCTTTCAAGTGATTTGGATGGGCGGATTGCTTTTCGCGGTCTCGCATTTCGCGGAAGGCCCCGGGATGCGTTTTATCGGCATCGGGCTTGCCGTCATTGCGGCCGTGCTTTGGGGAATCTTGCCGCTTGCCCGTTGGACATGGAAAATTTGGCGGATGGAGCAACCCCGGGGCTGGGTGTTGGGGTCTTACCAGGGAAGACTGCTGAGCGGTTGTCTCTTTTTAATCCTGCCCATCCAGTGGGCGTCCTCCAGTGCGTCACCGTTCTCGAGAAAGATCCCCGTCGTGACTCGGTATCAAGGCGAACAGATCGCGCGAGCCGCTGCGGAAGCTTTCGTCGTAGCGCTCTATGTGCAGTGTGGTGACCGCGTTGAGAAAGGCACCTTATTGATGGAGCTTGAGAATCCGGAACTGGTCGTCAAACGCGACCAACTCCAGGATCAACTCGCGCTCGCCAAAGCCAAAGCGACACAGCATCGACGCCGGGGCGAAATCGCGCTCGCCGAAGCGGAACAGGAGCGTGCCGAAAGTCTCTCCCGACAAATCGGTGACGTCGCGGATCAGTTGAGTTCGCTTCAGGTCGTCGCATCGCGGGGTGGGAAGATCACGACGCCGCACACCGATCATCTACTGGGTCGCTACGTTCATCAAGGCGATGAATTGCTGCGAGTTTGTGATCCCCAACGGAAAGAGATCCTCGCGTTAATCTCGGAAAAGGACTCGGAAGCTTTCCGGCAGTCGGCGGACGTCGGCCGAACGGCGGCCATTCGTCTGCGTGGCGGTGTCCGCTTGGACGCTTCGCTGTGCCCGCCCGATCCGTCCGCGACCCGTTACCTTCCGCATCCCGCTCTGGCCGCTTCTGCCGGTGGTCCACTGGCGGTCGAGCCAAGTGACTCCGAGCAGTTCGAACTCGTTCGGCCGCACTTAAGTGCCGTGCTGCCTCTCGACCCGCTGGCAAGCCTAAAAGTGAGAGCCGGCCAAATCGGTCGCCTCACCATCCCCGACGACAGAACGTTCCTCTCCCGCCTCTGGGACTATCTGTCCGAGTCATGACGACCTACTCGAATGAGACACCCCAGGCGTCGAGCACCCGCAAGTCAACCACTGGCTCCGCGAATGCGAACAGCAACCAGGTGTAAGCCGTTAGCCGGCCTGACAAATCGAGCCAGTCAGATTCAGCTCGTTCAGGGGACGCAAGAAAAAGTACCAGCCAGCAGGAAACCGCCACTGCTGCTCCCGCGAGGGGCTCGCCGGCAAGTGAGAACGGTAAGAGCAAGATCATGCGTTCCAGTGGTATTGGTGTGCCGAAGAGCAAGTCCCAATTTGTGGGCACGTGAATCAGTGCGACCAAGCTGATGGAAACGACCGTGACGTCTCCCCAGGACGAAATAAGATCCTGTCGGCTTGGCTTGCGTCGCAGCACCATCGCGGCCAAATACATTGTCAAAGTCACCAGGCAAAATCCGGCCGTCGCCCACACGAAGGTGATCGTGTTTCCTGGGGACCAGTTCGCCCCGAGCGCATCGGAATGCTGTTTAAGCCCCATGCAAATTGCGAAAGCAATCGCACAGGCGACCACCAGAAAAATCAAATCGGCAAGTTCAAAACGACGCTTCTTTCTCGTCACCGCATCTTCCGTTCGCGCGTTCAATCGTTGTTTCTCCACTCATCGAATCGGATACGTCCTGATCCCGCTAGTTGGCTCTACGACGAGTGATCCATGACAACTCGTTTCGCAAGTCTTTCATACTTACGCGTCAGTGCCGTCATTGCGCGATCGCGTGTTTCGGATTTCAGCAGCCACGGTGAAACGGCCCGCGACACGCACTCCGCTGGCGAAGCGAGGCAGGGCTTCAGACCATTCGATCGTAATTCCTCCGTAATCCCGGTGAGAACCTGGATTTCATCCTCTTCGGTTCCAAGCGATAGACCTTTCATTCGTGATGCCAAGCCGACGCGATTCAAATTCGAACGCAGCATGTTGCGAATCGCATAGATACAGACACGACCATCACTTTCGGAGAACGCGACCTCGATGTGGCCGCATCCGAAATGGCTGCTAACACGCAACAGGGAATAGAGATACCAAGGGATACCGGGTTGCTTGAGGTAAACCGAGATCATGCCGCCGACCTGTTTTTCATCTCCTATGTTGTCACAAGCGCGAGCGTGTACCCGCACACCGAAAAGCTGTGCATCGTCGATTTCCAACGTTACCCCGTCGATGAGCGACGCACGCGGATCAGGCAAAAAACGGCTGCGAAGACGGTTGGCAAGAGCGCGAATGCCGGTGTACATCGAGAACAGATAAAGGGCCCGAACGGTCGCGCCGGCCAGGCGGTGGTTTGAAATGAAACGTGCTGCTTTCACTTGGATTGGCTCGCAGACTCGTTCGATGGGGTGGGAACTTGGTAAGCTGCGGAAAAGGTGAACGGTCTTTGACACTGTCAATGGTGAGTCTCATGTGCCTACGAATCGCTTTTTCCGTCTTCCTGATGCTCTCTGCGGTCTTTTCGAATCAAGCCGTCGCCCAGCATTGTGCTCCGCTGACCGAATCGTATCTCAATCGGGTCTCGATCGAACGTGAAAAGGGATCGATCCAACTTCGGCTGTCCTACCTGAAATATGGTGGGAGTGCCAAGCGGGCCTACCAAGCTTACCTGCTTGCATTCAAGCATGCCGACCGTGACAAAGTCAATTCACAGACGGTGCAGCAATCGATTGAAGACAAGTTGATGGTTACGTTGGCGACTCAAGTGATTCGTGCGGATAAAAATCGCTTGACGTTTCCGATGGTTTGGCGAATCGATGAACAAGCGTTGGTCGAGAAGCTGCTCACCGAAGGGCACTTGAGTAAAGAACGGGTCAAAGATATCGGCGGGTGGAAGAACTTTGACGACCCTCTTCGCCTTGCCATTTTCATTCCCTATTTGGAAGACTCGGAGTACTCCAAACTGGATGGGCTTCCGAACGAGCGCCACGAGTGCACTTATGGCCGGAGTGCGTTGCACTTTGAAACGCTGTCACCCATTTGGGAAGCATGCTTCGGGATCGTCAACAGTCGACGACTCCCAGAGGGGAAATACGCACTACAAGCGAATGCGCCGTCGCCTCCGAAGTCCAATGATTGAACGTGACTTGCTGAACGTCCAGACTCAGCCGCGGAGCGGCGGCAGCACCGAGCCGTGGGACTTGTCCCACGGGCTTTAGCAGTTGAGGATTTTTTGCCAGCTTACAGCTTGGGCACAGGACGCTTGGGTGCTTTCTTGAGCATCCGCTTTTGATCGTCGCGAGGTGGTCGCGGGTTGTTGTTGTTATTCCCAGGACGTTGCGGTGCGGGCGGCGAGAGATCCGTGAAGTCCTCTGTCCACTTCCATCCGATTGGCACTTCCAATTCCTTTTCCGCGAGCAGAGCCCACGGAGTGCCGGGGTGCTCATTGACCACGGACTCCAGCAACATCGTTGCCGTTTCCGCTTGGCGCTTCCATTTGCTGCCGACCGTTACATCTTCACTTGGCTCGAGCAACCAAGTGTTCTTCTCTTTGTCTTTGAACGCCATTCCCAGCTTTGCTTTGGCGAGCATTGCGTTGTACGTTTCCGTTCTTACTTTTTGTGCCAGGACACGTCCCATCGCGAGGTCGTAGCCGGCGCGCCAACGAGGGCTGGTTTCATCGTCTCGATGTTTGAGTCCGGGTTCCAACGTCATCGCCATCCGGACCAGGGGTTGCTCAAGCCGCGCGGCAGTTTGCTGAGCCTGTGTAAGCGCCCCCGAAAGCCTTGCTTGATCGACCCCCAGAAAACGTCTTTGTGGACGCTGGATGCCAGTCACGGGTTTCATCTGTGCGGCATTGGTGAGCGCCGTGCGCAGAGGGCTTGCTTTGACCTTGGAGAGATAGTCACGCGGCGAAAGGTAGTCTGGACGGTAACGCGACATCGCCACCGGGTCAAAAAAGTACTCCATGTCGGCGGCAAATGCGGCGACGTCGCGGCGGTTGACGCGACGGGCCACGTTGCGGTTCGGATGGACGGTGAAGTAGATGCCTCCGGTCTCGTAGCTTAGCCGCGTGAGAGCATAGGGGCCGAACCCGCTGTCGATGGTCGGCTCGTCTTCGAAGTTTGCCGTGAAAGGCAGTTGCACGCGTTCGGGCAGAAACGTCTCCGGTCCTTGGTCGACCGAAGCCCATTGGGGTGACTGATCGTATTTGGGATCGGGGTCGATGTATTTGACGAGTGTTTCGCGACGACCGAACGGTGCGGGGACGCCAATGACATGGACCGGCATGCCGTACTTCCGGCATATCTCGATCGAGTCCTCCACTCGCATTTCGTCATCGCCGCGTTCATCGGTCACGACGATCAACAAGACGTTTCGCTGCGGTTCATTTCCGCCGCGGCTCACGCGAAGTGATTTGTATTGGTCGGCAGCTGTTTTGACCGCGGTGAAAACCCTCTCGATACCGGATGAGTCCGTTTCGATTCCATCGACAATCGTCTTCAGAGTCTCGACATCCTCGGTTGGCTCTTCGGTGTAGAGCGTGACTTGTTCGCCAAAACCGATGATCGAATTTAGCAGTCTCGCATCGCGTGGGTCGTCTTTGGGATCCTGCTCGTCTGCTTTGGCGATGATCCCAAGCTCATCATAAATCCGATCGAAACGATCTCGGATTTCGCGTCGTTGGCGGTGGAGCGATCCGCTTTGATCAAACAGCCAAACGACCAACGTGGGACGTTCTTCCATGGATTGCAAGATTTCGTACGTCAGTCGATCGACCGCGCCGGCGGCTCCCGTTGTCCCTTGACCGACGGAGCCCTTGCGATTCTCCAAGCGATCCATTGGTGCCATGGGCTGGGAGAAAATCCGGTTGACTTCGATGTCGCCCATATCGCTCTTTTCAAGTTCAACGGGACTCGGGATCTCGGCGATTTCGGCAAACATCTCCGCCGACGCGTCGGCCATGTCAGCCTCAGCGGTGCTGTTCGCACCGACCTCGATTTCAGGGACCTCGCTGTAAACGACCTCTTCGATAATTGGTTCGGGATCATCATCGACGGGAGTCGAAACCAAGACGACCGGCTCATCCTCCTCGATGAAGGCAGCGGTCGGCATGATCGCGAGCGAGACGATGATCAGGATGTGCATGGCCATGCTCCCGATCAACGCGGTCGATTCGTCGGTTTGCAAAACAGCCTCTTCATCGAGCTCGTCTTCTTCCCAGGCGTCCACGCCATCCAGATCGGCATCTGCGGATCCGCCCGGCGGAATTTCACCGGGAGTCGCTCGGCCCGAAACGGACTCTAACTCGCCTGGCTGGGAGGTCGCGAGTGGTGCCGACGATGCGGTTGAGGCAGCTGGCTGGCGTTGGCTCATAAACTCATCCGGGGGTAGATCTTTCGGCAGTGGTCGAATCTTCACCGACACCACTCACTAGACAGTCTCGCTGAGCTGACGCAAACTTTCAACGTTGAAGCCCCTGATGAAGCATGCGTCTTCTCAGCCGACCAGTATAAAACGCGTCTTCGGCACGCAATGTACCCGCGGCTCCTCCACAGGGGGGTAAGATCGGATTCCGGCGAAGGAAAAAACCACTGTGACTGCTCGTTTGATCGCCATTGGTGACATTCATGGCTGCCGAACGGCACTCGAGGCCCTCCTTTCCGCCATCGAACCGGGGCCGGAGGATACGATTGTCACCCTCGGGGACTATGTCGATCGTGGGCCGGATTCTCGGGGGGTCATCGACACATTGATCGAATTGGGGAAACAAACTCGGTTGGTCGGAATCTTGGGGAACCACGAAGAAATGATGCTGGATGTGTTGCATCACGGGGTCTCGCACCACGCCTGGCTTCGTTATGGTGGCATTGAGACCCTGGAGAGCTACGACTTTTCGGGAGATCTGGATTTTCTGCCGGAAGACCACATGACTTTCTTTGACTCGCTTGGCGATTATTTCGAAAGCGACGAGTTTTTCTTCACCCATGCGGCCTACGACCCGGACGTCTCTTTGGAGAAGCAGGAGGTCGAGATGTTGCGTTGGCATTCTTTGACCGGTGGAATTCCGGCCAGGCACTTTAGTGGACGGACGGCGATCGTCGGTCACACCGCCAACCATGATGGAGAGATCCTGGATGCAGGGCATTTGATCTGTCTGGACACGTATTGCTACGGTGGCGGTTGGTTGACGGCGATGGAGATGAAGACTCGGCAGACTTGGCAAGCCAACAACAAAGGTGAGGTCCGTTGATGACCGATGACGCAGCGAATCGACAGGTAACGGAGGCGACGTCTCAACCAGCCGGTTCGGTGCCACCGATCGATCAACCGGGTTTTTACATCGTGGGTGTGGGAGCATCCGCGGGCGGCCTCGAGGCCTTGGAGCAGCTCTTCTCGGGCGTCTCGGAAGAGTGCGGCATGGCATTCGTCGTGGTCCAGCACCTGTCACCGGATTTCAAGAGTCTGATGGTTGAGTTGCTCGAGCGACACACCAAAATGAAGATTCGCCGCGTCGTAAGCGGCATGCTGGTCGAGCCCAACACGGTCTACCTGTTGCCGCCCAAGCAGGAAATGATCATCCAGTCGGGCAAGCTGATGTTGCGCGAGCGTGTCGGCGATGGAAATCTCTCGCTGCCCATCGATCGTTTCTTTCGCTCGCTAGCCCGTGACCAGGGTCCGCTCGGCATTGCGGTCGTGCTTTCCGGGACAGGCAGCGATGGTTCACGAGGCTTGGTCGACGTCCACCTCGGTGGCGGACTGGTCATCGCGCAGGCTCCCGAGACCTGCAAATTCGACGGGATGCCAAAGACCGCGATCAGCAGCGGAATGGTGGATGTGGTCGCGGCGCCGCACGAGATTCCCGAACTGTTGATGAAATACAGTTCGCACCCGTTCGCCTCCGAACTGCAACAGTCCAATGTGGTCCCGGACAGCATCGAACGTGTTTTTGAACTCGTTCAAAAGCGACACGGAATCGACTTTTCCGAATACAAACCGGCGACCATCGGCCGCCGAATTGAACGGCGGATCGCGCTCAACAACGACACGGAACTGAATCAGTACATCAGTCGTTTGGAAGCCGATGAATCCGAGTTGGATCAGTTATTCAACGACCTCCTGATCGGAGTGACCAGCTTTTTTCGCGACCCGGAGGCTTACGAGGAACTGCAGCAACGAGTCCTTCCCGAGTTGCTGTCCCGCCACGAGCCGGACGCGGACTTTCGAGCTTGGATCGCGGGATGCGCGACGGGCGAAGAAGCGTACTCGATCGCGATTTGCATCCACGAGATCATGCGTCAAACGGGAAAGTCGTTCCCGATCAAGATCTTTGCAACCGACCTGCATCGTGATGCATTGGCGATTGCGCATACCGGCAGCTACTCCACCGATGCGCTACACGAAATGGATCCGGAGCTCCTGGAGCGATACTTCACGCAAACCGGGGCTAGCTATCACGTCACCTCCCAGATCCGAGACTGCATCGTATTCGCTCCGCATAACTTGGTCACCGACACACCGTTCACCAATCTTGACTTGGTTTGCTGCCGCAACGTGTTGATTTACTTTCGAACGCTGGTGCAGCGAAAGGTTCTTTCGTTGTTTCATTTCGCGCTTTGCAAGGGTGGCATTCTGTTTCTCGGCGCAAGTGAATCGCCCGGCGAGTTGACCGATGAATTCGGCGTCCTGAACGAACGATGGAAGTTGTTTCGCAAGCTTCGCGACTCCAACCGCATGCCGAGTGGCCAAACCAAGTTCCGCACGTCGATCGCCCTGCGGCCGACTTCACGCGGCCAATCGCTCGCTCGGTCGATCGACACAACCGCCACACGACTGGCGACTCTTTACGACCGATTGCTTGAACGGTACATGCCGCCGGCCATTTTGCTGGACTCGGCAAAACACGTGCTGCATGTCTTCGGCGGTGCAGGCCGGTTCTTGAACTACACCGATGGTCGACTTTCGACCAACATTCTCGATTTGGTGGATGGGGATTTACACTTGGCACTGGCCGGTGGAATGCAGCGCGTCTCGCGCCTAAAGAAACCCGTCGTCTATCCGGCCATTCGAGCTTCGGACGGCGATCGAATGGTCATCGTGAAGTTAGAGATCAACCTGATCGAAACAAAGGCGAGTTCCGACAACAGCTATTTGATCACCTTAGTTCCCGTCGAACCCGCATCCTCCACCTCGAATGTCGAGGGCAGCCATTCATTGAACCTTGATGAAGCCACGCTCGACCGGATGTCGGATCTCGAAGCCGAGCTTCGCTACACCAAGGAAGACCTTCAAGCGACCATCGAAGAACTCGAAACCAGCAACGAAGAACTGCAAGCGACCAATGAAGAAATGGTCGCCAGCAACGAAGAACTGCAAAGCACCAATGAAGAGCTCCACAGCGTCAATGAGGAACTCTACACGGTCAACGCGGAGTACCAGAAGAAGATCACTGAGCTCACCACGTTGACCAACGACATGGACAACCTGCTCGTCAGCACGGAAGTCCACACGCTGTTCCTCGACAACAATCTTGAGATTCGACGATTCACACCACGCATCGCCGAGGTGTTTAGCCTTCTGCCACAGGACATCGGTCGCCGAATCGGTGCCTTCACACACAGCATCGTTTGTGATGACCTGGTCGAAAAGATCCACCGTGTTCTGCGTGAAGGTGTGACCCACGAAGAACGCCTACAAGACAAGCGTGGCCAGCATTATCTGCTACGCGTCTTGCCCTACCAAGTGGGCGGCGCGACTACGGGGGCGGTCTTAACGCTGATCGATATCGAGTCCTTGATTCAAGCTCAAGAAGAAATCCTGCGTGAGAGGGAGCGTTTCGAAAGAGCAATCGCGGCAAACCGAGACGGGATTTGGGATTGGCCGGATCTCTCGCAAGATGAAATGTGGTGGTCGCCCACCTGTTGGTCACTGCTGGGCTAAGAGCCCGACGAATTGGAGTCCAAGCACTCCACGTGGCTCAAGCTCATTCACCCTGATGATCGACAACGTGTGGAGCAGACCAGCCTGCCGATGCAGAACGAATGTTACGTCGAACTGCATCGTGATTTCGAATACCGGATGCTGCATAAGAGTGGCGAATACCGTTGGTTTCGGCACCGCGCGATGGTGGACCGCGACGAGAAGGGTTCCCCCGTTCGGATGACCGGATCGGTCGGGGACATCCACGACCGAAAACGCGCCGAGCTTCAAACCGTCGAGGCCACCGAAGCCATCGAGCGTCGCGACCGTTTCTTGGCAATGCTCTCGCATGAATTACGAAACCCGATGAGTGCGGTTTTGAATTCCGTCGGCTTCATCCATACAGTGAAGGACCGCCAATCAAGTGGAGAGAGTGTCGAAACGGTGACCGCTAATCGCGTTGAAGATGCGTTTGGCATCATTCAGCACCAGACCAAGCACATGGGGCGACTGCTGGAGGATTTGTTGGATGTTTCTCGATTCGGTCACCAAAAAATCGGCTTCAAAAAAGAAGCCATCGATCTAGCCGCGAACACGCAGGAAGTGATTCATGCCGTCGAGCATCTGTTTGAAGAAAAAAAACAGACCTTGCACGTCGAAGTCCCGAGCGATCCGATTCCGGTGCTTGCCGACCAAGCCCGGTTGAAGCAGGCTCAGGTGAACTTGTTGACAAATGCGTCCAAGTACACCGCTGATCGTGGCGAGATCTGGTATTCCATCTGTCGAACGGGTGACAACAAAGTCCAAATCGTCGTTCGAGACAACGGGGACGGCATTCCCGCCGAGCTCCAGGATCAGATCTTTGATTTGTTCGTGCAATCCGAGTCGACCTTGGCACGGTCCTCCGGCGGGATGGGCGTCGGACTCTCACTCGCGAAACAGATCATTGACGCCCATGGCGGCAGGGTCTGGGCAACCAGCGATGGGCAAAAAATGGGCAGCACGTTCACGATCGAATTACCACTGCATGACACTCCCCTGCCGATCGAGCGGGAAGAGGATGGCCAGTCATTGATTCCGTCTGGACTGCGAATTTTGATCGTGGAGGACAACGTCGACGCCGGCGACATGCTTGGAGAGACACTCACGCTGCACGGCAATGATGTGCAAATGGCCACCGACGGGCACCGGGCGTTGCAGATGTTTGACCAGTTCCGTCCCGAAGTGGCTATCATTGATATCGGTTTGCCAGAGATGGATGGCTACGAACTTGCCAGTCGGATTCGAGCCCTCGACACGGGCGGAAGTCTTCTGATCGCCTTGACCGGGTACGGACGCGAATCGGATCGAAAACGAGCACTTGAATCCGGCTTCCACGCTCACTTTGTGAAACCACTCGACCCAAAGCTCTTTTTCCAAACGATCAACGATTTTCGCAACAAGGACTCGCACGATGGAAGCGCCGAGTAATTCCGAGTCGTCGAAAGAGCCTGTCAAAGGAAACTCGTCACAAGCTAACGACGCCATGTTGCAACTTGATGCGGAGCAGGTCGAAGCACTCCGCCATGACATCAAAAACGAACTCAATGCGGTTCGAATGGGTGTCCTTCTACTGAATCAACTGGTTTCCAAGCCCGAGGCACTGAGCCCGGCGGCGCTCGATAAAGTCACCGAGCGGATGGATCGCTGCTTGGATCAGCTCAATGGTCTCGTCGACAAACGGCTCCGTTTACCGTGAGTGACGCTCCCCGCTCGAAGGCTACGTTAGACATCCATCGCGTGCTGGGCGGCTCCCAGCATCCCGGCATCGTTGCCCAGTGAAGCAAAGTCGATCGTGACTTGTGTACCCGCCTGGACCAACGAACGCCGCGCGACCTCAGCTCGGATGGTCTGCAAAAATCGGCGGCCGGTCACCGTTTCACCTGCGCCAAAGTTAATCGCTCCTCCCAGCAGGACCACGGACGGATCGGTCAAGTGCGCGAGCATAGCGATCGCCCTGCCGAGGTAAAGCGCGGTTTGCTCGACGGCCTGACTTGCGATCACGTCTCCGGATTCAGCGGCTTGGGCGATCAGACGAGGTGTTAGGTTTTCTGCGTCATGAAGGCGTGAGGACTGCCGAGGGACTCGCAGAAATTCCATGGCCGTTTTTACAATTCCGGCCGCCCCGGCGTATGCCTCCAGGTGCCCGGGCTTCCCACAGCCGCACACTCGCGCGCTCGACGAATGATCAATCGTGACGTGTCCAATTTCGCCACCGCAACCGTGAGCGCCGCCGATCGCACGGCCGTCCACGATCAAACCCCCACCGATGCCGGTTCCGATCGTCAGGAGAGCAAGGGACGACGTGCGATGCCGGCCGAAACGGGCTTCGCCCAGCGCCGCCGCGTTGGCATCGTTGATCACCGCGACGGGCCGTTGAAAAACGCGTGCGAGTTCGGCATGGAAACTGATCCCTTTCCAAGCATGCAGGTTCGCCGTTTCCACCAACACGGCACCTGCGTCATCGATCACCCCGGGCATCGCCAGCCCCACCGATCGCAGCGACGATGGCCGATCCCCCTGATCGTGAATGGCTTGCTCGGCAAACTCTCGCACGCGAAGAAAGGCATCTGCGGGTTGAGCGAAATCGGCGGTACGGATTTGATTGCGCACCAAGACATCACCGTGTTTCAGGATCCCGAGCTTGATGTTTGTTGCCCCAAGATCAATACCGACCACGTAGGGGGCGGAATCGTTGGCGTGCGTTGGCTTTTCTGTCAGACTCAAGATCCTATCTCGGTGGTTGGTTCGGCGTTCGTCGAGAGTATAACTCGGCTCGGTCGCGGAACCGGCCTCACTCATAAATGGGAAAGAAGGTGTTGAACGCCTTTTCGCCAAAATCGCCTGGGTCATTGAATCGGCGGTTTTGATTCATGTCGGAGAGCATCTGCATTTGCGACTCACTCAGTTCAAAATCATCAATCGCAAGGTTTTCGCTCAGTCGTTCGACGCGCGCCGTTTTTGGCACGACGGAAGTACCCCGCTGCACGCCCCATCGCAACAGCACCTGCGCAGGTGTTCGATCGACGGCAATTCCGATCTCACGTGTCTCGGCACGCTCGAGCACCGATTCGCCTTCGTCAGCCATTCCGATTGAAAAATACGATTGTGCTCCCAGCGGGGAAAACGCCGTGACGTGGATTTGATGCTCGCTGCAAAACCGAATTAACTTTTCCTGGGTCAAGTAAGGATGAAGCTCAATCTGCAGGACTTCTGGTGTTTCCATCGAGGACGCCATTAAATCACGAAGCAATGAAACGCCAAAGTTGCAAACGCCGATTTGACGAACCAGTCCGGCGCGTTTCAATTCGACCATTGCTTCCCAGGTGTCGCGAATCGGAACCGGCGCTTCTTGCATCGCCGGCTCGGCCGCTTCGGGATCAAAAAACCAACCCGGTGGATA
>JBCBOO010000009.1:0-55436 GCA_039821235.1 Planctomycetota bacterium
TTTCATCTTTCAAACTTGTCGTCGCGAGTCCCGCAAGCAAGACACAGCAAGCCAGCCCAAAGACGCGCACCCAGCGAGCGGAGTGAAACAGAAGCACCATGCCCATGGCAGCCGCCCCGCCCAGCCACGCGCTCCGCGTCAACGTGGCATAAAGCCCCGCGAGCAAACACAACAACACGACGCTGGAAATGACGCGTTGTCTCCGAGAGGAGCGGACCCATAGAATCGTCGCCGCCGTGATACCGATCGCAATGAGCACGCCGTTCCCCGAGGGGTTCATGAGCGGTCCGCGGCCTCGGCCAAAGAACTCCCACGTTGCCGGATCAGTGATGTAGCCCGGGAACACAAGGTGATGCAGACCCTTGATCTCGAATACGGCCGTGATCGCCAAATACGTTCCCAGACCGACCGCGCTGATCAAAAGTGTCCGAATATCAAGTCGTTCGAATTGAGAGACGCGAGCAATCAGGTACATGCCGGCCGGCATGGCGATGTAAAACAGCCAACGGGCCGTCGGTGGCGTTCCCGGCGGATCGCTGCCACCGCGTATGGCACTCCAGCCGAACCACAAGACCATCGCCATCACCACCCAGTCCAGTCGATGTAGCTTCGGAAGTGGGGCCGAACGAAAGGCGACTCCCGCGATGGCGAGCGCGAAAGTCAATGCGAATAAAACTCGATCAAGACTGATTTGAATCGGCCCATCGAATGAGAGGAAGTTGGGGCCAAACACGGTCCCAAGACCCAGGACCGCGAGCGCCAACCAGTACGTGCGTCCTCGGCGTGCTACCGGAATCATCCATAGCGAAAGGGCGGCAGCGAACAGTACGAGTAGAAAAGTCATTGCGCCACGCTCGTTTGAGGGGACGCGCCGAGTTCTCGCGCACGCGCGGGCGTTCGGCCGCCTGTCAGGATGCCCGTCGCATTCGGAAACTGACGACCGGACCACAACGCGAACCCATACGCCAAGACGGTCACGACAGGGAATAGGATCCAACAGGAAGATGCCGGATCAAGCAACTGACCGGCCACCTCCTTAACCACCGCACGCAGTGGGTACTCGTGAATTAAGAAAACAAAGAACGAAGCCCCTGACAGCCGAACCATCCATTCTCGCAACGACGGAGCTCTGCTCTGAATTTGGGCCGCGACCAAAAACAAACCGACGAGCCCGACCAAAATGGAAATCTGATGGATCATCAGATCTGCGATTCCGTACGCTTCGACGTACCAAATGTCAAAGTCAGCTCGCAGGCAAACTCGATAGACCGTCAGCGCCATCCACGCCGTCGCAACGACCACCGTCCCTGGCAATGACGTCTCCGCCAGCCGGTTCAGCATTGCCGGACGTTTCGCGAGCACCGCACCGAGTGTGAAAAAGCAGAGTGTCTCGATGTGGATGACATGCCAGCCCGCAACGATCGGAAAGACAGGTGCGTTGAGCATCCAGCATGCGAAGACGCCGGACGCCGACAGGGTCGCTAGCAGACGCGTTCGGGTCATCCGGTAAACGATCGGAGCGATCGCTACGAGTACCAGCAAGTCACGGAGAAACCAAAGTTGCTCGGCGGGTGGATGCAGCAACCACATCGACACGAACTCACTGAGCGTCAGCTCGATTTGAACCTCACGTGCACGCTGAACACCCAACCAGAACACAAACGCGCTTGACGCAACAATGAAGTACGGCAGGAACACCGTCCGGACACGTGCGTCGAGCTTCTTGAGGTAACCCGAGAACGTTCCGTCGTAGCTGCGGAAATAGAACAGCCCCGCCGTGAGGGCGAACATCGGTACCGCGACGCGAGCGATGGCGCCCAAAAACCATTCCTGAATCAGTTCGTTCGCGGACTCATAAGCCAACAGCGGCGAGTCGGGAACATCCGATTTGTAGTGAATACCAACTACCAGCACCGTCGCAAACAAGCTGGTCACCTGAAGCGTCTGCTTGACGGTAGGTGAAAGATCGGTGGCCACGGAGATTCGAATCAAAGTGCGTGCGGGATAAATGCTCGGCCACCGCTCGATCATGGAACCGAGAAAACCATCTGCAGCGATTTTTCCGGCGGGCGAGCGTCGATAGACCGAGTCAACGTGGAAACGTAGCTCCGATTAAGCCGATCGACGAACGAAAAGGGCGAGGAGTCCGTCGCCGCATGGAGCTGCCGGATGGCGATCCGTCCCCTCCCCGAAACCTCGTTCCTCGGCATCGGTAAAAGCGTGAGCGAGCGGATCATCCCTTGCCGTCGCTCTCCGAGCCGAGACCTCACGGCTCGGAGAGCCGTGCTACTGAAAAGCCAACCCTAATTCTAAATGTGGTTGAAGCATTAGTTTTCGAAGTTGCCTTCGCGGGCGCTGAAGTCAGCAAACACGGGCAGATGACTCGTGAGGGCTTCGGCCTCACCCATTTCGAGATTGAAGAGACGCAAGAAGTCCACCGGTCCGCCTCGCCCCAGAAACTCACTGGTGCGTTGTGAGTCAATCAGTAAGTTGCTGGTCTGATGCCGGGAATACAAATCCGTGGGCTTGCTTCGCACCGCCGCGGCTGTGTTTTCACCCATCGTGCGCTTGATCAGATAGGCGTCGTCGGCTTGGAATAGCCCGGCCATCACCACGTCATCTTCACCGCGACCGTCCGTGCGAATCGAGGTTCGCAAACCCGGTAAAAGGGCGACCTCTTGCGGTGCACGTGCCAAGTCAACGCGGACATTGACAAACGTAAACGTCCAAGCGGATTCCTTCTTCGGCTGGGCCGTTTGGAACCACGCGACCAACGGATCAAAACTCATCTGATGCGACGGATCGTCCACCGAATAAGTCTGTGTTCGATCGACCCGCAGTCGACGAATATCAAAGACCATTGCCAATTGCTCGGGCGCGGAGGGTGGTCCCGTCGGCGGACCGAGAACATAGTCGTACGACCGTCCGCCCTCGTTCATCTCGTCGACCAACCGAGGGATGATGTCTCGCTCGATGGCATTGATCTGTTGAAGTGCAATCAAATCGAACTTCTGCATCATGCGAATCAAATTGATGCGACTTTCATCGCGAGCAAGCTTGGTCGGGCCGAATCCGTCGAGGGCCCACGACGCGATGCGAATCGGACGCACTTCGCGACGAGTAAGACCGTTTTCGACGGACGGTTTGGCCGAGAACGACCGTGGAGTCTCATAGTCGGTGGAAACAAAAAGAAGATCATCCAAATCTTCTTCGCCGGCCTCCGTCTCCTCCGGCGATTTGGACGAGATCTTGAGGCCATCCAGGCCCTCGATGTTGTAATGCGTTGCGACGTAAATTCCTCCGCCGATCAAGGCGATGAGGAAGAGCAACGTAAACAAGGGGTTTCCGCGCGGTGATTCGTCCATGGTTTGAAACGGATAAGCACTCATGTCGTGCCGCCTATGAAAGGTGGACGGCTGGCCGAAAGACGGATTTTCAGCAGGCAAACGCCTACCGACTTCAGTACCGCATCGGCTTTTCAGTGCATCGCTCTGCGGGGGAACCGGCCCGGATCGGTCGATCCGCCAAAGGGAACCGAGCGCGACCCCGATAGCCCGTCTATTCGCTCCAGCGGCAACGGACTGACATGAGAAACATCGAAAAGAGTCGTTTTGACGGCACGCGAGCGCAGCCGAATTGATATCAAATGTGTTCGTTTTGACTGCACTTGGTGTGGGTAAAAGCTGCGAAACCGCCAGTTTCACGCTTTGGCACGGTGCATGCGTTTCCTTCTCACGACCGCCGGGATTGGCGGCTCATTGCCTTACCCGCCTCCATGACACTCGGAAGACCCATGAAAAAACTACTTTTTGGTACCGCTGCCGTCCTTGCCACCTGCATTACTTCGTTACCCGCATCGGCTCAATTTTCCAGCTGGCAGATCACGTTCGGACGCCCTCCGGTGCAGCGATCGGTGATCCAAGACAGACGGGTCGTCGCAACGCCGCTGGGTGGCCAGTGCGCCACGGATACACGTAGACCCGTTGTTTCCTTTCGTCCGGACTTGTCGCATCCACGCTATGAAGTTCGCCGACCCGATGTTCGGCTGCTGGATGAACTGGCCGATCAACTGGCACTGGCCGCCCGGCACCTCCACGAAGACGCTCACCGGCTCGGTAACGACTACGTACATTCGGCGCGAATCGAGTTCTACACTAGTCGTTTCGACCGACTGAACGAGCACTTGCATGAAATGCTGCACCGTGCCGCCGACCGAGGCCACTTGTCATCATTCGAAATGCGATACGTCGCCCGAGACGTCCAGGACGTGCGCAGCCTGGCAACACGACTGGATGACGAGCTGGCTCAACAAAAACTCCATGGTGCCCGCCCTTGTGACTTCACATCATTGGACCACATGCGTGAAGTGCTGGCGTTGGAAGTGTTCCCCGTGATCCGCCAGATGGAGCTGCAACTGGACACGCGTCGATCGCGTTTCGGAACCGGTTACTAATGCCGATCCTGGATCCCTCACCTAGCCGGGCTGTTGATGTAATGGCTCTTGTTGATGCGATCTCCAAATCACAACCCGAAGCGTCAGCGAGGGATCGTTGATATCCCTTGCTGACGCTGTGGGTTACTAAATCAACAGCCTGTAGCACTTCGGGTTAGGTTGACAAAGCACTAAAGAATGTCCAGAAGTTCAACTTCAAAGATGAGAACTTCGTTGGGTCCGATCAGCGGAGGGCTGCCGCCTTCGCCGTAAGCCATCGCGGGCGGGATGTAGAGCATCCACTTGTCACCGACCTGCATCTTCTGCAACGCGGCTTGCCATCCTTTGATGACTTGGCTGACAACAAACTCGGCGGGTTCTCCACGTTTGACGCTGCTGTCAAAGACTTGGCCGTTGGTCAATTTGCCGGTGTAATGAACACGCACATTGTCGGACGGATTCGGCGATGGGCCATCACCGGACTTGAGCACCTTGTACTGCATGTCACCGACGAGCTTTTTGACGCCTTCCTTCTTGGAGTTGTCGTCCAACCATTTCTTCCCCTTTTCAACCAAAATCGCCATCCGGTCATCAAAGCGATCATTGATCAGTTGCTGAAGTTTCTTTGCGATGGCCGGGAGTTCTTCATCGGAGAGTTCGAGTTTGGATTCGTTGAGCGCGTCGCCGAGCCCGGCCTTCAGTGCGTCAAGGTTGATGTCTTTGGTCGACAGCCCCTGGCCACGAAGTTGTTGCCCGATGGAGATCCCGATGAAGTAACCGATCGGGTTGTCTTGGGCCAGTTTCGATTTCATCTTGGCATCTTGGCCGGGGGCGACGGAGGTCATGAGGAGTGCGGCAAACAGCGTTGCCGCGGTGCGAAACACCATAGAACGGTGCATGGTGGAGTTCCTGACAGAGGATTTGGAGGGAGAGAGATTCGAGATCAGCCGGCCCGCAGGGCGTCTTCCATGGCCTGGATGTACTGCTGCAGACGCTGGAGTTCATCTTTGACGTCTTTCAGTTTCAGCATGTTTTCGACACGCTTTAGGAGCTGAACTTTTTGAACCGGCTTGCTGAGAAAGTCATCCGTTCCGGCTTCGACACCACGCTCCACGTCACCTAATTCATCGAGAGCGGTGACCATTAGAATCATGACGCGACTGGTGTCGGGGTTCGCTTTGACTTGTTTGCAGACTTCGAATCCACTGAGTTTCGGCATCATGACATCGAGCAACACCAAGTCGGGCTGAAACGACTGGATCTTGTCGAGGGTGTCTTGGCCGTCAACGGAAGTTTCCAGTTCGCAGTCGATCCCTGCCAGGTACGCTTCCAGTAATTCCCGGTTGGCGACGTTGTCGTCTGCAATAAGGATCCGATGCGGTTGCGAACTAGCGTCGCTCATGGGCGGGTGATTCCCGAGTGGATGTGAAAGTGGGTTCAAGCAAGCGTGGTGTAAGATTCGCGGTCCGCTGGAACGGGAAAGCTCTCGCACATCTCGCGGATTTCGTTGCGAATGCGTTCGTGCGTGGCCGCGTCTTCGGCGGATGAAAGTGCCGCATGAATCCAACCCGCGATGCGTCGCATTTCTGCTTCGCCCATGCCACGCGTTGTGAGTGCCGGGGTGCCAATCCGAATACCCGACGGGTCCATCGGCTTTCGTTCATCGAAAGGAATCATGTTCATGTTGACCGTGATGCCACATTCATCCAGCACCGACTCGGCAAGCTTCCCGCCCAGGCCCAAGGATGTTACATCGACCAGCATCAGGTGATTGTCGGTTCCGCCGCTGACCAGGCTGAGGCCGAGTCCCATTAAGCTCTCGGCGAGAACCTTTGCGTTGTCCACGACGGTTTGAGCGTATTGCCGATAGTCACTCGCGAGTGCTTCGCCAAAGCAGACGGCTTTCCCTGCGACGACGTGCATCAATGGACCGCCTTGCGTTCCAGGGAAGACGTTTCGGTTGATCAGCTTGGCGTGTTCTTCCTTGCAAAGAATCAATCCACCGCGAGGTCCACGAAGTGTCTTGTGCGTCGTGGTCGTGACGTAATCCGCCACGGGCACCGGACTGTTGTGGATTTTTGCCGCCACGAGTCCGGCGTAGTGCGCCATGTCGACCAGCAGTTTCGCACCGACTTCGTTGGCGATTTCGGCGAAGCGGTCGTGCGGGATTTCACGTGGGTAGGCGCTCGCACCGGCGACGATCAGAGCCGGCTTGTGTTCTCGGGCGAGTGCCGCGATCTGGTCGAAATCCAGACGATGGGTGTCTTTGGTGACCCCGTAGGAATGAAAATTGTATAGCTGGCCACTGATGTTCAGCTTCATTCCGTGTGTCAGGTGACCGCCCTGAGCCAAGTCGAGCCCCAGAACGGTGTCGCCGGGTTTGAGGCACGAAAGGTAGACGGCCATATTGGCTTGCGATCCGCTATGGGCCTGAACGTTGGCGGCTTCGGCCCCAAAAAGCTCCTTCGCACGATCGATCGCGACCGTTTCGACCACATCCACGTGCTCGCAGCCACCGTAATAGCGGCGTCCGGGATAGCCTTCGGCATATTTGTTGGTCAGCACGCTGCCGGCAGCCTGCATGACGGCGTAACTCGTGTAGTTCTCGCTCGCGATCATCTCCAGCCCGTCGCGCTGCCGTTTCGCCTCGTCCTGGATCGCGTCCCAAATCTGGGGGTCTTGTTGCTGAAGGGGATTCATGGGAGCCCTGAAGAGTGAGAAACTTGGCCGGTGTGTTTGATGCGGCGAATTTTCTCGCCGCCTCTGCGTAACCGATTGTTGATGGGCGAAGAAAACCCGTCAATGCTTACCCGGTCATTGAAGCCCCGTTGTTCCCGGCATTCCGCAAGATCGAGCTCGGAAAGGGAGACAACCGCGGCTAGCCCCGTACGGCTCAGTCCCACCGAAGCATCCGAACGGACGGGCGTCGAAAACAGCGGATGATGGATCACGCTGTAAGCCGGTCCTGGTTACAATGAATGTTCACACCCGGCGGTCTGCTCCGATTTCGCTAACCTGGGCGATTGATCGGACCCTTCCCCCCCTCCCCGCTGCCTGGCACTCTAAGCGTGACCTACGCTTAACACGTCTTTATTTCACCCCTTTCCGAGTGTTTGGAATGAGAAAATCCATTGTCGGTCTGGCCGTCCTGCTTGGCGGCCTTTTGAGTCCTTTTGTTGCAACGGTCCGGGCGGAACTGCCACCTGCGGACAAGGTATTGGAAGGTTACGAAGCGGTGCCCGTTTCGGACCAAGAAAGTCGCAAAGGCTTTTTCAACGTCTGGCAGAAATCCAGCGATGCACAATTGCTCGCGGAGCTGCCAAAAAACTTTGAATCCAAAAGCTACTTCATCGCGCTGACGCTCAGCAGCGGCGACACCTACGCCGGACTGCAGTCGGGCGATCTGGTCGTCAAATGGCGCCGCTATGGCGATCGGCTCGCATTGATCGCTCCAAATTTGGACATCCGAGCGACCGGCGATGCTGAATCAAAAGCGTCCGTCAAACGGCTCTTCACCGACCGTGTACTGCTGGACATCCCCGTCATTGCGAAAGGTCGTTCGGGCGGACCGATCATCGATCTCGATGGGCTGCTGCTCGGCAACGCATCGACGTTTTTTGGACGCAGCGTCCGAATCAGCAATTCACGCATCAAGAAAATTGACTCGATCAAGGTCTTCCCGACCAACGTCGAAGTCGCCCTTGAGATCGTCGGCGCCGGTGGACGTTTTCAAACCCTCCACTATTCGTTCAGCGAAGTTCCCAGTCCCAGCAGCGGATTCAAACCACGCATCGCTGATGAGCGAGTCGGGTATTTCACAACGACCTTTACCGACCTCAGCAAATACACCGACGATGGAACCCGCGTCCGGTACATCAACCGTTGGAATCTTCAAAAGCGAGATCCGAAGCTCAAGCTTAGCCCGCCGAAGAACCCGATTCGTTTCTACGTCGAACACACGACGCCAGTCCGCTACCGCCGATGGATCAAGGCCGGCGTTGATTACTGGAACAAGGCCTATGAAAAGGTCGGCATCGTCGACGCGATCGTCATCGAATACCAGGACGCTCAAAGCGGCTCCCACATGGAAAAGGATCCCGAGGATGTTCGATTCAACTTCATCCGCTGGCTGAACAACGATATCGGAACGGCGATCGGTCCCAGTCGCGTCCACCCGATGACCGGCGAGATCCTGGATGCCGACATCATTCTGACCGACGGTTGGATTCGCTACTTCAACTTTCAATACGACGACCTGATGCCCAAGCTGGCGATGGAAGGCGCAAGCCCCGAAACGCTCGCTTGGCTCGCCGAACATCCCAATTGGGATCCGCGTCTTCGCATGACGTCGCCTTCCAACCGAGCTCAACTGCAAGAGGAAATCGCGCGAACGGCGCGGGAGCCTTACGCGGGCTACTCCATGTCGAAAGTGGACACGTCGATGCTCGGTGACGACGAATACGACGGACTGGTGGGTACGCTCAGCCAGAAGAACGGTCTCTGCATGGCCGCCGGGGCTCGTAACCTCGACCTCGCACTCGCCCGTATGAACTGGGCACTCGCTTTGATGGACGATAAAGACGCCGCCAAGAAGAAAAAACGCGGCAAGAAGAAAAAGAAGAACGAAGAGGAAGACGAAGAGGAGTCCGACGACGATGAAGAGGATTCCGACGATGAAGACGACGAAGAGGATGACGATGCCGACGAAGGCGACGATGAAGAAGAGGACGAAGCCAAGGAAACCGTGGGGGACTTGCTGGACAGCATGCCCGAGTGGTTCGTTGGACCGTTGCTCGCCGATTTGGTCGCACACGAAGTCGGACACACGCTCGGCTTGCGGCACAACTTCAAAGCATCCGCGCTTTACACGCTGGATGAGATCAACAGCGAAGAACTGAAAGGCAAGAAGACGTTCACGGCCTCGGTCATGGACTACTCGCCGATCAACTTCCGCTTTGAAGCCGGCGAAGTCCAAGGTGATTACTCCATGATCGACATCGGTCCCTACGATTACTGGGCGATCCAGTATGGGTACACGTTGGACGACAAAGAGTTGCCTGAACTGCTCAAGCGATGCACCGAGCCGGAACTGCAATACGGAACCGACGAAGACACGAGCGGTCCCGACCCACTCGCGCGTCGCTACGACTTCTCCAAGGACCCGTTGGACTTTGCCAACGAGCAGATGCAACTCGTCGAGTTGTACCGCAGTCGCATCCTGGACAAATTCGTCGATGACGGTGACAGCTGGGCCAAGGCACGTCGTGGATATGAATTGACGCTCGGACTGCAAACCAAGTCGACCAGCATGATGGCGAACTGGGTGGGCGGTGCATTCGTCAATCGCGACAAGAAGGGTGACCCCAACAATCGTCCTCCGGTTCAAGTCGTTCCCGCGGAACAACAACGTGCCGCGCTCCAGTTCGTGATCGACTACACGTTCCAAGACGATGCGTTCGGATTGACGCCCGATCTGTTGGAACGAATGACCAGCGATGCTTGGTTGGATAGTCGCCAGTTCGGAGTCTCGGGTGAAGCCACCTGGCCGATCCATGACCGCGTTCTGGGCGTTCAGGCCTCCGCACTAACGTCGCTGATGAATCCGACGACGCTTCGTCGCGTCTACGACAACGAGCTTCGTTTGCCCGCCGATGAGGACGCGCTGACCCTGCCCGAGTTGCTGGAAACAGTGACCGCTGCGGCGTGGTCGGAGCTCGATCAGGAGTGCCCCGAAGAGCGTGACAACCGTAATCCAATGATCTCGTCGCTACGCCGAAACTTGCAACAAGAGCACGCGCAGCGATTGATCGATTTGGTGCTCGAAAAGAACGAGCGTACGGCGGCTTACAAGCCGATCAGCGACTTGGCACGGATGGAAATGATGGACCTGTCCGAGAAGATCACCGAACGCCTGGAGTCCTGTCAGAAGAAGATGGACGCGTACACGCGTGCCCACCTCAGCGAGGTCAACATGCGAATCGCGAAGGCTCTGGAGGCGGAGTACTCCTACAACGCCGCCGCACCTGCCGCACCGCCGATGATCATCTTCGGCAAGCAACAGGACTAGTTCTTTTCTCTCCAACGCTTCCAGACGGAAGTGACCCGACAAAGCGTTTTAGCGGGCGAGTCTTTTAAAGGCTCGTCCGCTTTTCAATGCGCCCTACCTAACGCTCGAACGGTTCTTCTGGTCGGGAAGATGACTTCACCGGCTTGCCAATCGAACCGTACAACTCGGGTCGACGATCGGCGATTCGGTCAATGAAACAGGACTCGCCCTCCAACGACACGGTCTTCTTGGAGGCTCGAGCAAGATCAATCTCGGCTTTCAAAATGGTCTCTTCGTCGCCGGAGGAACTCACGAGCACTTCGCCGTCGGGCCCGCAGATGCTGCTACGACCGATGAAGCGGCATCCGTTTTCGAGACCGACTCGGTTGCTGGCGATGACGAAAAGTCGATTCTCAAGACTTCGTGTCGGTGGAATCAACTCGGCGACCCGTTCAGTGCCTTCGGGCCAATTCGTATTCAATGCCACCACATCGGCGTGCAGCATCGCGAGAACGCGCAGCGTCTCGGGGAACGATCCGTCGTAGCAGATGGCTTGGGCGACGCGACACGGCCGGCCCGCATCGGTTGGAATCGTCGACGGCGGCAGCAACTTCTCTCCGGGTTGCACGAAACGGTCGACGCCCAAACGAGGCAAATGAGTCTTGTGATAGCGGGAGACAATGCCGCCGCCGTCCAGAATGACAGAGGCGTTGAAGAGCAAACCACGCTCCTGGAGCAGCAGGCCTAGGGAAATCGCCTGCCGCAGCTCGCCGGCCGCGGCGACAATCTCGCCCAGCAACGGGCTGTCGGTTGAGATGGCTGCTTTGTGTGCCATCTCGGCCGAATCGAAGACGTAGCCGCTGAGCATACATTCTGGAAAAACAACCAAATCCGAGTCGCCGGCGTGCCGCATCGCTTTCAATACCCGCTGGACATTCTCCGCAGGATCGGCGAACGTTACATCGGTTTGGACACAGGCGATTTGCATAACCGTCGAGAACTCTCGCGACCGCTGAGGGATATGGTTTGATGAACGATTCCAGTTTTGATTATGACCTATTTGTAATCGGCACCGGCCCAGGGGGCGAAGGCGCCGCCATGCAAGCTCGCAAAGGCGGGTTACGCGTCGGAGTGGCCGAACGGTATCGCCAAATCGGTGGCGGATGCACGCACTGGGGAACGATCCCCAGCAAGGCGCTCCGGTACACGATCACCCAAACCATGAACGTCCTGAACAATCCCGTTTTTCGTGAGATGGGAATCCAGGCCAGCCCGACCATGGAACAATTGAGTCGAGGCACGTCGCAGATCATTGCCAAGCAGGTCACGATGCGGCAGTCGTTCTATGACCGAAACGACGTCAAAGTTCATTTCGGCCACGCGCGATTTCTGGACGAACATACCGTGGAAGTCGACTGCAACGAACAGATTCGTAGCAAGGCATTCGTCCTCTCGCCCGGAACGCGTCCCTACCACCCGACGGACGTTGATTTCAATCACCCACGAATCTTTGACAGCGATTCGATCCTGTCACTCTCCGAAAAACCCGGCTCGATCACGATCTATGGTGCCGGTGTCATCGGTACCGAATACGCATCGATGTTTCGCAACCTGGGTATCAAAGTCAACTTGGTAAACACCCGTGCCGCACTACTCGAGTTCCTTGATGATGAAATCGTCGATGCGTTGTCGTATCACCTTCGTGATCAGGGCGTGATCATTCGCCATAACGAAGTGGTGGATCGAATCGAAGGTGTCGATGATGGAGTCATCTTGCACCTGAAAAGCGGGAAACAAATCAAGACGGATATCCTGTTGTGGGCCAACGGACGCAGCGGCAATACGGAAGACTTGGGTCTGGAGAACGTCGGGTTGCAGCCCAACTCACGCGGCCACCTGGAAGTCGACCAACAGTTCCAAACCGCGAAAGAACACATCTACGCCGTAGGTGATGTCATCGGTTATCCTTCCTTGGCCAGTGCCGCGTACACGCAAGGCCGCGCCGCGGGGATGCACTTGTTGGGCCGAAAAGACGGCAACTTACGCATCGACAATATCCCCAACGGAATCTACACCAGCCCCGAAATCAGTTCCGTCGGGCAAACGGAGAAACAACTGACCGCGAACTGCATTCCTTACGAGGTGGGACAAGCTCAGTTCAAAAGTCTTGCACGCGCCCAGATCATGGGAACGACGGTGGGCATGTTAAAGATCCTCTTCCACCGAGAGACCCTTCGCGTGCTTGGCGTCCATTGCTTCGGATCAAACGCCTCCGAGATCGTACACATCGGCCAAGCCGTCATGGATTCCGAAGACCTGACGCTCGAGTATTTCGTCGAAACCACGTTCAACTACCCGACCATGGCTGAAGCCTACCGAGTCGCCGCACTCAACGGATACAACCGCCTGTTCTAGAGTCGCGGATGACTCCGCCGGTCTGCTTTGTTCTTAGGAACCGTTCGGAAACAACGTCGTCATCACTAGCCGATAACACGTCCAAGTTGGATCGACGGAGCGATCCACTACGATGACTCGCGAAAGATCTCGGGGGCGCCATATTTGCGGTGCAGTTGGTTGCAATGCTTGGGTGTCAGACGCAAGCCGTGCGCAAGGTCCGCGAGGTACTCGGCTTCTTTGTTTTCATCCAGATCGATCGCGATCAATGAGATTGCGTAGACCTGATCTTCCATCCCCAGCGGCGTGTTCCAAGCAATCTCCTTCGCATCATGATTGCGGCGAAACTCGTCTCGAAGGAAGTCGATTTCGGTCTGCGAAAGATGGCCGAGTTGCTGGACGACGTTCTGCTGTTCCTTGTCATCGATTTGACCGTCGGCTTTGGATGCCGCGACCATCGCACGGATGAGCACGACGGACTGCTCGTTCAGAGCTTTTTCCTCCGCCGGTGGTGGCGGAGAGTAGGGCCGCGAAGGTTTGGGGGCTTGCGACGGCTGATGCTGTGGATGACGGTTCCCGTAGCGAGCGTTGCTGACACCCAGCAGATCTTCCAGGCTGCGTGCGGCGGAGTCGATCGACGCCGGACGGCGGGGAGAGGGTGAACGCCGAGTCTGCGTGGTTCTTTGATGCGGCTTGGGCGCGGGTTTGCGAGAGCGCCCACCCAGCATGTCTTTCAGAATGTTGCCTCCCGGAGAGGAACCCCCGGCTTTCCGCCCCAACAAGGCTCCCAGTACATCCATCGCGTCCATCGTCCCACCTCACAGAAAAGGAAAGACGTCAGTCTAACGCGAACCGCTTCCGCGAACACCGCTTCGGCGCATCGAGGACGACAATCGAAATGACAGTCCTAAACCGGCACTCAACAGCAACGTGACGGCAGCGATTTGTTGCGTTTGCGCGAGGCTGGTTTGTTCCGCAATCGTCCCCCACAAGAACGAACCGGTGGCCATCGAGAACGCCATCGCCGTGAGGTAACAACTCATCCCACGAGCTCTCAAACGACTCGGCAGAGTGATCTGCGCGGCGGTGTTCAGCGTCGTCAACGTCATCATCCAACCACAGCCGATCAGCAGCGCCGAGAAGACCGCGAGTGTTTTGTCGTTCGTCGCCGACATCGCAAACAACCCGCCGGCGACCATCACCATTGCAACCGCGATGCCTCCGTTGAAATCAAACCGGCGGTGAAGTGCCGGCAAGAACTTTGCTGCGATGAGTGCACCGCCTCCGATGGCGGTCACCAGAATCCCAAAGCCATCGGCACCCCAGTCCAAACGTTCTCGCGCGACCAGCGGCAGCAATGCCCACACCGCGCTTGCCGGAATGACAAACAAACACACTCGTATCAACACATGTCGCATCTGACGCGTTCGGTACGCGAAACGAAGCCCCTGATACAAAGACAAACGATAGGAAAGTCCACGGGTCGATTCACTGCGATTGCGTTTCCAAGTCATCAGAACCGCGATCACACCCACGAATGAAATCGCGTTGAACGTGAATGCGATCCACGAACCCGTTAGCGCGACCAGCACACCCGCTACCGCAGGCCCGGCGGCGCGGGCGAGGTTGAAGTTCACGCTTCCGAGCGCAATCGCGCGAGGCAGCTGACGGCGTGGAACCAACTCCGGCATCGACGCTTGCCACGTCGGAACGTGCAACGTCAATCCAAGGCCGATCAAGAACGTCATCAAAAGCAACAACCAGCTTGTCACCAACTGAGTCACCGTCAGAACCGCAAGCGTTCCCGTCGCGAATAACATCAAGGCCTGCGTCGCGATCAACAGTTGCCGCCGATCGACGCGGTCCGCGAGCGCTCCCGCCGGGATTGCGAGCATCACAATTGGAAGCGACATCGCCGTTCGGACGGCGGACACCATTTGCGGCGATGCGTCCAATTCCGTCATCAACCAACCCGCACCGATTTCGTGCATCCACGAGCCGAGATTGGAGACAAACGAGGCAATCCAAAACGAGCGATAAACAGGGTTGGCAAGCGGAGCCCAAGGTGAGTCACTCTCGGATGACGTTTCTTGCGAAATCGGTTCCTTGGTCTGCGTTTTTTTCCCAGACCCTTCTTGCCAGTCCTCCGGTGCGTGCGACACCATCTCACCATTCTCGGCGGCGTCGCCGAGGCGATAAGGTTCGTCAGGTGCGGCGGCTGAATTGACGGAGTGGTCCATGCCTACACCATCGCATCGTGTCAAAAGTAACGAAAGGCCAACACGTGACGCCTCCGACCGGTGATTCTCCCGCTCTGTCCCAAACGCCTGATAACGGTCCCGATGGCAAGCGGAAATACGACTGGATTGTGTTCGACTCCACCGGGACACTGATGTCGCCCGAACCCGAGGCGGCCGACGTTTATCATGCGATCGGAGCTCGATTCGGGTGCTCGCGTTCGCTCGATGACGTGCGTTCCGACTTGAAACAGGCGATCAAAACGCACTTCTTTGGGGACCAAATCGATCAGCCCACCGACGAAGCCTACGAGCTCGCTCGGTGGCGAAAAATCGTGTCCGAAACGCTGCCGGGACTCGCTCCCGCAATCGAAGAAGAGGCCTTTCACACGCTGTGGCATCAATTCGCCCAGCCCAATTCATGGCGACTTTATGACGAAGTTCGCCCCTTGCTCGAGCGTCTTCGCAATCGGGGATACCGGATCGCGGCGGCGTCTAATTTTGATGGCCGCTTGCGGACGATCGCCGCCGGGCTGCGAATCGATGAACTCTTGGATGAAATTTTGATCAGCAGCGAGTTAGGTTTCTCAAAACCGAGCACCCGTTTCTACGAAGTCGCTTTCGAGCGTCTGTCCGCACGGGACCCGGCTCGAATGCTGATGATCGGTGATACCTTTCGCGGTGACGTGGAAGCCGCTCGAGAGGCCGGTTGGCACGCGCGACATCTCGTTCGCGATTCACCGGGGGCTCTGACTCCGCTCACGTCGGACCTTTAGTGAGCAATGTGCGACTTGCTCCGACCTGAGCACTGGCGTACCATCGACGCTCGTGTGACAAGAGAAACGTAGGACAGGCTGTTTCGACAAAGCAACAACAATGCCTTTCTGTACCAAGTTCATAGTCCTTCTGTCGGTGCTCGCGTTCGGCGGAACCCGTTGCGAAGCAACCATCGTGGCCTATCTGACGGCAGCCGAAGGCGTATCCTCGGATACCTTTGAAAGTAACTTCTTTTTGCAAGCGAATCAGTCTCGCGTCGGCGATTCCATTGAGTGGATCAATTTGGATGTCTTTCATTCACAGGTACTCGGCAGCCCACTTGCGGAATTTGGGCGTGTCGAATTTGAAGCGTCCGCGCCGTTTGTGGACTGGCAAGCCGGTTCGCAATTCGGGCAAGACCCCGAACCCTCGCAAATGATCTTGGACTCGTTTGCCGCTGCCTCGCCGCAACCGTTTCAAATCGTGTCCGAGGAAGCGATCCATATTGGAACGTTTCGTTTCGACTATTCCGGAATCACATTGCAGACCGGTGACACGATCACGCTGGATATTTTTGGACGTGATGATGGAACCCCCGGGCGAACAACTTCCGTCGCGATTCGCGAGTCCGGCAGTTCACAGACACAGCTGATCAACCCGGATTTCACCAGTCCCCTCGGCTCGTTTCAAACGACGTTCGGCATCACCGCCATTCCGGAACCCTCGTCCGTTGGGTTGCTTTTGTTCACGGCAGGTTGCTTGTTCCCTCGTCGCCGACGATCACGCAAGTGACCGTGAGCCCACGATTCATCTTGGCACTGGGCCAGTTTGTCGCGTACGCTCCGCACGCTTCACTCGCCAGGAGAACTGAGACCGATGGATGGATGGTTCAATCTGCAAACGCTGGACATCAGCATGGTGCTCAGTAGCGCCTCATGCCTTTGTACTTCGTATTTCTGGTTCATCAAGAACCGACGCGAGCGGGCGAAACTGGAATTTCACCAGCTTGGTAACTTTACGGTCAGCTCTCGTGAAGCATTGGGCAATCCCGGCTTCAAGCGAGTTTGGTTTCAACAATTTCGTCCCGGCAGTGTCTTGATCGTCAATCAAAGCACCCGGCAGAACTCCGTCGTGATCTTTGATTGCTTTCTAGCGACACCCGACGGTGAAGTCGCCGGCGATTGGGGCTACGTCGAAGAGGACGAACCGCCGTGGAACGTTGGTCCGGAATCTTCGATCGCATTTCATCCCTGCTGCGCGTTTGATGTACCGGAAGACTTGGAACTGCCAGAGAACCCGTCCTTCCGAATCGAGTTCATCACCGCAAGCGGCCAGCGGTTTAGCCAAACGTTCCACAAGTACGCCCCCATACGAAGCAAGCTCGCGCAATCACGAGCCAAAGGCAACGCCACTCAGTCACTCGCCCGCGCGGCTTGAGCCGATCGTGTAATACTGCGAAGTCCAGATTGGATCCAATGGTTCGAGCGATTCATCACAGCCCGAAGCGTGAGCAAGGGATGGTTACGATCCCTCGCTAACGCTTCGGGTTATGATTTGGAGATCGCATCAACGAGAACCACTACATCAACCGGCCGGTGAGCAAGGGATTCGACACAGCTCTCTCCCTCGCTGACTCTTCGTGACGAGCGGAAAAGGGGTCAGGTACCAAAAACCAAATGGCCCGGAGGGTGCTTCGCATTTTTGGTACCTGACCCCTTTTCCGCGGCACCCTAAGTTTGAGATGTGACAATGCACTTAGCCCGCAGTAGCTCACACAGGCGTCGGTATTTGGTGTATTGCGCCTTGTAAGTTTGTGTTCTTGATGGCCGCGGCGATACAAGATCGGTATCAACCTTCTTTCCGCCCGCCATCGACTTGGCAGCGTCTTCGAGATTCGCAAAACCTGACTTTGATTCCCCGGCCGCGTACATGCCCAACACCGCTGCGCCGACGGCCGGGCCCTGCGTCGACGGATGAATCTCGATCGGTATGCCCAAGACGTCCGCGTAGACTTCGATGAAGTGCCGATTGTGATGTGGCAGGCCTCCGGTTGCGATCAAACGGTGAATCGGAACACCACCGACGCGAAGCAGGTCCACGATCCAGCGCAGTCCCATCGCGGACGCTTCCATCAACGCGAGGTAAAGATGCGCGGGTCCATGTTCCAGCCCCAACCCGACGTATGCACCGCGAAGTCCACCGTCCATCAAGGGCGTTCGGCAGCCGTTCATCCAGTCCACACACATCACGCCATCCGCTCCGGGTGGAAGTGCCATCGCGTCTTTGGCAACCTCTTCGAAGGCGTCGAGATTCAGCAACTTTAACAGCCACGCGAATGCGTCGCCCACAGCCGCTTGACCGGTCTCGTAGCCATAGAGCCCGGGCAGGATGCCGCCTTTCACCACACCCGCCACGCCTTGGACATCCGCCAGCTCGTTCGCATTAAGCATGTGACAACTGCTGGTCCCCATCACCATAACGAGCGTCCCCGCATCGGCCGCTCCGACTCCGGGCACGGCTGCATGAGCGTCAATGATGGCCGTCGAAACCGGCGTGCCCGCTTCCAATCCCATGCGTGCCGCCATGTCAGGCGCGAGCCTCCCAGCGGATTCACCGGGAGCCCGCATCACACCGGGCATCCGATCCGCAACTGCCCCCGCAAGGTAAGGATGAACGGCTTTCAAGAACTCGGTGGGATAGCCGTCCTCGTCGGACCACAGCGCTTTGTAACCGGCTTGGCAAGTGGATCGTGTGAGCGTCTCGGCCGAACCGCCGACCAACTGCCAAACAAACCAGTCCCCCGCTTCGAGCCACACCTCCGCCGCTTCAGCAACCTCGGGTGCTCGTTCAACGGTCTCGAGCATCTTTGGGAAAAACCACTCCAATCCAATCGTCCCGCCGTAACGCGTTAAGAACGACTCGTCACGTTCCTTCGCAACCGAATTCATCCGCTCGGTTTGTTCGATCGCTCCGTGGTGTTTCCAGAGCTTGGGCCACGCCAGGGGAGTCGCTCGAAACGCGTCGAGTTGGCAAAGCGGAACGCCGTCGCGTCGTGTCGGCAGCATGGTGCAACTGGTAAAGTCGACTCCAATGCCGACCACCGACGAACCATCAAGGTTTGCCTGTTGAAGCGCCTGCCGCGTTGCCCTGCAGGCAGACTTGATCCAGTCGTCGGGGTCCTGCAACGCATACCGCGCGGGCAATGCCGTTTCGGTTCCCGGAAGATGCGTGGTGATTTGACCACTCGCAAAGTCATCGGAGGCCAGACCAAGCTGTCGGCCGTGAGCGTCGACCAAAATCGCACGCACCGATTCGGTGCCAAAGTCCAAACCGAGTGAAACGGGGAGGGTCATCAGAGTCACTCTTCGGTGAGGCTTGCCAAAAGGTTTGTACGATTATCGAATTTTAAGCCGCCGCAAGATCTCATCCACTCTCTCACGTTCCGGTGCCAAGAAACGATGAAACGGATCGGCGGGCAAATCACTGCAAATGCCCAGCAACGACAAAGCCGACTTGGTTGCTTTGATGTGTCGTGACGCGTACTTTCCAATTTCGTAGATGGATTGGAATTCGTCGATGCGTGTTCGACAAGCCTCGGCAGCACTCGTTTCGCCCGTGACTAATGCTCGATGGCACTCCACAAAGAGCTTGGGGGCCACGTTCGCGCCTCCGTTGACTCCTCCATCCCCTCCGGCCGCATGGGCTTCGGCAAGCAATGCCTCCGGCCCCATCAAGACGGTCCATTCGGGACGGTCCTGTTTCAGTCCGCAGAGTTTCGAAAAATACGGCAGATCACCACTGCTGTCCTTCACGCCGATGATGGAGGGAATCTGCGAAAGCGTGCGCAGCGTTTCGATCTCAAACCAAACCTTCGTCAGCCCGGGCATGTTGTACAACATCAACGGCAGTGGAATCAGCGGCGTGATGTTTCGCACATACGCCGTCAACTCGGTCTGTCCGGCGGGGAAGTAGTACGGTGTGGTCAGCACCGCCGCGTCCGCACCGCACTCGGCCGCGTATTCAGCAAGTGCGACCGATTCGACGAACGCGGTATCGGTCACGCCCACCAAAACGGGAACGCGATTTCCAACAAAACGAACCGTTTCTTGAATCATCTGTCTTCGCAGACGGTAACTCAAGCTAGGTGCTTCGCCGGTCGTACCGAGGATGAACACGCCGCTGACCCCACCGGTGATCACATGCTCCAGCAACGCCTGCAGACCTTCAACGTCCAATGTGTCACGGGCCGACAAGGGCGTTACCAACGGCGGAACGATTCCCGACAAACGCTTCATCGTGAACTCGGCTTTCGCTTCTTCGCGTTCTTTCGTGCCCGACCCTGTCGCTCCATCGCCTTCAGCTCCGTCGTTTGTCCTTCGTCACCACATTTCAACATCCAAGCATCCAGCACACTTTGCAGCTCTGATTTGACTTCTGAATATTTTGCATCACCGGCCAAGTTTTTCATTTCGAACGGGTCGTCCACGACATCGTAAAGCTCGATTCCAGGGCGATTTTGGTATCGATCAATGAGCTGTCGCGCGTCGGCGTTGCCCGATTGAGCCTCCGCGATCCAGCTACGAAACTCTTTCGAATTCGTACACGCATTCTGAAACGTGACTTCGGGCGTAAAATTCACGATGTACTTGTATTGCTCGGAACGGACCGATCGAATGCCGTAGTAGTCCGAGCCGTTGTTGATCCCTCGCGTCGTCATCTCACCAAACACATGTGACTTGTGAGTTTGGCGTCCGGCAAACACGGGCAAGAGACTTGTTCCGTCAAGCGTTTTACTCGGCTTCCCACCAGCGGCCTCGATGAACGTCGGCAGGAAATCAACGTATTCGATCATCGCTGGATTCACGCTTCCGGGTTCGATCTTGCCCGGCCAGCGGACGAGACATCCCGATTGCAGCCCATTGTCGTAACAAGTCCATTTCGCGAACGGAAGTGAATTGCCTTGCTCACTGACGACGACCAAGAGCGTGTTGTCCGTCAGGGAGTGCCGTTCAATCAACTCCATCGCCTCACCGACTTGTGAATCAAAGTAGGTGATCTCGGCCAGGTACTTGGAGAATCCCTCGCGAGTTTCCTCCGTGTCAACGAAATAGGGTGGTAGCTCGAGTTCTCCCGGCGGGTAGCGTGACGCGTCTCCTTTGTTCCACGGCGTGTGAGGCTCATTGGAACAGAGCAACAAGCAGAACGGCTGGCGAGACGTGGCACACTCGGTGACGAATGCATCGGCGGCTTTGAAGTCAGGGTTCTTGGCTTTGCCGAGCGATTCCCAAGCAAAAACGCTATTCGGACTCACGTGCGTCTTGCCGCTTTGAGCCACCCGATAACCAAGCGGTTTCAGGTACTGGACCACGCTCTTTGTCTTTGGCTCGACAAACGTGTGATTGGGGTATGCGCCGCTCTTCACCGGATACAGGCCGGTGTAGATGTTGTGACGTGTCGGGGAGCACATGGGCGCGGCTTGAAAACACCGCGTGAACTTCATGCCCTGCGCCGCAAGTCGATCCATGTTCGGTGTGCGAGCTTGCCCGCCGTAACACCCGAGGTCTCGAAACGTGCAATCATCCGCGATGACAAAGACCAAGTTCGGCGGTTCACCGGCGTCTGTCTTGCCAGACAACAGGAGTGCGGCGAGGAGGAACGTGCCCAAGCAGGCTCGAAAGTCACTCATGGTGAGACTCAAGTAAGAGTTGAATTCGATCAATCGGAGCGGCACATTGTATCCCACACCAACGTAGCCCCGGTGAGAATGTAGCCCCGGTACTCCGTGACGGAAGCTCAGGAGCAACACCCGAGCAATCCCTCAAGACTTTGACAAACAAACGCAACGCTCAATTGAGCTGGAGATCATGTCGACGCCTGGCTTCCTCCCGCCGAAAGATCGGTCCGACTTGAACGACCGCTTGATCACCTTCGGCAACGACGTTGGCACAGTCGGGCGATCCTGCTCCGCCCGCCTTCGCGTCAGGGTAGTAGGCGGAAACCTTCTTGAGGTTCGGAACCTTGCCATTGAGACGTGGTGTTGAAAATGAGACGTTGACTTTGGGAATACCGGATCGTGGGATCTTGCTTGTTGCGTAAACCTCAACAAACGCGGAGTGTCTTGCCCAGAAGGTAAAACTCTCACCCTCAAATCGCAGGCTCCCAATTTCGGTGCGTTCGTTCTTGTTTTGGCCTATCACCCAACAAGTAAACCAAGTTTCCGGCCTACCGTCCTGCTCGATCGTTTCACCCTTGGTGATGCCCCATGTGTAAGTCCCCTTGGTCCAGGTAAACGGACGTCGGACGCTTGCGAATTCACCTTCATATCCGGCGCTCTCCACCAAACATTCTGGCGCAGCGACGCGAACATGATCGAGACCGATCGGTGTTTTTAGATCCGCCGACCAACGTGAAAAGATGCCTCCTTTTCCAGGATGGACACGCGTACGACTCTTCTTGTCGGGCCACCCGTTCACGTTCGTCTGAATCCCTCCGTAGAACTGCAACCCGTTGATTTTGGCAATACCGCAAGGCGACACATACAAGTTGTACGTATCCGGAACATCGCGATCGATGGTGATGTCGATTTCGAGTGATTCGAAATCCTTGACTTCACCTTCGAAGTCCCACCAAATGTTTGCAACGTGCCACGGTCGCGACGGCAGCTCCACGCCCACCGCCTTTGCCATTTCTTTCGGCGTTGCCTGCCGGCACGCGTCTTCCGAGAAGCAATGCGGTGCAAGACAAAACAGTGAAACCAAAGTGAGCGATCGGCCGAAACAGTAGCGGAACATGTGGCAGCGGGGGCTGGAGGAGAGTCTAATCCAGGCTCGAAAGTGATTTCCGACCCGGGCTGAGGTATCTTACCGCTCGGTTTCCCTTTCTTCAGGTGATCTGTGAGCAATACCGCCATCGAAAAAGAGTTTTTCAGCGCGATCGAATCGGGGAAGACCGATGAGGTTCGACGTTTCGTGTTGGACGATCCCGGCTTGTTGAATTCTTTCAATGCAAATTGCTTTGGCGCGACGCCACTGACGACCGTCACATTCAAAGACGACCGAGAGATGGTGAGAGTGCTTCTGGAACTCGGCGCCGATCCCAATCGCCGAAGCGACTGGAACATGGGTCCATGGAGTCCCTTGCACAGCGCGATTCACAGCAACAAAATGGACTTGGTGAGCTACCTGCTCGCAAATGGCGCTGAAATGGATCTTCACACGGCAGCCGCATTGGGGCGAATCGACGAGATCGATCGGCTGCTCGACGAAGACCCCGAACGAATCTCCGAGCAAGGCGGCGATGGATGCCTGCCGCTCCATTTCGCCGGAACGATCGAAGCCGCGCAGCGCCTGCTCGACCGAGCCGCCGACATCAACGCAAGGTGCATCGATCACTACAGCACAGCAGTTCAATACCTCGCCGGACCACGGCCAGAAGTTGCCCGATATCTGATGCAACAAGGCGCCAGCGTCGACATCTTTTCAGCCGCGATGTGTGGCGATCTCGATCAGGTGCGTTGCTTGGTGGCCGACGATCCATTGGTTTTGAATCTGCGAATTGGTCAGGACGTATTCCCACCCGGTCCGGAACACGACGTTCACAACATCCTGACCTTCACGGTGGGTGGAGGATGTTCGGCGTTGCATGCCGCCGTCACCGGCGGACAGTGCGAGATGATCGGAGAGCTGGTGCGACTGGGAATGGACCCCGACGTGCGAGGCGGGCATGACGATGCCACCCCACTGCACCAAGCCGCTTGGCATGACGACACAGAATCCGCGAAAGCTTTGGTGGAGAGCGGCGCGGGAATCGATCTGAGATCGGGCCCCATTCACGACAACACGCCGGCAGGCTGGGCGATCGTCGGCGGTTCTGCAAATGTGTTCGAGTACTTGATGGATCAAGGTGCGGAAGTTTTAGATTTTTTCGAGTCATCCGCCGTTGCCGCCGTCAACGGCGAGTTTCGCAAGTACAAGTATGCCACCCAAGGCAATTACCAGCGAATCCTTGATCGTGTCCGACTCGGAAACAGTGCTTAGCAATGGGCGATCAATTATCGTCGCCGATCGGCTCCGTCCGATCGATTTTGACACGGTTTCCATCGGGCGGAGCCGATAGGCGACTTTTAATAACACGCCAGTTATTAATCGGCCGTTCCTTAGCACGTCTCCGAGCCAAACACACTACGATACCCCTTAGCAGCTACTGTCTAATGGCAGCGTCTCACTCAAAACGCAAATCACAACCCGAAACGTGACAGGCTGTTGATGTAATGGCGACTGTTGATGCGATGTGCAAATCACAACCCGAAGCGTTAGCGAGCGATCGTTCACCATCCCTCGCTGCGGTTTACCAAACCAACAGCCCGTTAGCTTTCGATCAATTCCGCTTCCTGGACGCGCGACACAGAATCATGAACCCTAAATCAACGCCTCCGTTCGCTGGCATCGCTCTACTCTTATTCGCCGCATCGATGGCGAACGCGCAAGACTGGCCCCAATGGAACGGTCCGAACCGCGATGGGACCACCGAGCAACCGGTTCAGCCATCTTTCGCAAAACCGGCAAGCCCCTTGTGGAGCGTTAAAGTCGGTCTCGGCTACTCCGGTCCTGTCATCTCTGGCGATCAGCTGATCGTCACGGACTATGTCTTGCAGTCGGGGGAGATCACGAACAACGCGGGAAAGCGAGACAAGCTGACCGGAAAAGAACGCATTCAGTGTTTCCATAGTGAAACGGGCGAGAAGCTCTGGGATTATTCCTATGACCGACCCTACAGCCTGTCTTACCCGGGTGGCCCGCGTGCGACACCAACGATTCACGACGGACGCGTTTACGCGCTCGGCAGCGAAGGCGATTTGCTATGTCACAGCCTAAAGACCGGCAAGGTCATTTGGCAGACTTCGTTCAACGTAGACTTCGGTGCCAAAACGCCCATCTGGGGTCACGCCGCTTCTCCGCTCGTTTATCAAGATCAATTGATTTGTATGGTTGGAGGTGAGGGTTCGTTGGTCGTCTCCTTCGATTTAGCATCCGGCGAAGTGATCTGGAAGAACCTGACATCGCGAGACAATGAAACCGGCTATTGCCCGCCGACGATCGTCACCGCAGGCGGAACGGATCAGCTCATCATCTGGGATCCAACGACGGTCTATAGCTTGAACCCGAAAACGGGAAAGACGTATTGGAGCGAAGCGGTTGTACCCGGTTACGGGATGTCGATTCTGTCGCCGATCACGGACGGCGAACTGCTTTTCATTTCCGGAGAAAGCAGAACGTCGGCCATGATGAGACTTGCCTCCGATACTCCGGCGGCAGAACTACTCTGGCGTGGCGGTCCGAAGGATTCGTTATACCTGGCGACGTCGAACGCGGTGTTCGATGGCGATCACATTTACGGGGCGGACATCAGTTCGGGAGCCTTGGTCTGTTTCGAAGCCGAGTCCGGAACAAGAAAGTGGCAATCCGCGATTCCGACCAACGGTTCCAAACGGAAGCGAGGAGAAGCACACGCGTCGGCATTTTTGATCGACGTCGGCGACACGTACCTCATCCTCAGTGAAACGGGCGACTTGATCCACGCCAACCTGACACCGGAAGGTTATCAGGAGTTGGATCGATTTCACGCCATCGATCCGACGGGCAAATCAATGGGCCGAAAAGTCCTCTGGACCTATCCCGCCTACGCAAACGGCTCCCTCTACGTCCGAAACGACAAAGAGCTCGTCTGCTACAAGGTCGCGAAGTAACAAGCCGAATCCCTCCAATCAAAATCAGCGTCGGCCGATGCAACCGACGCGAGTTAAAGAACTTGAGAACTCAGGTCTCGCGGAGAATTTTGGAGCCTCAGGGGCGAGTTTGACTCATCTTCGCTAGCGTCCGACATCGAAACCGGTGGTCGTAAACACTTCACCCTTTCTTAAAAACTCGCGAATCGCAGGTTCAGAACTTTTTGAGCCAGATCCTGAGCGTCAGCGTCCTGTAGACCACGACCACGCGCCAGTCGATACACCACGGGCCGATAACTCCGAGCGAACTGTTCCCACGCAGCATGATCCGCCGGGTTCCACATCCATCGACCTCCACCACACTAAATCCAGCTGGACGAGCATTCTGACAGGTCGAGCAAAAAAAGTGTGAGATCATCCGCGGCTACACGAGAATACGTAGTTCACTGGAATTCACCGCCCTCGCCTACACCAGCCATCGGTCGCCCACTCGCTTCGCTCGAACAACCGTTTTGACAACGTTTTTCCCCGAGTCCCCTTCGCCGAGCCCGAGCGGCGGTTTGCTCCGGAGGCATACGATGTCAACGACCGCATGTACTTCGTGCAAGTCTGTGTCCCACCGGTACCGTATGGATTGCTTGGATTGCTGCCCGTCCGGCGCCGTGTGGGACAGTCACGTCTGAACGCGCGAAGCCAGCTTTACTGCTTGGAAATATCCGGTCTACTTCGGTGACCGCCACGGCTGTCCAGCAACCGTCGCCACTTCAAGAATTCTCTTTGGGATAGGGCCTCAGGCCAAGCAGTATCTCGGCTCGTTCGGTCAGCGGTTTGGCGGCGAGTTCTTTGTCGGTGTGTTCGGCAAGGTGGCTGATAACCTCGGCGTAGACTGCCTGCCGTGTTTGGCTCGTGTCGATTTCAGCACACTTGCCGTTGCGTTTGAACAGCTCAACGGTCGGCAATGTCTCTGCCTTGAAGGTGTCAAATCGCTTCTTCAGACTCTCAAGATTGTCGTCGACCCTGCCGGTGTATTTGGCTCGTCCCAGAATGCGTTGTTCCAAAACATCGTACGGGCACTCGAAGTACAGCATTTTTGGCAATTCGGTATCCCGGCCGAAGATGTCATACCAGCCGTCAAGATTGTTGAGTGACCGTGGGAATCCATCCAGCAAGAAGTTGTTCTTACCGGTCGTTCGGGTGATGGTCTCCATCGAATCTCTCAGGAGTTTCACGACGATCTCATCGGGGGCCAAGTCTCCCGACTGAATGACTTCATTGATGATGGCAGCGGTCGATCCACCGGCTTCACGTTCGGCGCGAAGGAGATCGCCTGCGGACAAGTGAGTCCAACCCAGTTGCGATTCGGCTAGCTCACACATCGTTCCCTTTCCAGCCCCCGGGCCTCCGAGAACGAATACGACATTGGGTTTGGGACAGGGAAGCCGTGGGTCGTAGTGATGCAACACGACCCGGGGAGCCGGAGCGACGCCCTTCTTATAGACATGCCATTCTTTGTCTATCGGCGGCAGTTCATCCTCGCAAGTCAGGTCGTAAGCGAGGTGGCCATCCAGTCGGCAGATTCGCCATGACTTGTAGCTGTTGGAATAGGACAAGGCAGGGCTTCGGACGCATCTGGAGTCGGCGCGATCCCACGCCATCTTGCCGTTCCAGTACCCGGGACTCGAAACGGTGCCGGATTCGGACTCGGTCGGAGGGGCGGTGGAAGGAACGAAAAGTCCATCGACTTCAGGAAGACCCGCACCGAACACTTCAATGAAGAAAGTGTTCGGCTTCGACTCGTTTGGTTCCACCATGACATCTTTGCCTGAGAGTTGACAATTTCGAAGATCATTTGCACGTAGATCTTAACCAATCCACCAACCAACAAGGCGTTGCTAAGCCGTTGACACGATCCTGCCCAGCATCGAAATGCCGCCGTTCGGGATTTCGATCGCTGAACAGAACTCAAATCACGTCAGAAGTCAATCTCGTTCAAGTCGGGAAGAATAGTCGGGGTGTTTGTGTTGATGCCGGTTACTCTTGCCTTTTCTTCGCCGACTTCGACTTCTAGCAATGAAAAGTCAACTCCAGCTTCAAACGCGTCATCAGCCGCGAGACTCTGGAAATGCGTTTCATTGCTGGCGACAACAAAGTAAGTACCGGGTTCTCGCCTGAATTCATATTGTAGAGATGGGTAGGTGACATAATTTGCTATCGCTTCCGCTTCGGCACGAGTCGTAGGGGGACTTGCAATTTGCTCTTCGGAGAGGACCCAAGTGCGAATCAAGGGATCTGTTGCATTGACGTTCAGATTATCGAACAGCACGCCAGACCTCGGGCGTGGTTCTCTAAAGCAGCCGACTGCACATGAGAGCGAACTCAGCATTAAGACCATTACGAGATTCTTCATCTTCTCTTCCTTTCAGGTAGTTGCATCACTTTCATCCAGCCAGTCCAGACAAAGAGATGCAGAAAATTGTTGAGATCTTGCGGGGCACCGCAGGTATTCAATAGCTGCCTGTGACTTCCCCATTTCCGCGAGTACAGAGTGCGCCAAGGACTTGGAGCGAGAGTGACTGATTCAAGAATCGCGTTGACCCATCAGCCAGAGCGACGTTGGCGCCGCCAGGATGCAGACTTGCAATCTCGTCTCGACTGCCTCGCCGGTTGTTGATGGGGCCCTCGTCGTGGCCAATACAGTTGAGACCGGACGCCCAAAATCCGTTGGAATCCTCGCCAAGAGCGACGGCTTCTGCGATTGCGAGAGTTTGACTCGTTCCGTCTGTGATTTCGGAGAGTCTGATTCCATTCGTTTTCGACAAGATTGGAAATAGAACTCCGTTCCTGCCCAGGTTCGACCTCGCATTGTGCGAGGAACCACGTATCCCGGAATAGTCGCTCGCACCGGGATAGTCTTTCCATGAGCTAGGGCACTTGTACACCGGTAAACTCGAGTGAATCGCTCGCCGATTGCTCCCCGAATTCCAGCCGATTTGAAAGTCGATTTGGTGGTAACGGTTTGCTTGTTCAAGGAACGGGAGGATGCGACTGGACCAAGCGTGAAGGGTTTGAGGCTCTGCACCTGCTGGCAAATGCTTATAAGTTGACTCAAAGGCGAGCAAAGCAAGGCTTTGTTGCTTGAGTCGATTGGCGCATGACACCCTTCGGCTCAACTCCCTCGTTTGTTGGACTGCAGGCAAAAGAACGCCAGCTAGAATCGCAAGGATGGACAGCGCGGCGAATAGCTCGATAAGCGTAAATCCGCGTCGCTGTCGATTCGTAGGCCGTTGCATGTGACGAGTCGTGAATTGAGGAACCAAGGGTTGGTCGCTGGTGACCGTTTCCTGTTTAAGCGATACCGAGATCGCGCCCCCTTTACAGACTTCGAATAATCGAAAGAGAATTTCAGTCTTTCTTCAACGCTTTCCGGGGAGTCGAAATGAACGACGAGGAGGAGAAGAGCAACGAAACAATCAAAAAGGGGACGGTTACGTCTCTATTGGAGGCCCTTCCCCAGGAACACAATCAGCTCTATGAACTCGTGTACGAGCATCTGAAAGCTATTGCGCATAACCGAATCAGTGCCCAAGACCGTGCCAACGCCTTAGATACGACGGCCTTGGTCAATGAGGCGTACTTGAAACTCGCACGGCGCACCAACGGATGGCGGGATCGCAGACACTTTTACGGGGTGGCCGCAGAGGCAATGCGGCGAATTCTGATTGACGCCGCGCGCGGGCGTGATCGTGAGAAACGCGGAGGCGGCTTGCAGCAGCACTCTCTGTCCGGCGTTTTCACCTTTGACGGCGAGAACTGGGAGGAAGACTTGCTCGAACTAGACGAAGCCCTCGAAGCGCTTGCGAAGCATTCCGCAGAATTCTCAGAGATTGTCCAACTGCGTTTTTTCTCCGGATTGACCGTCAAAGAATGCGCTGAGGTGCTCGACGTCAGTGTTTCCACAGTGGAGCGACGTTGGCGGTTTGCAAGAGCGTGGTTGCACGCACAAATTGCGAGGAATTCGTGAAGGGTTCCACGTTTCGTTAGCGCTTAAAATGGTGCGTCTAGTTTCGAGAGCAAATAGTGGGATTCTCAAAGGGCTGATACGTTGATCAGAAAGACCGACCGCAACCAGTCGACGGAAACCGTGGCTTCTTCTCGACAAATCGAACTGCTTGCCGAGATCTTTTCCGCTGTGGCGGACGCGAAAGGAAGAGAACGTCAAGTGCTGTTGGACGATCTGTGTCCAAATGAAGAAGTGAAGCAACTCGCCAATGAACTCTTAGCCGCCGATTCATCCACGGATCTCTTCGTCGATCAAACGCCATTCACTAGGCCACAATTCCCAGGGTGCGGTGAGCGTATCGGACCTTACAAACTGCTGCAATCTATCGGTGAGGGCGGCATGGGGATCGTTTACATGGCCGAACAGAGCGAACCCGTGCGGCGCAAAGTGGCCTTGAAACTCATCAAGCCGGGCGTTGAAACGAAGCAAGTCTTAGCAAGGTTCGATGCAGAGCGACACGCACTTTCGCTTCTGGACCATCCCAATATTGCCAAGGTACTCGACGCAGGAGTGACCGAATCGGAACGCCCCTATTTTGTAATGGAGTTGATGAAAGGGAAATCAATCGCGGAATACTGCCGAATCAATCGTCTATCGACGCAGGAAAAACTGGAGTTGTTCATCCCCGTTTGCCACGCCGTACAACATGCGCACCAGAAGGGAATTATCCATCGGGACCTGAAGCCTTCCAACGTGCTGGTCGCTGAATATGACGGTCGGCCAGTCGCCAAAGTGATTGACTTTGGCGTTGCAAAAGCGATTCATCAACCGCTAACAGAACTGACAATGTTCACCGGCTATGGACAGTTGGTGGGTACCTTTGAGTACATGAGTCCCGAACAATCACGCGTCAACCAGCTGGATGTCGATACGCGCGCTGACATCTACGGATTGGGCGTCTTGCTATACGAGATTCTGACGGGAACCACGCCGTTTTCGAAGGAGCGTTTGAGATCGGTGGAATGGGACGAAATGCTACGGATCATTCGAGAAGAAGACCCGCCGATTCCAAGCACAAGGCTATCGGAAACGGCTCAAATGAATGCGTCAACGTCCGAAACGCTCACCGGCGAACCATCGAAGATAAGCCGTATCGTGCGTGGAGAGATGGACTGGATCGTAATGAAGGCGTTGGAAAAAGATCGAGAACGACGTTATGCAACCGCCGCTGCGTTGGCGGATGATATCGGCAGTTTCTTAGAAGGTGGACCTGTTGCCGCGTGCCCACCAACTTTTGCTTATCGGATGACCAAGTTTGCTAGGAGAAATCGGGTGGCTTTGATGACTTCATCCTTGGTCTTCATAACCCTTGTCGTTGGATTCATCGGTACAGCCTCGCAAGCGATTCGTGCGAGGGATGCAGAGCTGGAGGCACGCCAAGCCGAATCAGAGGCAGTTCGAGCTGCCGAACACTCCGATCGAATCAACCGCTACCTTCGCAATGACTTGCTAGGTCTCCAAGGAAGCACATTGTTCTTCGACCCAAAGGTGAAGTTTGACTCTGATTTAAAGTTAGTCACCTTACTCGAGAGAGCTCGAGGCCGACTTGAAAGTGGGTTTGCCGATCGGCCCAAAGAACGGGCTGTGCTGCAGTTTATGCTCGCTGAATCCTATTGCAGTATTGGAAAGTACGACGTTGCTTCGGACCTTCTCCGCCCGATGGTCGATCAGGCAGTTGTGGTCAAACGGGAAAGGTATCCCGGCCTGCTGGCTGGAAAGAGCCTGCTAATTCAACTGGAGATTCTGCAAGGCAACTGGCGAGAATCGATACCACTTTTAGAGGAGCTTTTAGCACTGAAGCGAGACTTCTACGGTAATGAGCACAAGGAAACTAGGAAAACGCTGAACAATTTGGCCGTTTCATGCAGAATGATCGGCGACTACCACAAGGCACAGCAGTTCTTTCAAATCTGGTATGACGCGAGTGTTCGAAATAGTGGTCCTGACAGTTCCGAAACCCTGAACGCCAAGCACTACTTGGCAGTGGCCAAGGGGAAATTGGGGGAGAATGAGGTAGCCGAAAGTTGGCTGCGTGAAGTTGTAGAAAAAACAAAGGAGACCGACGCTGACCTTGACAATTTGCTATCCGATCTAGGCGAAATCTATTTGTCTCAGGGACGGTTTGAGGAGGCACAAAAGCCTTTGACGCAGGCTTGCGACCTACGGAAAACGCAACTGGGGAAGACGTCGCCGCATACGATGACGACGAATTTCTATCTGGCGACCGTTTACCTGAGCCAAGAGAAATTGGATACAGCACAAGCAATCCGCAGCGAGTTCATCGCGTACTTTGACGACCACCCCAAACTTGCCCATGCATCGGTTGTAGAGCAAATGACACTGCACGCGCAGCTACTCCTCAATCGGAACGAGTATGTCCCTGCAGAACGGTTGTTAAATCTGGCAAACAAGATCCTAAAGGTTCACCAGATCAACTCCGCAAGGATTGTCGGTGAAGTTCGCTTGTGTCTGGGTTCGGTACTCGCGGGTCAAGGTAAACTCGAAGAAGCAGAGAGCGCATTACTCGCCGGCTACACACAATTGACTAGCTTGGATGATGCATCTCGAGATGAGTTAGCCAAGGCGGTACGTCGTTTGGTTAACTTCCATCGGGCGGCTGGCAATGACTCGAAAGCAGTACGCTGGGAGCGAATAATCGGGGCAAATGACTGATCGCAAGCAGCAGGGCCCTAACTCTGAGTAAATTGGGCTGAAGAGAAAGAGTTGATTTTGGGATGCTTTGGCTCGACTCTCTCCGCCGAGCAGTCAGCTATCAATTGCACGTAGCGACTCCCGGCTATTCCTGCTGCGCGGGGCCTGGCGATTCGGCCTCCTGCTGCCGAAACCTCTATTCACACGTTCATAGGTGGACGTGTGATGTGAGTTGAATCGACAAAGATTCACACGTTTTGAGTAGTTCCACTCATTGCTTGCGGTTTGATCGGGCCTTCATACTTAAACTTGTCTGTTGCTTGTTGCGAGGCTATGCCGTCTGACGCTTGTCGAACGTGGAGAAGCCCTTTCCGCAAGCCCCACCGATGCTGGAATCGCCGGCGCACGCTGGGGTGGCGACCGTTGGATACGGTATGTGGTTGACGCGATCGCTCTGGTCGTCGGCGATGTGATGATTTTCGTCGGGCTCAAGCTAAGAAAAGTCGTGCAGCGACTTCGTGAAGTGTCTCAAGCAGCCTCGTCGGTTTAGCGGCTCATTTGTTTTTAAAAAGGCTTCCACCCATGATCGAAATCCTTGAATCCCCAAGCGACAGCGTTGTCGCATTCCGTCTCTCAGGCAAATTACACGACGACGACTATCGAAAGTTTACTCCGCTGGTCGATGAGGCGATTGCTCGCCATGGAACCACTCGAATCTTAGCTCAATTCAGCGATTTCCATGGCTGGGATGCAATGGCGCTGTGGGACGATATCAAATTCGCGACCGCGCACTGCGCCACAATCGAACGTCTGGCGCTGGTCGGTGAAAAGCAGTGGGAGAAGATGATGGCCGTCGTTTGTAAACCGTTCACGCAAGCCAAGGTCGAGTACTTCGATGCGGCTGAGATAGACGCGGCGTGGAAGTGGGTGATGGACAAAGCGTAGAGATCGATTGATCCAAATTCTTGCCTTCCTCGTTCAACTCTTCGGAGAAACCAGATGCTACTAAGAACCCTCTTTTCTCTCGCCATTGCGTGTGCAATGGTCGTTTCGTCGCTCGCGGCTGAAAAGCCAAACATTCTGATCATCTGGGGAGATGACATCGGGATGTGGAATGTGAGTGCGTACCACCGTGGGATGATGGGCGGGTCGACACCGAACATCGATCGTATTGCTCGCGACGGCATGATCTTCATGGATCACTACGCACATGCTTCGTGCACCGCCGGACGAGCTGCTTTTATCCTCGGCCAATATCCGATGCGCACCGGGCTTAGCACGGTGGGTCTGCCGGGAGCCAAGGAAGGGATTCAGGACAAAGACCCCACGCTCGCGACCATGCTCAAGGCTGAAGGGTATACCACCGGCCAATTCGGGAAGAATCATCTCGGCGACCGCGACGAACACCTTCCGACGATGCACGGTTTTGACGAGTTCTTCGGTATTCTTTACCACCTGAACGCTGGCGAGTACCTCGAGCAGTACGACACACCGAAGGACCCGGAAGCCCAAGAGCGATTGGGAATCGCCACCCGAGGCGTCATCCATTCCAAGGCGTTGCGGGATGGTAGGCAGGAGATCAAAGACCTGGGGGCCTGGGGGAAAGAGCGCTAACGGAACCTCGACGCCGAAGTGATGAACGAGTCCAAGCGTTTCATCGCCGACGCGGTCAAGTCAGACAAGCCCTTCTTCGTTTGGCATAACTTCATCCGCATGCACTACAAGACCCACCTGAACGAGAAGTGGGACCGAAAAACTGGTTACGGCCTGTACGCGGATGGCATGGCGGAGCTCGACAACCATGTTGGTGAACTCCTCGACCTGATTAAAGAACTCGGCGTGGATGACAATACGATAGTCATATTCGCCACTGACAACGGCGCGGCCGGTAACTCTTGGCCTGATGGCGGCAACCAACCGTTTCACGGCGAGAAGGGTTCCGGTGGATGGGAGGGCGGCTTTCGAGTACCTGTCGTGGTCAAGTGGAAAGACAAGATCCCTGCAGGCATCAGCACCGGCGAGTTCATGGCCATGGAAGACTGGATGCCGACGCTGATGTCCTGGGTCGGACAGAAAAATCTCAAGCAAGAACTACTGACCGGCAAAGAGATCAACGGCAAGACCTACAAAGTACACCTCGACGGCTATGACCAGAGCGATCTGGTGCTTCGCAATGGAAAGACCAAACGAAAGGACTTCTACTACTTCACTGAAACCACCTTTCACGGCCTCCGATACGAGGACTGGAAATTGTTGTTCATTGATCAGGAGAAGTGGTTCCGGTCCGAGCAAGTTCCGCTGACATCACCCTACATCATCAACGTCAAGCTCGATCCCTTCGAGCGATTCATTCACGCTCGAGGCTACGACGAATGGGCGGAGAACCGTAGTTGGATCTTTGGCCCTGCCGGCCAGCAGATTGCCAAGTTTGTCATGACTTTCAAAGAGTTTCCACCCAGCCAGAAGAGCATGTCTCTCCAAATCGACAACGTTAGCAAGTTCATCAGCTCGCAAGTGCCAAACCGTTGATAGTCGCCCCGTCTTTCGCGTCCGGAACCAGCGTCGCCGATTCCGCTACGACCGACGGAGCGGTCAGCGACTGTGGTCGCGACTGATTTCCCCGTTCAAGATCCGTTCTCACCATGAGCAATAAATCATGAAGCTGCATCATTCCGCCCTACGGAAGGCGATACATTCCACGGCTGCTGTATTAGCCGTCGCCTTGATCGGTGTACCACTTGCTGTCGCCCAAGACGTCCTGCCGTTTCCGCCGACTCCGATGGACAGCGTCGTCAAACCGCTGTTGCAGGATTCGACGATGAAGTGGCCCGGCGAACCCAATCGCTTGAAAGACGATGAGCCCAACATTTTGATCGTCTTGCTTGACGATGTCGGTTTCGGTGTGTCGGAAGTATTTGGCGGAGAAGTCTCCACGCCCGCATTCAAAAAAATTGCTGACGAAGGACTGCGCTACAACACGTTCCACACCACGGCGATCTGTTCACCGACGCGAGCTTCCCTGTTGACAGGGCGCAATCACACACGCGTCGGATCGGGGACCATTGCCGAGCGTGCCGTCGCGTTCGACGGATTCACTGGCGTGATCCCGCGCGAAGCCGCAACGGTTGCGGAGGTTCTGCATCACTACGGATACAAGACGTCGGCGTTTGGCAAGTGGCACAATACGCCAGCAACCGAAACGACCCGAATGGGACCGTTTGATCGCTGGCCGACCGGCTACGGATTCGACTACTTCTTCGGGTTCATCGCCGGCGAAACGTCCCAGTGGGAACCGCGGCTGACTCGAAATCGCACCCACATCGAACCCCCGCACGGCGAGACGTACCACCTGTCCGAGGGAATGGCCGACGAAGCACTTTCGTGGCTCGACGACCACCAAGCCTATTCGCCAGACAAACCTTTCTTGATGTACTGGGCTCCCGGAGCCGTTCATGGTCCGCATCATGTCGCTCAGGAATGGGCCGACAAGTACAAAGGAAAGTTCGACGATGGCTGGGACGCCTATCGCGAGCGCGTCTACACGCGGCAATTAGAGATGGGCATCATCCCTGAGGGCACCCAGTTGACCGAGCGTGACCCGACCATGCAGGGCTGGGAAGACATCCCCGAATCACAGCGTCCGTTCCAGCGCCGGCTGATGGAAGTCTATGCGGGCTTTGTCGAGCACACCGACCATCAAGTCCTGCGAGTGATCGAGGGTTTGGAAGAACGCGGCCTGCGCGAAAACACGCTGGTCATTTACATCTGGGGCGACAACGGATCGAGCTCCGAAGGTGTCCAAGGTACCGTCAGTGAACTCCTCGCACAGAACCAGATTCCAACCACCGTCGACCAGCAAATCGCGGCACTCGACAAACTCGGCGGGCTCGATGTGATCGGGACGGCCGCTGTCGACAATATGTACCACGCCGGCTGGGCATGGGCGGGTGGCACACCTTTCAAGGGCACCAAGCTCGTCGCGTCGTACTTCGGTGGAACGCGAAATCCGATGGCGATTTCCTGGCCAAAGGGCATCAAGCCAAGCGACAAAATTCGTTCGCAGTTCCACCACGTGATCGACATCGTTCCGACGATCTACGACATTCTCGAGATCACACCACCGAAGGTCGTTCTTGGTGCGGAGCAGATGCCGATGGACGGGCGCAGTTTGGCATACACGTTCAAGGACGCCACTGCACCGACAAAGAAGAAAGAGCAATTCTTCGACAACTATGCCAGCCGCGGCCTCTACAAAGACGGCTGGATGGCGTGCACTTTTGGGCCGCTTTATCCGTGGGATCCGGCGAACAATCCGAAGCGTCTAACGGGCTGGAATTCAGAAGACGATGTCTGGGAGCTCTACGATCTGCGAAATGACTTTTCACAAGCAAACGACTTGGCCGCAGATCATCCAGAGCGACTTGCCAAACTGAAGGAGGAGTTTCTGGTCGCTGCCGAAGACAACAACGATTTCCCGATCGGTGGAGCGATCTGGACGCGAATTCACCCGGAAGATGTGGTGAAGACAAAATACACCCGTTGGACATTCGGACCGAACACGCGACGCATGCCCGAGTTCACCGCGCCTGGGCTGGGCAAGAAGAACAACCGTGTCGAAATCGATTTAGAAATCGGCGACAAGGCGAGTGGAGTGCTGTATGCATTGGGCGGCGCTGCCGGTGGCCTGACCTGTTACATGGAAGATGGCTACCTATGCTACGAATACAACCTCATGATCGTCGAGCGTTACACCGTGAAATCGAAGCAACCAATTGCCGCGGGCGAACACACGATCGTCGTCGATACGTCACTGCCCAAACCCGGTGCCCCGCTAACGGTGGTGATGACGGTTGACGGTGACGAGGCCGCCAAGATGACCACTCGCCTGTCCGTACCGGCAGCGTTCTCGGCGAGTGAAACGTTTGACGTCGGTGTCGATCTCGGCTCGCCCGTTTCACGCGTTTACGAAGAACGTCGCCCTTTCAAGTTCGACGGAACGATCCGCACGGTGAAGGTTGAATTGAATTAGTCGCCGACCTGATTCCCCCGTCCACGATTCGTTCATTCCAAGAGTATTCCATCATGAAAAAGCTTTTTCGGTATCTGCAGAAGACGATTCAATGTACCGCAGCGGTGTTGATTTTTAACCTTTCTATGATATCTCCGACCAGCGCCCAGGACATCCTGCCGTTCCCTCCGGCTCCTTCGGGCTCGCAGGCAGGCGTGACGATTGAGAGTTCGACTTACAGCAAGCGTATCGAACCCAGGCGCCTTGCCGATGACGCACCGAACATTCTGATCGTCTTGATCGACGACGTCGGAGCAGGCACGCCGTCCACTTATGGTGGAGAAATCAACACGCCGACACTTAGCCGCATCGCTGGCTCGGGCGTGTCATACAATCGCTTTCACTCGACCGCGATGTGTTCACCCACACGAGCCGCACTACTGACCGGCCGGAACCACACGCGAGTCGGTAACGGTCAGATCGCCGCGATCGCTAATGACTTTGACGGGTTCAGCGGCGTCATTCCAAAGACGTCGGCGACCATGGCCGAAGTCCTAAAGGCCTACGGGTACAATACGTCCGCTTTCGGAAAGTGGCACAACACTCCCGAGGAACAAATCACTAACAAAGGACCGTTCGATTACTGGCCGACCGGTTATGGCTTCGAGTACTTCTATGGGTTTCTGGCCGGCGAAGCGTCTCAGTACGAACCAACAATGGTCCGAAACACAAGTTATGTGGAGCGACCAGAGACCAGCGGCGGCAACGATCACTATCACTTGTCGGAAGACATCGCTGACGATGCGATCACCTGGTTGCGAGACCAAAAGATGTACTCTCCCGACAAGCCGTTCTTCATGTACTGGGCACCCGGCGCTTCCCATGGTCCGCACCAAGTGATGCAGGAATGGGCAGATAAGTACAAAGGTAAATTTGATGACGGTTGGGACGCGTACCGCGAACGTGTGTTCACCAACCAGAAGAAGCTTGGTTGGATCCCTGCCAATGCAACGCTGACGCCGCGAGCTGATTCGATGGCTTCGTGGGAATCGATCCTGGATAACGAAAAGCCATTCCAACGCCGACTGATGGAGGTTTTCGCTGGGTTCACCGAACACGCGGATGCTCAGGTTGGCCGAATCATCAACGAGCTGGAGCGACAGGAGCGTTTGGACAACACGCTGGTTCTCTACATTTGGGGCGACAACGGGTCATCGTCGGAAGGCCTCTACGGTACGATCAGCGAGCAGCTGGCTCAAAACGGAATTCCGACGAAGATTTCTCAGCACTTGGAAGCACTGGAAGAGCTTGGCGGGCTTGATGCACTCGGTGGACCGAAGACCGACAACATGTACCACGCGGGGTGGGCCTGGGCTGGCAGCACGCCTTATCGAGGCACCAAGTTGCAGGGCGCTTACTTCGGCGGTACCCGCCAGCCGTTGGCGATCTCCTGGCCGGCCAAATTGAAAGCCGACAAAACCGCGCGGGCCCAGTTTCATCATGTGGTTGATATCGCACCCACGATCTATGAGTTGCTGGATATTTCCCTTCCCCAAGTGGTCAATGGATTCGCTCAAGATCCGATCGACGGCGTCAGCATGGTCTACTCGTTGGATGCTCCCCAGGCCGAAGGGACGCGTCACACGCAGTTCTTCGACATCATGGCCAGCCGAGGCGTCTACAACGACGGCTGGTTTGCGTCCGCACGCGGACCGCGGGAACCCTGGGTGGGCGGCATCCCGAAGGGGATTCGCGAGTGGTCCCCTCTGACAGACAAGTGGGAGCTTTTCAACATCGAAGAGGACTGGAGTCAGTCCAATGACTTGTCGGCACAACATCCAAAGAAGCTCGAAGAGATGAAGTCGCTGTTCCTGACCGAATCCGCGAAGAACAAGAACCTGCCGATCGGTGGCGGGCTTTGGTCGACCGTCCTGTACCACCCGGAAGACGCGCCCGCGCCGCCATACACCCAGTGGTCGTTCTTTGGCCCGGTCTCCGGCACACCCGAATCGGCGGCTCCGAAGCTCGGCAAGGTCAGTAGCAATGTTACGATGGAGGTCGATGTGCCTAAAAATGCCAGCGGCGTGCTTTACGCGCTGGCCGGCTGCTCCGGTGGTCTGACCTGTTACATGGACGACGGACAGCTTTGCTATGAGTTCAACTTGTTTGAAATTGAGCGTACAAAGATTCGATCAGAGACTTCGATCGAAGCCGGGAAGCACCAAATCGAAGTCGTCTCAAAGCTGGTCAACCAGATCGGCGGCCCGATTGACGTCTCGCTGCGGGTCGATGGAAACGAAGTCACCAAGGGACGTGTTCCCCGCGGCATGTCGTTGCACTTCACCAGTAACGCGACTTTCGACATTGGCCGCGACCAGGACTCGCCGGTTTCGCTGGACTACTACGATCGCGCCCCATTTGAATTCGAAGGCGAAATCGGAACCACCGAGATTCGCTATACCGACTCGAAATGACCGACGAGACGTCTTCGCAACCAAACTTGCGGTTATTCAAATAAGAATGGAATTGAAATGAAGTTGCCACTAACGTTCTTTGTCAACCTAATGGCCTTAATTGCTGTCTGTGCCGGGAGTCCGGCTATCAGTCATGCTCAAGACGAGGGTAAATCAAAAGCTCCCGAAGATCCGATTGCGACGACGACTTCAGATCCAAGTATCTCGTTGGAAGAACTCGGCTTTCTGATCAAACCGATGACGGCTGAAGAGACCAAAGGGGAGGTCGACGGTTGGCTCGAATTGGTCCGCGAGAAGGCAGGTGAAGTTGCCGAAGAGCAGGCGGCAGTTCGGCGAATGACCGAGCAGCAAGAGACCTCGCGGGAAGCGTCGCCAGAAGCTCCGGCCGACGAAGCTCAAACGACCAAGGCGAAAGAAGAAACGCTGGAGGAGGTGAATACGTTGAGGCAGGCTGAGTTGGACCTGCTGGATCGACTTGATGTGGTCTTGGACTCGCTGGAGTCCAAGGGAGGTGATGTTGAATCCATCAGGAAATACGCCGAAGTCCAACGCGGCGTACAGGTCGACACCTCCGACTGGCAAGCGATCTGGATCGCTGCGAAAGGTTGGTTCTTGTCGGACGACGGCGGGAAAGTCTGGGTGTGGCGTCTCCTCGCGTTTGCATTGATTTTGTTTACCACACGGATCATCGCCGGAATCGTCTCTTCCATTGTCAAGCGAATCCTCGACCGCACTTCACACCTGTCACAATTGGCCGAATCGCTGGTTCGAAAAAGCGTTCGCAACGTGATCTACGCGATTGGTTTTCTCGTCGCGTTGGCCTCACTGGGGATTGATATCGGTCCGCTGTTGGCTGCCGTCGGTGCGACCGGTTTCATTATCGGGTTCGCCCTGCAAGGCACGCTCAGCAATTTTGCCAGTGGTTTGATGATCTTGCTCAATCGACCGTTTGATGTCGGTGATGTGGTGACCGCTGGCGGAGTGACGGGAACGGTTTCGGAGATGAACTTGGTCTCGACAACGTTCTCAACGTTTGACAATCAGAAGATCATCGTTCCCAACAACGAAATTTGGGACAACGTGATCACCAACGTCACGGCCCGTGACACGAGACGAGTCGATTTGCAATTCGGCGTCGGCTACGATGACGATTTGAGCCGGGTCGAAGCGATCCTCAATGACGCCGTCAAGGATCATCCGCTTGTTTTGGATGATCCCGAACCGGTGATCAAGCTGAACGAGTTGGCCGATTCGTCGGTTAATTTCATCTGTCGCCCCTGGGCTAAGACGACCGACTATTGGGCCGTCTATTGGGATCTAACCAAGACGATCAAACAACGGTTCGACGAATCTGGGATCTCGATTCCGTATCCGCAACAAGACATCCATGTGAGGGCGGACCTGGTGCAATCGTAGGAGGGCGATGCTGCCAGGATTGCTCACCAGTAGAAGACGTTTGAGGCGGTCAGCTTGCCGAGATCGCGGTATGATTCGATCAGGCGATGATAGGAACGACACATCCTGGCTATTTGTCCCCGCAGACCCAAGCGAACCACTAGAACTGCAAATTGACGCGTAGACCCATCACGTATGCGTCCGGAATGTTCTGCCGCGTTTGCGACAACCATTGGACGTCAGGCGTGATCGACAATGCGTTGGTCACCTGTGCTCTGTAGAACAATTCGACGCCCTGACCATCTCCGATCGGGCCGAGTGCGGTTTCAAGAATGGGTCCCACTTCGTCGCTGGTCCCCGAGAAGTAGTACCCAAGACCAAATGAGTCACCCTCGCGCCATGGACTTGCACCACCCAGTCCGCCGCTCAAGAAGTAACTGATCGGATTGGCATCGTCGTCGGCGATTCCCGCTCGCGCGAATAATCCCCAGTTTCGGTTGGCGTCACAAGGATCCACCCAAAGTGCTTGATCCGTATTCCAGTACAGCGACCATGAGCCATTGCTCCGTCGGACGGGGATATTTGGCAGGATGATACGAGGGTCTTGTCCCAGTGCGGTGAACTCTCGACTACTCCAGGTAGCACCGAAGAGTTGGTGCCCGGGACGACCGAATCCGTTGGTTCGAAAACGAAGCTCGGAAGAGATCGCGACACCCTCGCTGAACAACTCGTCAAAGCCATCCGTTTCAACCGTGTCCGTTGGATTCATGACGAGAAAGTTAAGAAGCGGTTCTCCTTCGCTTAAGATCAAAAATCCAAATCCCAGCGATGAATAGGGAACCGTTCGCAGCGCTATCGGATTCGCGATCATGGCAGTGTTGCTGAACTGCGAAATGCCACGACCCGACGCATATGCATTCTGGTCACCATCAAGTGTGTCGAGTTTCCCACCGTAGACGGCAAAAGACTCACTTAGAAACTGCGTGAACAAAACGTTACTGAGGAACAACTCGCGGCTATCGTTTACGGGCAAATCCGTTGCCAAGGTCGCGGGCAAGATGGCAGCGGCGTCTCCGTTGACCGATTGCCCGAAGCGGTGTTCCGCCCTCAGTTGGACGAATAAGCCCTCTTGAAGCCCGAGCTTTCCAAGATCAAGCCTCGCCAAATAGTCACCGTGACCGCCATATCGATCGGTTCGACGAATCCCACCATCCACCGTCCCAAAATAGAACTGCGTCAGATTACTGGACAGCGAAATTCCACTTGCGGCCAGCCCGAGCTTGAACTCTTCGTAACAGCTAGCCGGCTGTGCTGCCAGACCGTCGCACCCAGGCATCGTGTCACAGAAACTGGAGTCATATGCGGACTCGAATCCTTCATCACACTGGCTGGTTTGGGCATTGAGAGTGCCGGGAGAAAGGATGCCAGCGGTAAGGGCAATGAGAGTGAAGGAAAACACCCATAGGAGGATTGAATTCCTGCAGGAAAACTCCAAATTCGATGCCCAGGCTTTTTGATTTTGACCCATCGTTCCATCCTTGGTTGACCGTCCGCTCGGGATATCCGCTGCACGGAGAAAGGTTCACGGTCAAGCTGCTTGGCTCGTTCAACTTTCCGTCAGCACCCCTATTCCGGCGGGCTCGCGCCAGTTCATGCTTGCCGCTGGCGGTCGCCGTCCGGTGTGTCGATCGGAATCATCCCGCGGGAATGCAGATCCAATTCATCAAAGAATGACTGCAATCCGGGAGCAAGGTTCAATTGTTCTGATTTGCCGGGATTTGCGGCGGTGTTATGATCTGACGTCGTGGAACTTGGCGACGGCTGTATTCTCTCACGAACTGTTGTGAAGTCTTCACCTTGCGGTGGTTTTTTTTCTCGACGCGACGCGGTTTTGTCCGGGTTTGCATGCGAAGCCGCCATAGTAGCGACGGCTTCGGATCGACATGCTATCGTTAGGCAATCGCTACGCCGTGACGCGTTTGCGATCAGTGAACGCAATTGGGAAGGTGTCGTCGTCGCCCAGGAGCGATTCTAACAACTTTTCCGACGTTCGATTTTCCTGATTCCCTTCACACCTCCAGAGTACCCATCAATGAAAAAAGCTTCGACTTTCCTTACCATTGCCTTCGCGACATGCATGGCTTGCTCTGCCTTTGCGGCCGACAAGCCAAACATTGTCATCATTTGGGGCGACGACGTGGGTCGTTCGAATATCAGCGCATACACCCACGGGGTAATGGGCTACCAGACGCCGAACATCGATCGTGTCGCTCGCGAGGGCATGATGTTCACGGATTACTACGCCGAACAAAGCTGCACCGCCGGACGTGCCAGTTTCATCATGGGACAACACGGCATGCGCACGGGCCTGACGAAGGTCGGTTTGCCGGGTGCTGAAGTCGGCATGCAAATCGAAGATCCGACCATTCCTGGATTGCTCAAGAATCACGGCTACGCAACAGGCCATTTCGGAAAGAATCACTTGGGTGACCGTGACGAAATGCTACCAACCAATCACGGAATGGATGAGTTCTACGGCAACCTTTATCACCTCAACGCGGAAGAGGAGCCCGAGCATCCCGACTATCCGAAAGATCCCGAGTTCCGAAAGAAGTACGGCCCGCGCGGCGTGCTGCACAGCTTTGCCGACGGACGTATCGAAGACACGGGTCCGCTGACGCGAAAACGTATGGAGACGGTCGACGAGGACATTGCGACCCGCGCCGCCGATTTCATCGAGCGTCAAGCCAAGGCCGACAAACCTTTTTTCGTCTGGGTGAACTTCACCCACATGCACTTTCGCACCCACGTGAAACCTGAAAGTAAAGGTCAAGCGGGTCGTTGGATGAGCGAGTACGCCGACGCGATGATCGATCACGACAAGAACGTCGGAACCGTCTTGGACAAGTTGGACGAACTTGGTTTGGACGACAACACGTTTGTCATGTACAGCACCGACAACGGGCCGCACATGAACACATGGCCCGATGCGGCGATGACGCCGTTCCGCAATGAAAAGAACAGCAACTGGGAAGGTGCCTACCGCGTTCCCGCGATGGTTCGCTGGCCGGGTAAAATCAAGCCCGGTTCGATCTCCAACGAGATTGTCTCCCACCTCGACTGGTTGCCCACTTTCCTGGCGATGGCTGGAGAACCCGATGTCAAGGAAAAACTGCTCAAGGGCCATGAAGCAATGGGACGTCAGTACAAGGTCCATCTTGATGGATACAACTTGCTTCCGTACCTGACCGGTAAAGAGGAAAAGGGACCCAGGGAAGAGTTCTTGTACTGCAACGATGACCAACAATTGACGGCGCTTCGGTATGACAACTGGAAAATCGTCTTTCTGGAGCAACGCGTTGCCGGCACGTTACAAATCTGGGCCGAGCCCTTTGTAAGCCTCCGTGTGCCAAAGATCTTTAACCTGAGGACAGACCCGTACGAGCGTGCGGATCGCACGTCGAACACGTATTACGATTGGGTGATCGACCGTGTGTTCCTGCTCGTACCGGCTCAAGATTTCGTCGGCAAGTTCTTGATGACTTTCAAGGACTTCCCGCCACGGCAGAAAGCAGCCTCATTCAACCTGGACGAGGTGATGACCAAGCTGCAAGAAGGCGGTGGCGCACGCTAGTCATCTTGGACCGATGTGTTTTCAACGGGCCGGCTGGTAGCTTTTTTCCAGCCGGCCTTCTTTCTTCAATGCAAAGTATTCATGACCGCTCGCGACTCGATACTCGAACTCAAACGCCGGATGGCCTCGTCGATCATCGGTCAAGAAGAAGTGGTGGAGCGTCTGCTTTTGACGCTGCTTTGCAACGGCAACGCTTTGTTGGAAGGATTGCCCGGGCTGGCCAAGACGCGTGCGATCAAGACGCTCTCGGCGAACCTGCAAAGCGACTTCAGCCGCATCCAGTTCACGCCGGACCTGTTGCCAGCCGATATCACCGGCTCGGAAGTTTACCTCGGCGAGAATTCATCGGAGCGGTTTGCATTTCAGCAAGGCCCCATCTTTGCCAACCTGGTGCTGGCAGATGAAATCAACCGATCCCCCGCCAAGGTCCAAGCGGCTCTTCTGGAGGCGATGGAGGAACGCCAAGTAACGGTCGCTGGGACGACACACAAAATGCCAGATCTCTTCATGGTCCTGGCAACACAAAACCCAATCGAACAGGAAGGCACGTACCCATTGCCTGAAGCGCAGATGGATCGCTTCCTCATGCATATCACGATGACCTATCCCGATGATGCATCCGAAAAAGCCATCGTGCGGCTGGTGCGTGGGGAGTCTGCCGGCGATAACAGTTCAGAGGCTCAGGAGATCATTCCGCAAGATGCGGTCTTCCAAGCCAGATCGGAAATCAACGCGGTTTCGATCTCCGAACCGATGGAGGATTACTTGGTCGCCTTGATCGCGGCAACACGACGTCCGGCGGAACTGGATTCGGATATGGCACGCTGGATCGAGATCGGTGCCAGTCCGCGCGGTTCATTGGCGTTGGACAAAGCCTCAAGAGCCTACGCATGGCTGAATGACCGCGATCACGTCACGCCCGACGACCTTCGCGCGATCGCTCACGATTGCTTGCGGCACCGGATCGGATTGTCTTACGAAGCCAGCGCCGACGGTGTCACCGCCGATCAGGTGATCACGCGAATGATCGAAGTGGTGCCGGTGGCGTGAGTCAGGTAACCGAAGATCCAAGAGTCTATGCCAGTTTACGCGATCTGATGTTATTGCAGCATCAGACGAATTCACTGTCGTTCCTCCCCAAGCAACCGATTCAGAGTCTGCTATCCGGACGTCACGCATCACGAATTCGCGGTCGTGGCCTCAACTTCGAAAAGATCCGTGCCTACCAGCCCGGCGACGATGTTCGGACTATCGACTGGAAAGTGACGGCGCGAACGCGAACGGCTCACACGCGTGTGTTCACCGAAGAGCGTGACCGGCCGGTGTTGGTGTTGGTCGATCAACGAATGGGCATGTTCTTCGGTACTCGTCGGTATATGAAATCGGTTGTCGCTGCGAAGCTGGCGGCGTTGGCCGCTTGGCGAGTGATCGATCAAGGCGATCGGGTCGGAGCGATCGTTTTCGGTGATCAGTTAGCGGAGGCTTTTTCGCCACGGCGCAGCCGTCAACGCGTCGCTGAGATTCTCAAGTCCGTTGTCCGCATGAATCGCTCACTTTCGGCCGATTCTCCCGTTCGTGGCAATGCGAATGCACTCGGCCAAGCGATCGAAAAAGCCTCGCGCCTAGCGACTCACGATTACTTGGTGGTCGTGATCAGTGATTTCCATGGATTGGATGAGCGTGCGATCGAGAATCTCACCCGAATCGCGCATCGCAACGACTTGATTGGCTTGCTGGTACATGACCCCAGCGCGTCAGAATTTCCGATCAGTCAGCGAATGACCGTCAGTGACGGAGAACTCCAGCTGGAAGTGACCGGACCGCGACAAACGAAACGAATTTTGGAAGCAACCTCGGGCCGACTGACGCGTGTGCTTTCGCTTCAACGTGACCTGCACGCACCGATGTTACCGATCAGCACGGCCGATGAAGTCTTGCCTCAACTGCGTCGACTGATGGGACGGTGATGGTCGATCCTTACAGCCTGGACCAATTGCATGACATCGCGGAACCGGCACCGCTGCCGTGGTGGCCGCCGGCTCCAGGTTGGTACTACGTGTTCGCGCTGCTTGCAATTTGGACGTTCGTTTTCTTGTTTCGCGCGTGGCAACGTTGGCGAGCCAACGCATACCGGCGTCAGGCGATGTCGGAACTGGAAAAGCTACCGCAGGGCGATCTTGTTGGAATTTCTACCCTGCTCAAACGAGTCGCCTTGGTCGCGTATCCACGGCGTCGCGTGGCTTCGCTTTCCGGAACAACCTGGACGGACTTCCTCTCCCAGACCTGTCAGAAATGTGACTTCAGCCATGGTGAAGTGGCCAAGATTGGGACCGCGGCTTATATGGATGCCGATCGCACCTGTGATCCAAGCGTATGGCAGGAGGTTTGCCGCGTTTCGAAAGTCTGGATCAGCCATCACGTTTCGGAGACGAGTCACGAGCCGGAGCCGCGCCGATGATGCTCGCTTATCCATGGATCCTGATCGTGCTGCCGCTGCCGATCGTCCTTCGGTACCTCCTGCCTCCGTTTCGACAGCAAAGGGCTTCGATACGAGTACCCCTGTTTGATGTCGTCGCCGAAGCGAGCGGCCAAACAGCCAGCCAAGGCGCCATCATTCGTCGTCGAAGTATCGTGCAGACGCTGGTGTTTGTTCTTTGTTGGGTCTTCATGGTGGTAGCGCTCGCCCGACCGCAATACCTGCTGCCGGCGGTGAAGAAACAGATTCCCAGTCGCGATTTGATGCTAGCGATCGACCTTTCGGGATCGATGGACACACAAGATTTTCAAAACGTCGCTGGAAAAACAGTCAATCGACTGGAAGCCGTCAAAGAGGTCCTGGATGAGTTCCTCATGCGGCGCGACGGTGATCGCGTCGGAATGATCGTCTTTGGCACCGGTGCCTTTGTGCAGATTCCGTTCACGCAAGACCTGGAGGTTTGTCGTCAACTGTTGCAGCAAATCGACGTGCGAATGGCTGGTCCGCAGACGTCACTGGGTGACGCGATTGGCCTGGCGATCACCGTTTTTGATCGGAGCGAACTGGACGACAAAGTACTGATCGCGCTGACCGATGGAAACGACACTGGCAGTCGTGTTCCACCAGTCGAAGCGTCCAAGATTGCCAGCGACAACGGAATCGTCATTCATACGATCGGAGTTGGAGACCCGGAAGCCGCGGGCGAAGAATTGCTCGATGAAGAGACGCTTCGCAAGGTCGCCGAACAAACCGGCGGGCAGTATTTCTTCGCTGCCGAACGTGACTCGTTGAGCGGTATCTACCGAATGCTCGATCAAATGTCACAACGAGAGATCGACCAGGTTTCCTATCGTCCACGCCAAGAACTGTTCCACTGGTTCGTATTCGCGGCACTTGTCGTCTCGATCACCTACTTCGTCATCGCTGAAACGCTGCTTGCCACTCGGCTCCGCCTCACTCCCAAAGCATCGAGCATTTCAGTGGCTGACGGAGAGGAGAAAGCCGCATGATGTCTGAGTTTCACTTCCTGCGTCCGCTCGCGTTCGGGTTGGTCCCCGTCGTCGCCTTGATTTGGTGGTGGATAAGACGTGCGGCTGACCCCCGAAACGACTTCCAGGCACAATTCGCACCGCATTTGCTGTCTCACTTGGTTGTGTCGGAGACGACCAAGCGCGTGTGGAACCCGGTCAATTTATTACTGGTGATTTGGCTGTCGGCGATTGTGGCAATCGCGGGCCCAACCTGGAAGCGCCAGCCATCGCCGTTGGCGGATGACAAGTCGCAGTTGATGATTGTGATCAAAGTCAGCGAATCGATGATGTCGGACGATGTTCCTCCGTCACGTCTGGAGCGGGCACGTGGAAAGCTGGCCGACCTGTTGGCGACACGGGCCGGTTCGGCGAATGGGTTGATCGCTTATTCCGGTTCGGCCCATTTGGTCATGCCAGCAACCGAAGACGCCGACGTAATCAATCACATGCTTCAGGCGCTCGAGCCTTCCGTCATGCCCAGCGAAGGCGACGCGCTGACCGAAGCCATCGAACTGGCGTTTGATCAGCTTTCCGGTTCCGACGTCGGCGGTTCCGTGCTGGTCGTCACTGACACGGCACCGCCCGCATCATCCGTTTCCAGTCTGAATTCGCTATTACCCAAGTTTCCGGTTCAGTTCCTCGCGATGCTGAGAACTGACGAAGCCTACGCGGCATCGGGAATCGACGAGGTTGCAAGCACCTTGAACGTGCCGGTGCAGAGGCTCGCTTCCGATGGTCGAGATGTGGATACACTCGGTTCCAGGGCCGATCGTACGTACGCGGATGTGGTCCAAGACGACGCGACTTCGTGGCAGGACGCGGGATACTATCTCGTCCCATTGATCGCTTTACTGGGCTTGTCTTGGTCGCGGAGAGGCTGGAGCGTGCAAGCATGATCGGCACACAAAATTTAACGAAGCTTGCGGCCTATTGTACGATTGCACTGATCGTCGCGACGGTCACGTTATCGGTTCGACAGGGAGCCGATGCTTGGAGCTCGCCGGATCGTCGTGGACAGCGGATGCTCGATTCGGGACAGGCCGTCGAAGCTGCGAAGGTGTTTGCAAACCCGTTTCGACGTGGTGTCGCTCAGTTTCGTGCGGGACAGTTCAAAGAGGCCGCTTCCACGTTTGCCGGACTACCCGGTGCCGATGCGACCTTCAATCAAGCCAATGCGCGGGTCATGCTTGGCGAATATGACCAAGCGGTCAAGCTGTACGATCGTGTCTTGCAAGAGTCCCCCGATCGCAAAGATGCAAAGCAAAACAGGGAGATTGCGGTCGGGCGAGCCGAGCGACTCAAGGATGAAGGTGGCGAGATGACCGGTGGCATGCTCGGTGCAGATGAAATCGTGTTCGGTGAGCAAAGTCCAGGCAGCGGTGGAGAAGACGTCGAATTGGATTCCGAATCCATCGGCGACGAAGACACACGCAAACTCTGGCTTCGTCAGGTACAAACCACACCGAGCGATTTCCTGAGAACCAAATTCGCCTTCCAGCAATCGCGCTCTGACTCGACAGCGGAGGCGAATCGTGATCAATAGAATCCTCGTCGTTTTTCTGCTGAGCCTGTGGAGCATTCCACTGGTTGCCGATGACGTTCTGGTGCGCACAAAGATTGCACCGGAGGATTCGGTCGCAACTGGCGAACGGGTCGTTCTTAAAGTGGATGTCTTAGGAAAAGACTCCTGGGCTCGACTTCCTTCGATTCCGACGATCGAAGTCTCGGGAGCCATTACCTATGTCCCGCCCAGTCAGAGCGTTCGTCTTTCTGAGACGATCGATGGCGAAAGCTACACCGGACAACGCTACGAATGGTGGGTGTATCCTCGTCGCAGCGGTGAACTGACCATTCCAGCAATCGACTTGTCGATCGAACAGAAAGTGTTTGGCAGCGATTCGGATCCGTCGCTGATTGGAAAGAAGTCCAAAGAACTAAAACTGGACGTGACGTTACCAGAGGGTGCCGGTGGCAAGGAAGAACTGTTGGTGACTTCTTCGCTGAAAACGAATCAACAATGGTCAGGTCAACCCGAGCGATTGATGGTTGGTGACGGAGTCACTCGCACGATCACCCGGACCGCCGCAGGTGTTCCGAGTTTGATGATTCCGCCTCTCGAGTTCGACGATGCGGACGGTGTTCGTCTGTACGTCAAGGAACCCAAAACGGAGAACCGCATCAATCGCGGTGAGCTAAGCAGCACACGAACCGACACGGTGACCTACGTCTTTGAAGAGCCAGGTGCTTACGAATTACCGGAGCTCACGGTGACTTCGTTCGATGCAGGTAGCAACACGACAAGAACGGAGACCCTTCGCGGCTTCTCGTTAACGGTCCAGCCGTCGGTGAGCAAGATTGAAGTGCCTGTCGATCCGGCCAGCTCAGTCGCTCGCAGCAACGCCGGATATCAGATGGCGGCCGGCCTCCTGATTGTTGCAGCTGCCGTCCTGCTGTTGATCTGGCGTCGCCACAGTCTCATCGCTCGTTGGAATCGTTTCCGCAACGCACAACGAAATTCCGAGCCGTATCGATTTCGGAGTTTCTGCGTGGCCGCACGTTCAGCCGATGCCGCGGTGACGCTTCGCGAGTTGACGAAATGGTCGGATTCGATTCAAGCCGAACAACTCGTTCCAAGGCTCGACCAGTTCGTGCTGAAATACGGGAAGCCTGCCGACTTCGCGTTATTGTCAGAACTGCAGTCTGCGGTCGACCATGGCACAACGGACTGGAATCACGATGGTCTCCTGGATGCTTGCCGTTCGATGCGAAAGAACTTTTTGCGCAGTACTCGTCAGAAGACAAACGAAATACAAACCGCGCTACCTGAACTACGGCAAGTAAAATCCGACCGATAACTGGAGGCGGTGAGCGTTCGCAAAATGGCCATCCTGGTTTTGCCGCGATCCATACAGGTACTCGGCTCCCCAGAAAACGCGCTCATAAGGATTGTTGATGAAATTTACTGCGAGATACTCGGTACTGCGCAAGTTGCTTCCTTGCTGACCGTCCAGATCGTCGAGAATCAGCTCGCTGAAGGTGACGTTGGACGTCCAATGGTCATTCCATTCATGGTGGATTCCAATCATCCAACCGAACATCGGTAAGAGCTCGGCGGAGTCGGGGCCGGTCGAAACGACATCATTGGAACCGCGGTAGCTGCCGATTCCGTCACCAAATGTGATCTGCGAGTAGAGCTTGGTTCGCTCCACGATCAACGCAGAACCCGTGAAATTAAAACCGTATGCGATTTCGTCGACCACCGGTTGGTCGGTGCGTTGGAAACCAAGTTTTCGAACCACCATCGCTGCTTGAAACTCTGCCGAATCGGCTTCGAAGCGGAGCCGATTGATGAAGTCGGGTGATTCGGTCCGCCCGGTGCCATCGATGGTACTGGGCGCATCAATGGAGATTCGTGGATCTTCCAACGCGATCGCCCACGTGAGCCCACTGAGTAATGGAAGCTCAAGGCGAAGCAGTCCCTGACGACGATTCACATTCGAGACCGCGCCTTCAAAGTCCAAGGTCGATGGAACCGCTGACGGGTCTGTGAATGTCGTCCAAGTTTGTCCGACCGTCACCCAGCCAAGCGTGCCATATGCGTGACGCAATCTTAGCGCGTCACGATTACTCACATCGCTACCGAAGAAGTCTGCTTCGAGGAATGCTCTGGCAATGTCTCCGTTGACCCGCCATCGCGTATCGAAGCTCAACCGGGATTGCCGCGCATGAAAGCGAGCGTTGTTTCGGTCCGCCACATCGACGGGGATCGTCGTCGTATCGAAGGAGTCCGTCGAATTGATCGGATCAAAATCCGAAATGAAATCGGCTTTGACGAATCCGCTAATCTTCATCGCCGCATCTTCGCCAACGACCAGGATGCCACCCTCGAACTCGGGAAACTCATTGAAATCGTTGGCGACGTTGAGAGGCGTTCGCCGGTCGAACTGGAGCGTCCGAAAGCGGCCGGCGTCTCCACCGAATGGTAGCAATCCCGCCGGTGCGGCTTCTTGACCCGCGGCGGCATTCGCAAAGCAGAGCAGGAGGATCACTGATGCCAGTAGGATCGCGCTTTGCCAACGTCTTGTTTTGGGATTGAGCCGCACGGTGCTAGCCGCGGTTGTCCGCAAAAAACTGGGTCTGGCGCCCAGCGGATCAACAGCACAAACCCCAAGTTCAAGAGTTGGCAGTGCACTAGGGGGCCAAGTCGCGCCGTGCTTCGTTGATGGGAAACTCGATCCGAACACAAGGAATCCCCGGAGCGTCCCCGCCCGCAATGAGATGATACAATCACGACTTTCTTCAAGAATCGTCGAAAAACTCCGGCGACGTGAACGTATTTGCCGGATCAGTTCGCTTTAACGCGACCACGGACAGTGCCGGTTTGAATCGTGCCCACGAAACTCCAATCCATCTCTCGAATTCAAATGCTGTATCGCACGCTACTTTCCGCCACCGTTGTCCTGACTTCCAGCTTCGCGGTGAAGGCAGTTGACCCGCTGCCCAGTTGGAATGAAGGTGCGACGAAGAAGGCAATCATCTCATTCGTCACGAAGGTGACCGACAAGTCCTCGGAAGACTTTGTTCCGCCGCGCAAGCGAATCGCAACCTTCGATAACGATGGCACGCTTTGGTCCGAGCAGCCGATCTATTTTCAACTGGCGTTCGCATTTGCCAGAGTCAAGGAATTAGCATCCGACCATCCGGAGTGGCAAACAACGGAGCCGTTCGCCTCGATCTTGAAAGGCGATATGAAAAAGGCCCTCGCAGGAGGCGAGTCTGCGATTGCCGCGATCATTGGCGCGACCCACGCGGGCATGACAACGGATGAGTTTGATAGCATCGTTCGAAAGTGGGCAAGAACGGCGCGGCACCCAAAGACCGGACGTCTCTACACCGAGATGGTTTACCAGCCGATGTTGGAGTTGCTGGACTATCTCCGGAAATCTGGATTCAAGACCTTCATCGTCTCCGGCGGGGGAATCGACTTTATGCGGCCCTGGGCGGGTCGTGTTTATGGCATTCCACCTTGGCAGGTCGTCGGCAGCATTGTGAAAACCAAGTTTGAAATTCGTGGTGAAACACCTGTCGTGGTTCGGCTCGCCGAGATCGGCTTCATCGATGACAAAGAGGGAAAGCCCGTTGGAATCCAGCAACACATCGGAGAACGACCGATCTTTGCCGCCGGCAACTCGGACGGCGACTTTCAGATGTTGCAGTGGACGACCGCTGGCGAGGGGCCGCGTTTTGGAATGATCGTGCATCACACGGATGAGCAAAGGGAATGGGCTTACGACCGAACATCACCCATCGGCAAACTTGTCCGCGGCCTCGATGAAGGTCGCAAACTCGGTTGGACGATCGTCGACATGAAAGGCGACTGGAAACGTGTTTACCCAATGATCAACGACGACGAATAGAACGAGACGGCTTTGAAACGATGAAAGCGACTTGCTTCCCCACATCATGAAGACACATCCGTTCGAATCGATCTACGAAGAGCAGGGCTATACAAATCAAGAAATTGCAGAGCAACTGGGATGTTCCGACCGATCAGTGAAACGCAAACTCAAGGTGATTCGTGCGATGTGGATTGAAGCACACCCTGAGGTAACGTAGTGAAATTTTCTGGCCCGCTCTGCCGCGACTTCGTCATGGAATTGGTGGAAGCAGTCTTCCCAAACCACCGTCGGCGAGTGAATCGCCCCATGACCATCAAAAATCTGTTTCAACGACTTCGTCGCCAATCCGAATCAAAAAGAATCGCGACCGAAGAATAAGTCGCTTCATCCTGGTGCTGGGTGCTGTCTTTACAACGACGGGCTTACGACAAGCAAATGCTCAGGTGTCCGATTTCAAAGTGCCATTCGAATCAAATCAAAGTCAATCGAATGGCATTGTTATCAGATGACCTGAGCCTTGGGAAATTCAACCGTCTCACAAATCGGATTTATAATCACCCACCGGGATGGCGAAGCCACTCTCTCAAGTCCGCAAAATCAAATGACGAAAAGACACATGAAATCCCTGAAAGCCCCGGTCGTTTTCTTGATTGTCTGCCTTTGCATCGCTGCGTCAGCGAATGCGCACTACCTTTGGGTCTCCGTCGACCGGGCCCCAGAGATGAGGGGAACAAACATCTATTTCGAAGAGACCCCAAAAGCGGGCGACGGTCACTATTTGGACCATTTCCTAGGGAAGAGTGATGTCTGGATTCGCACGGTCGAGCGACCCGCGCCGAAACCGATCAAGGCGGAGGAAGTCAAAGCCAGAGAGAAGCGTTGGATGCGAGTCGCTCTTCCCGAAGCCGATGCGTACAGCGTCGATTCCTACGGAAAGTTTGGGGTCTACGCGTATGGGGAAAAGAAGGTCTTGCTCCATTACTACGCGAGGAACCTGAACGTCGACTCGCACGATGCGATGCACGAATTGGGACGCGCAGAGCAAATGGATCTCGACTTGGTTCCACACGACCATGGCGGGCAGATCGAGTTCACTTTGCTTTGGAAGGGTGAGCCGGTTGCCGATCGAATGGTCTTTATTCGAGGACCAGAAGGTTTCCGGGAGAACGTGAAGACCAACGCGAAAGGAAGAATTGAGCTGAAGCGTTTGAGCAAAGGAACACTGACTTTGAGAAGCTCCGTCGAGTTTGACACGCCAGGTAACGAGAACGGCGAAGCCTTTGAAGCAATCCGTCACAACGTGACGCTTGTGATGCCCATGAATCATGCGTCGAAGGCGGTGAACGTCGAAGCAAAAAATTTGGACGTGACCAACGATGCCCCACTCAAGGTCAATGAATCAAGGAGTTCCGAATTAACCTTGAAGACTGCCGATGAATACACCGTCAACGTCAAAGAGAATACGTTCGTACTCGGAACCGTTGATCAAATCTCCGTGGACGTCGCGGTGTCTATTCATGACATGGACGGGAAGAAGCTTGCCGAGTTCGATGGATCGGGTCGCGGCCCGGAATACTTTCACTTTGAATCCGACAAAGCCGGGCTCTACAAGATCCAATTGCCGGCAGCACACGTGGTATGCGGCTCGTCGCTCTTGACGTGCATAAAATGCATGTTTCCGTTTGTCGATGGAATACTCATCACGGCACCTTCAGGGT